>JAFPUF010000125.1 GCA_017395545.1 Treponema sp. | reverse complement strand
CTCTCCTCTTCTCCCCTATTCGATAACCGTTCAACCGCTCCACTCCTTAACGCAATCTCTCGACTATCGGGATTATCAGATTCGCAAACTTCACAGACCTCTCTGCTTCTCCGTCTCAATCTCAATTCAGTTTTCCTTAACCCACTACTCCCTATATACCCACAATAACAATATCTCTCTCCCCCCCTCATAATATAAGCGCGCGCAGTGTCAATAGTTTCTTTTGTATATACAATTCGTGCAATTTTTTCGATTACTTTTGCTATGAAAATTTTATGTTCTGTAAGCGAATATTGTCTTTCTGCTTCTTCTTTTTTCAAGGATTCACGTTCGGCTTTACGACGACGATACCATGTCCGGCGCGATATTCCCTCTAATTCCCACAACTTCAGACTTTCAAGCGAGGGGGCTTTCGGCTCCGTTGTCTTCTTTTCCTTCTTCGGAATTTCTCTTAGCACTTCAAGTCCTTCTTGTTCTGAGGGCTTTATTCCTAACTGATCTATCAACGTACCCGTTAAGGCTTTATATAATTCCCTGTCTTGCCTAATAAATCTTTCCCTCAATGAGTTAAATTGACGTATGTTGCTTTCACTACGAAATTCTAAGCCGTTTTCATCTATTAGTTTCTGCGTTAAAGCATCAAAATCTTTCTGGTCGCTTACTAATCCAGCCTGCGCCGCAAAATTCATTGCCCAGAACACGCTCAGTTCTCGGTGTCCCTCTGGAACTTCTCCTCGTGTATCTTTCCTTAATTCTATTAAGCGAAGTATATCCGCGAATCTGCGTCCGGCCATTCCGTCAAACGCTTCCGTGTGTCCTTTCTTGGATTTAGACGTTCGTTTTTTCTTCGCAAGCGTTTTCAAGTCCTCTTTCGTTTTCGCTTTTTCTTCGGCTTGCTTCTTTTTATAGTCTTTGACTTCCTTCTGCGTATAACGCAAAATTTGGCTCGCTAAATCATCGAATTTATATCTTGCCGTTGACGTAAAAACTTCACTCGCATTACCTGTAAATCCTGCGATTGGCAACAATCCTGTTACTTCCTGATATTCCGCGTCGTCCCTTGCTCCCCAGTCCGCAAAATGGTAGCAAAGATATTCCTGCGTCCTTTTCCAGCGAGGTAATGCTTTTCTCGGCAAATAATCACTTAATACATACTTCCAGACTACTATTATTTTGTCCTTGAATAACATTATCCCGTTCGGCTCTTGGAAACTTAATCCGTTCCAATATTCAGCGCAATGCTTTCGGATATTTGCCGCCTGTTCCTCTAAATTCGTTCCCGGAACTTTCTCGGAGGAAAGCACTACGTAATTGCAATATATTCTCCTTACGGCTTTCAATTCAGGCTTCCAAAATTCCGCTATTGAACGTCTTAACACATGCGTTTTGTCTTGACGGCTCAAATATTCGGACATTTCATGCGTCTTCACAAACTCCGTTACGCCCGTCGTCTCGTTCTTCACATAGAAGCAAGGTACATTTTCGGAGGCTGGAGTTTCAACTTCGGGGATCGCCATCGTTTCGGGAGCGTCCTGAAGGCTCTCCTCATCTGTGGGGAGTAACTCATTGATTCTCGCCTCTAACTCCTCAAATTCGCAACGTTCTGGATTGAATTTAACTACTCGAACATCCCTGTCAACAGTTTCCGGCTTGCAGTTCTTCGTTCCGGGGATTCTGAGAACTCTCGCCGCGTCCTTCGCCTGTGGGTCTGCTCCGAATTCTTCAAATAACTTCCAGAGTTTCTTTTGAAGCCTCTCCCAACGATTTAATTTTTCCCTCGTTATTGTGGTCTTATAAAGCCACTTTACATGAATACCGTTACCGCTGAACACTATTATGTTCGGCAATGGGATTGCTTTTGCGCGGCAAAATTCGATTATCAGGTTTGCCCTTTCGTATGGCGTTAAGTCCTTATCTTCTTTCGCAAATTTCCCGTCTATATCAAGGAAACTTACACTAAACGAAGCCACATCATCAATCTTCCTGCTGTTATTGCTCAAAAATGAAGCCTGTGAAATATAAATATGATGAGTTGAGAAATCTGGCCTTAACCATAATTCCGTCAGTTTTTTCTCTAATTCACGTGGACTTACGAATATTTGTCGCCACGCTTCATTTTCTTTCTTCAGACACAAGCACACATATTTCTGAAATACCTGAGAATAATTTTCTCCGCGTTTTATTGTTATGTTACTGTCGTTTGCAGGGTGAATCTGTAACACATCTTGCTTAATCTGCTCTAAGAATTGTTCATATTCTCCCTGTCTCTCCGGCGGTACTGTCAAATCTCCAGATTTTTCTGGTGAACTTTCTCGGACTTCGGGCTTTGAAACTTTTTCAGGTTTAATTCCGACTGAAGATTTAGATTGCTTCTTCTTCTGTGTCGTTTTAGATTCTTTCGGTTTGGAAGCCGTCGATTTCGCTTTCGACTTTTTACTCTTAGACTTTGTAGCGGTTTCTTCAACGTCTGCGTCGATTGCGTCAAGTGCTTCACTGAACTCCAAAAATCTCTTGTACTCGTCTTCAATTTCCTGTAATTGTGCCTGAAGATTAGGACGCTCGATTTTTTGCTCGTTCTTCACAGCTTCACGAACATAAGCAAGTCCTTTATTCAGTTCTTCGATCGTTGTTATTTCTGCGTCATGAAGTAAACGCACGGGCGCATTAGCATGAGTATTAAACGTTCCCGGCACTCGCAACATCGTTACTGCGTGCTTTCTTTTCGGGTTCGCTCCCAGATATTTTAAGTCCTCATATAATAAATTCTGTACCTCGTTCCATTTATAATTAAACGCAAAACTATCTTCAAATATTTCTCCCCTGTTATTATAAAAATGATTTATTTCTGGCCCGGCTTTATAATATGGGTCTCTTAATGGCCATAAAATTACTACTTCTTCATGGTCTCCCCATATTATCGGTTCGGGTAGTCTGCGCTGACGGCAATGTTCAAGCACAAGCTCTGTTATGTGCTTCTCCCATAAGGTAAATTCAAGTCCGAGATTTTCCGCTTTGCTGGCTTCCTTCAAGTCTAATATCAAAAAATGACATCTAATTTGACTTATCCATTTCTCTCGCAATACTGGCTTTCCGTCTTTGTCCTTTATTCGTTCAGAAACTTCTGCCGCTGAAATCCAATAATCTCGGTCGGTCTTTACCGCTCGTTGTATTCTCTCAAAATATATGTCGTTCGTTTCTAACCAGTAAAAATTATTTTTCTTCCCTTTTTTGCCGGTTTTACTGATTATTTTTTCCTTAAAATACGCATACTCAGCATACATGTCGTACCATTCATGGAATTTCTCAAGGCTTCTTTCCCATGAATTTTCTATTTCCCTAAACCAAAAATCGTCTTGCTGGGAGGCGTTTTCAGACTGATGATTTTCTGGCATGTCAAATTCTCTCTGCTCATACCCATGTTCATTTCCATTTTCTTCAGTTATCATCAGCCTTTCACCTCCGTTTCCGATCAATTTTTTTCTCGTTCGGTCTGATAATTCCTTGAAAAAATTTATTTATTTTCCACTTGTAAGGTTGAGGCCGCTTTGTGTTAAAATAGGAACGTCTAAAAAATACGTTTCGGTTTTTTATAAACTCGATGAGCTTATAAATTCCGAAGATACTTTGTAGAGCGTTCCCAGTCTTGGCCGATCAAACCTTCTGGGGACGTTTTCACGTTTATGTCATAATTTTTTCCTTTCTGTTCTTTTTATATCCGCTGCCTCTGGCTTTTGCGTACTTTTTGGGGGCTTCCATGTCTGAAGTTGGATTCAATAAATCTTGTTCTGATACTCCCAAAATTTCTGCAAATTTAGGCAGGTATTTAACATCGGGTTCTACTTCTCTTGTTTCCCATCTGGCTACGGTACTCCACGTTACACCGACTTTTTCCGCAAATTCTTCCTGCGTGATTTTCCTCGAAAGACGAAGACGTTTTACTTCTTGTACTACCCTTCCGTCTAACTTGGTCATGGGAAGTTCAACGCTATCACTGGGGTAAAGTAATTCCGTTCCACTAACATGAAGTGCTTCAGCCAATTTCAGCAACATGTTTAATTTAGGCAAACATTCCCCATTTTCCCACCTGTAAACAGCACGGTAGCCACAATCTATGGCATGAGCCAATTCCTTACAAGATATTCCCAACATGAGGCGACGACGCTTAATTTCGTTAGCAAGCCTACCTTTTAACTCTAATGGCCTCAACGCCATAGTTATCTTCTCCTTTCACGCATTAAATTTTAATTGTATGTAGTATAGCATACCTTGCACTTCCATGTCTATCTTTTTTCGCAACCGAATAAATAATCCGTCGTTACTCCGAAAATCGAGGCCAAAACTGGAGTATCAGAGAACTTGGGTGTTCCTCGCCCTGTCTCCCACTTACTTACAGCTCGATCTGTTATTCCTAATTTTTCGGCTATTGCCCTCTGCGTCAGCCCTCTACTTTTACGCAATGAAGCAAAACGTTCCGCAAAAACTAAATTTTTGTCCTTAACTTCTGTCTTAGTCTTTGATTCCTTCACTCGTCTCACCTCGTAATTTATACTTTCACTTTCAATAAAATCAGTATTTCACGCAGAATTT
>JAFPUF010000124.1 GCA_017395545.1 Treponema sp. | reverse complement strand
TGGGATCGCAGGACTTACATACCTTATTGAAAAGCAGATGAAGCAGCACTCTTTGAGCGGAGACGTATTTCTTTTCTGCAACAAGACCCATAAACTTCTGAAAGTCATCTTCTGGGATAAAACAGGATTCTGGCTTGCGCAGAAAAGACTTGAAGAAGCGACCTGGCCGTGGCCGAATACGGAGGAAGAAGCCAGAGAAATAAACGGCGAGCAGCTTACAATGCTTCTTTCGGGAATTGATTTCTGGCATGCGCACCGGGAAGTGCACTACGAGAGCGCTTTCTGAGCAAAAACCACTCCTTGTATCGAATTCTTTTGTATTGTTTTCGTTTTTTGAAAAATACATTAGAATTCAAGGCATGAAAGACGGAAAACCGGAAACATTAGAAGAAGCACTCGCCATAATTGTGGAACAGAAGAATCGTCTTTCAGAAAAAGATGAAATCATCCGTCAGAAAGACATAATCAACGCACAGAATGAACAGATAATCCGTGACCAGCAGGAACAGATTCAAAAGCTCACGGCATGGAGATTCGCACGTCATTCTGAAAAATGCACATACGACCAGCCGGAGCTGGATCTGTTTGACTATGAACCTAATCCCGTCCTAAATCAGGAATCTGAAGAAAGCGAAGTTACAGACCAGAATCTCTCGGAAAGCGTTGCCGGAAAAGTAAAATCAGAAAAAAAGAAATCAAAGGCCGGAAGGAAAAAGATTGCACGGCCTGAAAACATGATTGTCCGTGAATACAGGCTCGAACTGCCGGAAGATAAAAGAAAGTGCCCTCAGTGCGGTTCGAAAATGGTCGTGGTGAGATACGAAACAAGTGAAAACATCATACACGTACCTGCATCAGAATATATAGAAAGAATCATCCGGCCGGTCTATGAATGCAAAAACTGTGAAAAAGACGACGGAACGGCAGTAACGGCGGCAGCCCAGGAAAAACGGATGATAAACCGTTCGATTGCAAGCCCGTCGCTTCTGGCACATATCTTTACCCAGAAGTTTGCCCGTCACATACCGTTTTACAGGCTCTCGCAGAGCTACGCATGGCAGGGCTTAAGGATAAACCGGCAGAGCATGTCGGACTGGCTCATAGAATGTGCCGGAAAACTTAAGCCGCTTGAGCAGCTTCTGATAAGGCAGCTCGGGAAGGGACAGCTCATTCAGATGGATGAGACGGTTTTGGATGTGCTCCGGCAGAATCCGGATGAAATCAGGGCAGAATACAAGGATGACAAAAAAGCCCTGAAAGCGATGAAGAAGGCTGATGAAAAGAAATCGGTCTTCAAGAGCGAGAAGGAAAACTGCTACGAGTGGGTCTTCCTTGGCGGCACGAAAGAAAAGCCAGTTCACCTTTACCAGTTTTTCTGGACAAGATGCGGCGGGAACATAGAAGAATATCTCAAGAACTTTGAAGGCAGTGTCATCATGACCGACGGCTTTTCGGGATATGATTCCGCAGTTGAAAAATTCAACGAAACTCACCCGGAACATAAGATTGTTCACTGCGGCTGCATGATTCATGCAAAACGAAAGTTCAACGAGGCGATTACAGCAACGAACGGAGCATCTGAAACCGCAAAGAAAGGACTGAAATATTATCAGACTATCCTTCACCGTGAGAAAAAACTTGAAGAATCATTACGCAAAGAAGAAATCACGGAAGAAAAGTTCCTTTCGCAGAGAAAAGAACAGATTGAGCCTGTCCTGAACGAATTCCATGAGTGGCTTTTGAAGGTAAAGGACAATCATGAGGTCAGGACCTCTTCGAGCACCGGCACAGCTATAAATTACAGCCTGAACCAGTGGGACAAGCTTGTAAGTTTCATGAATTACTCTTTCTGCCCGGCTCACAACAACGCAGCGGAGCAGGCCGTACGCCCGTTTACGGTCGGAAGGAAGAACTGGCTTTTTGCCGGAAGCGGAGAAGGAGCAAGAGCGGCGTCTCTGATTTATTCTTTGAT
>JAFPUF010000016.1 GCA_017395545.1 Treponema sp. | reverse complement strand
TGGATGTAATGATGGATCTGGCAAAAGAAGGCCGAACGATGCTGATTGTAACTCACCGGCTGGAATTCGCGCGTGCCGTAGCCGACAGAATCGTTTTCATCGACGAAGGGGTTATTGTAGAGCAGTCCACCCCGGAAGAATTTTTCACGAACCCGAAGACTGAGCGGGCAAAGAAATTCCTCGATGCGTTTAAGTTTGAAAAACGGGTGACATTTGCGGAAGGAATTTAGGGGAAAGTGAAGTCGTGACAAATTGTCACGGTTTGATGCTGCCAGCTTGCTACAAATTGTAGTCAACTGAAATTGCCATTTTCTAGAAGAAATCTGTCATTTCCATGAAATTATGCTATAATAACAAGAAGGAGGTGTTTCTATGCCATACGCAGTTTTGGAGCAGAAGCTTCGTCTTGTACCAGAAAGCGAGTTTGATTTTGTCTCACAGATATTGGACTTTGTTTTGAGCAGAAATTCTAAGTCAGAAAAAGCGAATGTGGAGAAAAAGGAAAAATCTGAAAAAAAAATGTATCGTCAGCCAGGAATTGCAAAGGGAACTTTCTGGATGGCAGATGATTTTGATGAGACTCCAGATTGTTTTGCGGAGTATATGCCATGAAATACTTGCTTGATACACATGCTTTGCTTTGGTTTTTATTCAATAACCCAAATCTCTCAAAAAATGCTCGTGATGTTATAACATCGAAAGATAAAGTTTATACGAGCATTGTTACAGTTTGGGAAATTGCAATAAAGCGAAGCATCAAAAAACTTGATATTGAGTATTCCAGCTCAGGGCTGAAAGAATTGTGCGAAAAAGAAAACATTGAGATTTTGCCACTTTTAGAAAAACATATCGATTTAATTCATGAAATGCCGTTTTTTCACAACGACCCATTTGACCGAATGATTATCGCACAGGCACAATCGGAAAATCTCTCAATTATCACCAAAGACTCGAAAATCAAGCTGTATGATGTGAATGTGCTGTGGTGAAATTGCAGACAAGGTTAAGCGTCACTTTTTTTTTGAGAAAGTTGCACATATCAAAAATATTATTTTTTATTTTTTAATTCTTCAATATCTTTCTTCATTTCTCTTAATAACTTTAATCTTTCATCATCTTCTTCTGTACTTTCCTCTACAAAACCTGATGAGATAATTCCTGTCGGAACCGCGATAATTGCAACACCTAAAATTGCCATTAGTGCACAAAGAATTTTTCCAGCCGTTGTGATTGGATAAATATCACCAAGCCAGACTGATGTAAAAATTGCGATTGACCACCAAAGCCCTGAAAGTGCATTTTTATAAACTTCGGGTTGTGAGGGAGATTCAATGTAATAAATTAAGATTGAAGATATGAGCATTAATATGAATAACATAAAAATTGCAGATATAAGTTCAGATGATTTTTTTCTCACCACTTCGATTACTTTGTAAAGTGCTGTTGTGTACCGATTTACTTTGATAATTCGTGAAAGCCGAATCAAACGCAACATTCTTAAAACTCTTAAATCTACTTTCACAAAAAAAGGAATGTAAAACGGCAATATAGCAAACAAGTCTATCAATGCCATAAAAGAAAATGCGTATTTTATTCTGGCTTTTAGCCCAGACAAATTCTCATATAAATAATCAGCTGTCCAAAGTCTGAGCAAGTATTCAACAGAAAAAATGATAATCGAAAAGAACTCTATTTTGTATAAAATCGACTCAAAATCTGAAGAAATTGGAAAAGTTTCTATAAAAACAGAAAGACTATTAACACAAATAAGTGTCATAATGAAAAAATCAAAAATGCTGCTAAGTGTATCACCTTTTTCAGCTTTTTCAATTATTTCAAATACTCTTAGTTTAATTTTGTTATACATTTATGAATCCTTTAATAAGCGAGCAAGGTACAGCCCCATAGTTTCTACATCATTGAATTTAAAGAACGGTTTTCGACCGGTATCTTTGCCAACTTCAATACCATCACCGTAAGGTGTAATATCCAGAATCTTAGAAAATGGAATAGTTTTATTACCATGCTCACCAACAAATATAATCCTTTTATTTGTAAAGTAGACTTCTCCAGTGTCAATTAATTTCATATACTCCTCTGTATGACGATTTGGAGCAATCATTCCAGACCGAAGAGAAAGTCCTTTTGCAATTCTAAAGTTTGCCGTAATACCACCATAAGTGACATAAGTCGTTTTTGTTCTTTCTTCATACCATTCAATTCTTGCTGAATAGTATAGATTTTCAGATTTTTGAAGATTTATCGGAGAACTGATTGGTTGCAAAGTTCCGCTTTCGATTTCCCAAAATTTTCGGAATTTGGGAAAATTTGGGTCAAATTCCAAATTAACTTGCAATCCTTTACTCATATCATTCAATCTTTTTTCATCATCAGGTGACATTCTACGACGTGAAACAATTTGATTTGTGTAAGATTGAATTTTTTCTTTACATTCTCGTGAATAAATTGAAAGGGCTTCTGATTCAGAAAGCAGAAGAAGCAAAAGCATCCGCAAATTACATTGCTATGATTGAAAACGGGCGCTGTTTTCCATCTCTGCAAATGCTCAGACAAATTGCCTCTGCACTGAAGGTTGATTCTTTGGATTTGTTTGATAAAGATGGCTTTGAATTTCAAAATCTCGAAATTTTAAGAAAAAATATGATAGAAAATATTGTCAACTGTGTGAACAAAACTTTTGATGAAATAAAGTAATTCAATATTTCATTCCGTCCAACTTTCACGGCTTAGGGATAGTAGTGGCGAGCCGAAGGCTCGTTCCGTAGCGTAGCGAAGGAATGAAGTGCGGTAGCACGGAACCACGGATAGCCCGACCGACACGAAGTGACGGGAAGCCCCAAAATATCTTTCCACTTTCCGTTTTCAACTTCCTTATCTTCCAATAAACCGTAAAAAACAGTAAAATACCCTTATGTTTCGTATTTATGTAGAGCGTAAGCCGGGCTTCCAGAGTGAAGCAGCTTCAATTTTGGGTGAAATCAATGGATTTTTGGGCATCTCTTCTGTGAAGGGAGTGCGTTATTTTAACCGCTATGACATCGAAAACACTTCTGAAGATGTTTCACGCATGGCGGCATTGCGAATCTTCTCTGAGCCTCAGAGTGATTCTGTGGTCTACACATCGCTTGAAACCGACCCTAGCGACACTGTAATCATTTGGGAATACCTTCCGGGTCAGTACGACCAGCGTGCGGATAGCGCCGAGCAGTGTCTTTCTCTTTTGCGTGAATCAATGAAAAATACGGCCACTGTCGGCACTGAGCCTCCCCGCGTCCGATGTGCAAAAATGGTCATTCTTTCTGGCAATGTTTCTGCCGATGAAGTGGCTCGAATCCAGAAATATCTTATCAATCCTGTCGATTCACGGCTGGCAAAGGCTGAAATCCCTGAGACTCTCGAAATGAAAACCGAAGTTCCCGCCGACATTCCAACAGTGGAAGGATTCATTTCTTACAATAAAAAAGAGCTGGACGCTTACCGCGAAAAGATGGGTCTGGCTATGGATTTGGCCGACATAAAGTTCCTGCAGGACTACTTCAAGTCAATCAAACGGGATCCGACCGAAACTGAAATCCGCGTTCTTGACACTTACTGGAGCGACCACTGCCGTCACACCACTTTTAACACTGTTCTTAAAGACATCAAAATCGAAAAAGGCCCTTACGCCAAACTTTTCAAAGAATCCCTCAAAAATTACGAGGCCATGCACACAGACATCTATGCGAAACGAAAGGACAAGCCTCTCACCCTCATGGATATGGCCACAATCGGCGGAAAATACCTTCGCAAGCACGGTATGCTGGACGACATGGAAGTGAGCGAGGAAAACAATGCCTGCTCAATCTTTATCGACGTTCACTACACTACTGACGAAAAGGGAAATCCCCTTCCAAAAGGAAAAGAAGAAGTCGAGCAGTGGCTTCTTCAGTTTAAAAACGAAACACACAACCACCCTACAGAAATCGAGCCTTTCGGTGGTGCGGCAACCTGTATCGGCGGCGCAATCCGTGACCCTCTTTCAGGACGAAGCTGGGTTTATCAGTCAATGCGCGTAACTGGTGCGGCCGATCCAACAGTTCCTTTGAGCGAGACTTTGCACGGTAAACTCCCTCAGATGAAGATTTGTCGTGAGGCAGCTCAGGGCTTCTCTTCTTACGGAAACCAGATTGGCTTGACTACAGGTCAGGTAACAGAAGTTTATCATCCTGGCTTTGTCGCAAAACGAATGGAATTGGGTGCCGTAATCGCGGCTTCTCCTTACAAGACCGTTATGCGCGAGACTCCAGAAACTGGCGACATCATCATCCTTCTTGGCGGCGGAACTGGCCGTGACGGTATCGGTGGTGCTACAGGTTCATCAAAAGTTCACACAGAAAAATCAGTTACTACAGCGGCTGCCGAAGTTCAGAAGGGAAATGCCGTTGAAGAGCGAAAGATTCAGCGTCTTTTCCGAAATCCTGAAGTAAGCCACATGATTCGCCGTTCAAACGACTTTGGTGCAGGCGGTGTTTCTGTTGCTGTGGGCGAACTTGCCCCAGGACTGGACATCAATCTTGATGCAGTTCCAAAGAAGTACGAAGGCCTTAACGGAACCGAGCTTGCGATTTCTGAAAGCCAGGAACGAATGGCCGTTGTCGTCCGAAAAGGCGATGTAGATAAATTCATCAAATATTGTAATGACGAGAACTTGAATGCTGTCGTTGTTGCAACCGTAACCGACAAAAACAAGCTCACAATGAAATGGCGGGGAAAAACAATCGTTGACATTGACCGCTCATTCTTGGATTCAGCGGGTGCGACACATACGGCAAAAGCTTCTATTGAATCTCCGACGGAGCAACACTCGTCTCCACTGGTTAAGCCGCTTGATTCGGTCGCAAAAGTTTTGGGCAAATGTGCAAGCGCAACTGGCGAGGCAGGCGGCGAGCAGCCTTCAGCAGAGCAGATTAAATCCGCATTTATCGAAAATATCAGAGACTTGGCATGTTGTTCTCAGCGTGGTTTGCAGGAACGATTCGACGGTTCAATCGGAGCCGCCACAGTCCTCTTCCCGTTCGGCGGAAAATATCAGGGAACGCCGGAATGTGCTATGTCGGCAAAAATTCCTGTCATCTCACCACGAGAGACTTCAACTGTCAGCCTTATGTCTTACGGTTACGACCCCCGCGTGGCTCAGTGGTCTCCATGGCATGGAGCTCAGACAGCAATCCTTTCTTCTCTGGCAAAAATCACCTGTATCGGCGGCAAGGCAACAACAAGCCGCATGAGCTATCAGGAATTCTTCGGCCGCACAGTCGATGCAAAAACCTGGGGCTATCCGGCAGCTGCCCTTTTGGGTTCAGTTGACGCTCAGCGTGAAATGGGCTGTGCTTCAATCGGTGGAAAAGACTCAATGAGCGGAACTTTCGAGCATTTGAATGTTCCTCACACTCTGGTTTCATTCGCCGTTGCTCACGATGAGGCAAAAAATGTTCAGTCCGGCTCATTCAAAAAAAGCGGAAGCTACATTTATCTTGTTCAGGTTCCATATTCAAAAGAACTTGCTCCGGACTGGGAGGCTTTCAAAAAGAATTCTGACGCACTTTATGAACTCAACAAGGCCGGCAAAATCAATGCCATGTATCCGGTTGGAGCGGGCGGAATCGCTGAAGCCGTCACAAAGATGGCATTCGGAAACAAAATCGGCGTTCAGCTGACCCAAATTCCGACCTCTGCCACAATCATCGGCTTCCACAGAAACGCAAACGACACAATCGCTGACCTTTTCACACCGCAGTACGGCTCAATCATCGTTGAGACTGACGACGACAAATTTGAAAACGGCGGCTTCGTGAACACGACAGTCCTCCGAATCGGAAACACACAGAAAGACCCGATTATCTCCTTTGAGATGAAGGGCGTTGACCCGCTTCCAAAAGCAGAAATCAAGCTTTCTGACCTTTACGAAGCATGGGAATCTAAACTTTCAAAAGTATTCCCGCCAGTTTCTTCTGTCAAAAAAGAAGAAAATCTCCCGGATTGGGCAAAAGCCGAGCACGCATCATTGGGCGAAGCACGAGCCAAGAAAGATACATTCACAACACTCGATTCAAGCAAGGCAAAACCACGGGTAATCGTTCCTGTATTCCCTGGCACAAACTGCGAATACGACATGGCACGAGCCTTCAACCTCGCGGGCGCTGACTCACACATCCTCGTCTTCAAGAACCGCACTCCGAAAGATTTGGAAGAATCACTGGAAGCATTCAAGGCCGAAATTGAAAAGAGCCAGATTGTAGCCTTTGCGGGCGGCTTCTCTGCCGGTGACGAGCCGGACGGAAGCGGAAAATTCATCGCAAATGTAATCCGTGAAAAACGGGTCGCTGACGCAATCACTTCTCACCTTGAAAAGAAAAACCTGATTCTTGGTATCTGTAACGGCTTCCAGGCCTTGATTAAGACAGGCCTCGTTCCATACGGGAAAATCACTGAACCGAGCGCAGAGACACCAACCCTTACATTCAACGACATCCACCGGCACATTAGCCGCGTTGTATGGACCCGCATGGTAAGCGCCGCTTCTTCTTGGGCTTTGGACGCTTCTGTACTCGAAGAAAAACCGCATTATATTCCGGTAAGCCACGGCGAGGGAAAAATCTTCATCTCAGAAAAGCTGGCTCAGGAACTCTTCGCAAACGGACAGGTCTACAGCCAGTACTGCGACGAAAACGGCAAACCGACAATGCTCGAACCAGAAAACC
>JAFPUF010000123.1 GCA_017395545.1 Treponema sp. | reverse complement strand
AGAGTGGTGAAATTGGCATACACGCTAGACTTAGGATCTAGTGCTTCGGCGTAAGGGTTCAAGTCCCTTCTCTCGCACTAAATTAAACTTAAATCTTGCGGAAATAGCGCAGTGGTAGCGCGTCACCTTGCCAAGGTGGATGTCGCGGGTTCGAATCCCGTTTTCCGCTCTTTCAAGCGATTCAACTTTATTTGAGTCGTTTTTTTTATTTTAAAATCACATTCATGTTTTATAAATCCCCCGCCCCATAAAAAAAAGCAGACCGGATTTCTCCAGCCTGCTCTATATCTATGCAGCAAGACAATAAAAGATTTCTGTTAAACTTAGACGACGAGCTCGTCCTCACCGCTTCGTGCGATAACGATTTCACCCGCATCTTCGAGACGACGAATAGTAGAAACGATTTTCTGCTGAGCTTCTTCGACGTCTTTCAAGCGGACAGGTCCCATGAATTCCATGTCTTCTTTGAGCATTGAAGCCGCTCGTTTTGACATGTTTCGGAAAATCTTGTCCTGAACTTCGGTATCGACAGATTTGAGAGCCTTTGAAAGCTCCTGAGTATCGACTTCGCGGAGTACCTTCTGAATAGCACGGTCGTCGAGCATAACGATATCTTCGAAGACGAACATTCGCTTTTTGATTTCCTCTGCCAGATCCGGATCGTCTTCTTCGAGCTGTTCGATAATCGCCTTTTCAGAAGAGCGGTCTACAAGGTTAAGGATTTCAACGATAGACTCAACACCACCAGCAGCAGTGTAGTCTTCTGAAGACAGTGTAGAAAGTTTCTTTTCAAGAACGCGTTCAACCTCACGGAGAACGTCCGGTGAAGTACGGTCCATTGTTGCAAGTCGTTTTGAAACTTCAGGCTGAATCTCAGGCGGAAGATTCTGAAGAATGATAGCAGCCTTTCCAGGTTCCAGATAAGCAAGAATCAAAGCGATTGTCTGAGGGTATTCCTGCTGAATAAAGTTGAGCAAGTGAGCAGGGTCTGTGCGGCGGATAAAGTCGAACGGACGAACCTGAAGCGAACTTGTAAGGCGGTTGATAATATCGATTGCTTTCTGGCTTCCCAGAGATTTTTCAAGCAATTCACGGGCATAGTCAATACCACCAGTAGTGATAAAGTTCTGAGCCGCCATGAGTTCCTGGAATTCTTCAAGAACCTGATCCTTAAAGTCTGAATCGACAGTTTCAAGACGCGCAATTTCAAAAGTTAAAGTTTCTACCTCATCCTCACGGAGATGTTTCATGATTTCGGAAGAAACATCAGAACCGAGAGAAACAAGGAAGATAGCCGCCTTCTGACGGCCGGTGAGGTTTTTATAATCCTTTGCTCCGCCCTTTTTACCGTGGCCCTGAGCAGCTTTTGCTTCTGCCATTTTCTACTCCTCCATCATCCAGGTTCTGATGAGCATTGCGACATCTTCAGGATGCTCTTTTGCCATAGCGATTGCATTTTCCTGAAGTTCGGCACGCTTTCTCTCTTCGACAGACATACTGACTTCCATGCCTTCCTGTTTTGCGTCCCAGAGAGCCTTTTCGCGGGCAGCCTGCTGCTGACGGAGAAGTTCTTCTTCACGGAGTCGTCGTCGTCTTTCAAGCTCACGGCTGATCATTCTGAATACGATAAATGCAATGAGAATGATAACTACGCCGATAAGAACGAGCATAATTGTCTTTTTAGTCTGTGCGGCCTTTAAGATAGCCTCGTCTTCTTTATCCCATTCATCATTGCGTGGAATCGGGAACGAAGTGATTGAAACCGAGTCTTTACGGTCCTTATTGAATCCGATTGCATTTTTGACAATTTCTTCTGCCTGCTCACGTACATTTGACTGAACCGGTGAGTAAATACGGACAATACGGCCGATCTTGAATCTGAAATACGGGTTTTCCTCGACATTTTCATTTGTCGGATTATTGCTTGCCTCGTATTTTTCTGGATTCGCCTTAATTTTTTCTTCGTATTTTGCCTTTAAGGTTTCAAAATTCTTTTTATTTACGAATATAGGAGTTCCGTCTTCTTCGGTCTCTTTCTCCCAGTATCCGTCGATATTTGCTGAAGCCGTAATGCGGTCGATAGTAGGAGCTTTTTCGATATGTTTCTGTTCGGTATTGTAAACATAGTTTGTAGTTTTACCTTCTTCTTTTGACTCACCGATAACATTAGACATATCGGCATAAACAGCAGGGTTCTGGCCTTCAACGCCAGCAGGTCCTTCCGGATTATAGCTGGTTCCTGTCCATTTTTTTATTACTTCCTGGCTTGAAAGAGGAACACCGTCTACAGTCTCAAGTTCAGAATATGGTGTGTCCGGGTTATCAGGAGTACGGACGAACGGAGTATATTCTGTTTTATCGCTCGTAACTTTTGACATATCCATTTCAATCGTTACGGCAACGCTTCTGACGCGGTCTGCCGAGAAGTTTGAGACGAGCATATTCTCAGCCTTTGCTCCATATTTTGCCTCAAGCTCCATCTTGAATTCCTGCTGCTTTTTAAGGGCCGCAACCGCGTCTAATTCAGCAAGCTCGCCGAAATTATTGAGATGAACACCCTGATTGTCACAAATTTTGACATACTGCTCCTGAAGTCCAGGAACAGCGGCAAGAATCAAATCCTGAATTGCTTTAATGCGGCGGTCGCCCGGGCGCGGAGATTCACCGTTAAAAGTGAGTCGGACAGCTGCCTGTGCGGGGCGGTTGTCGCGGGCAAAAAGACCGTCTGTTTTCTGATTGATTATAACAGTTGCCCTTCTGACAATATCAAGGCCTTCAAGCATCTGCTCAACCTGATTGTTCACGCGCTGAAGCTGTCTTTCTCCGCGCTCAAAATCAGTTGTAGTCCAGTCACGGACGTTAAGCTCAGTATCCCAGACATTATCTTCAGAAGAGAGGATTCCTTCGACGGTAAGATTTGCACGGACTTTGCGCGCAGTTCTTTCGTCAGGAACTGTGAACATTCCGGTATTTTCGTTGAAAGTATATTCGATATTTTTCTGTTCGAGGCTGTTTTTAATCTGATCCTGTTTATCGACATCAGTAACAGGAGAACGAAGAAGAGGTACTGTTGTCGGTTTTGAAGAACCTCTGAAAACGAGAACCAAAACGACAATAACCGCGACCAGAATGCCCGCGGCGATTGCTTTCTGAAGCGGCTTCCAGGAAGCCCACGAAGTTTTTAATTTTGCTGTCGTGTTTTTAAACCAGTCGTTCATCTACCCCTCCCGTGAACGATTATCGAATGACTTTTTAGTTTTATTGGTTGGTTGAAAGTTTATTCCAGCCGGAAACCAGGCGGTCAATTACAGTCTGAGCAAGGCTCAAAGACATCTGTGCTTTTGCCATTGCTGTCGTTACATCATGAATATCGACAGAATCAGGGTCGGTGATTAACTGTTCCTGAACTTTAGAGACATTGAGTTGCTGGCTGTTCATCTCAGAAACGGCGTTCACCAGATAGCTCTCTAAAGAGCCGAATGTTTTTTGATTTTCTACCTGATTGTTTTCGTGTCCAGGAATAATTGATTTAAGCGGCGAAGTTCCGACATGAGCCGGATTCGTGCGTGTCATAGAAAGCTGTGACATGCTTGGCATTGTAACATTCATAAATATCCACCCAAAAATTTATTTTACACTATAAATGTCAAAAAAACAAGACATTAACCACGACCAATCTCAAGTGCGCTGGAGAACATATCCTTTGCGCCCTGAACTACAGTTGAGTTTGCTTCGTAAGCCCGGCTTGCCGAAATAAGGTCAACCATTTCATTTACGATATTTACGTTAGGATATTCGACATAACCTTTGTTCGGTCCCGACTGAATTGCATCAGGATGGCTCGGGTCATAAACGAGTTTCCCCTGCTCCGTGCTTTTTACAATCTCACGGACACGAACGCCTTTTCCCGGTCCGTTATCCTGGTCTGCTGAAACAAACGGGCTTCTCCAGGTCGGATGGCTGGATGCAATCGGTTCGATGATTACAGAAGATTTTTTAAAAGCACCGCCTTCCTGAGTTCTGGTTGTAGTAGCGTTGGCGATATTGTTGGAAATGACATCAGTGCGAAGACGCTCAACGCTCATTCCCGTAGCCGCAATATTTATTGAAGTAAACATTCCCATTTTCTAAATCTCCATTTATTTCATTGCCGTTTTGACCTGGCTGAATTCAAAGTTCTCAAGCTGTGCAAGCAGGCGGTAATTCAGCTGAATTTTCATGATGTTCATTGCTTCGTATTCAGGGTCAACATTGTTTCCGTTTGCGTTTGCTGTAGTTGTCCAGTCTGTTACCCGGCGCGGCTCAACGGTGTGCCAGTCGTAAGGCTCATCAAGCTGAATGTGCCTGTCGCTTGTTGTCGTAAGCTGCATTCTGTGCTCGGTGTCTTTTTCTGAGTCGAAAGCTCTCTTGAGTTCGCTCTCAAAGTTGACAGTCTGTCTCTTGTAGTTCGGGACTTCTGCGTTTGCAA
Source organism: Treponema sp. (assembly GCA_017395545.1). GTDB lineage: Bacteria > Spirochaetota > Spirochaetia > Treponematales > Treponemataceae > Treponema_D. The sequence goes on along the minus strand of JAFPUF010000123.1, from coordinate 31,654 downwards.
TATTGTTTGCAGAAACCTGATAGCGAAGAGAATTGACATCCATAGCGCGAGATAACAAATCAACTGACCGTGTAAAACTATTCATACTATGAATATCGGAAAATAAAAATTAAAGTTTAGGAATGTCAGTTATTTTTTTGCTCCATTCTGCAAGTTCTTCAGAAAGGCGGATTTCTTCTTCCGTGGGATTTCCTTTTAGAAGGATTTTTGACCATGCCAGATAGTCTGAGGCAATTCCCCGTGTATTTTCGGCATCTTTATCGTACTTTAATGCCATTTTTATCGCAGTGACGGCGGCACTCTTATCATTGTTCTGTGAAGAGGCCCGGGCAGCACAGTACCAGTCGAGTGAAATTTCAGGAAGATAGCGGTTTTTCGTATGGATTTTTGCAGCTTCTTCATAATGCATTCTGGCGCTCTCAAAATCCCCGCCAGCCATACAGACTTCACCCATAGTTCTTTCTGAAAAAGCTTCGTAGTAAGGTTCTTTTGAGACAGAAGATTTTATGTTTTCAAGCATCGAAACGTATTTTTTTGCATTCTGCGCAGAGATTTTTGACTCTCCGGCGGCCAGCGATATCTTTTCATTCTCAAGATTCACGCAGACCTCATAAATCACGCACAAGTCAGAAAGAATTGCCCGGGATTTTTCATCGGAACGGGAAGCAAATTTTTTCGCATATTCAAGAATTTCTTCTTTTGTTCCGGAAAGAAAACTTTTTGACTCAGAAGCATTCTCAAAATCAAGGGCTGGAACGGCTTCAGAAAGATTCGGGCAGTTGATTTTCAAGATGATTCCGGAAAGCGAGATTTTGCACAAAAGTTCCGTATTATCAATAGAAAGCGCAAGGTTGTAGGCAGAAGAAAGCTGATTGAAAGCCCTGACGTAATTTTCGGAAGCAATGCTTGAGTTTGCCTCGTCCAGCTGTGAATACGACAAATCGCGTGTTTCCGTTACCATCATGATTCTTTTTGGGGCAGAAGAACATGAGAAAAAAAGACTCTGAAACAGGTTCAGAATAAAAAAGAACGGGAGAATACGGAAGAAGTGACAGATTCTTTTCATTTTAGAAATCCCCGCTCCTGACCTGGCTTGTCGATGCCTTGCCCTTCGTTCTGTCAGGAACACCGCCTTTTATGAGAGGATTGTTTTTTACTCCTGAAAGGACATCCTGAACTTCAAGCAGGACAGAATTGAGGCGGAGCATCGCAGAATCAACTTCAGGAACTTCGCTGTCAACGAGAACGTCGGCATTGCCGGCGATTGATGTAAGTTCTTCAGAAACAATGGAAATGTTTTTAACGACTTCGTTTACGTTTTCCGTGAGCCCCGGTCCAAGGAGAGCCGGAACAGCCCCTTCATCCGTGTTTAATGTGTTCGTCAGTGCCGAAAGATTTTTTGTGATGTCATTCAGATTCTTTATGATTTCTTTGACAGGCGTCTGGTGATCAGTTCTTCCGGAAAGAGCTCCGTTTATGTTATACAAAAGTATGTTGACATTATCCATAATCCCGGAGACTTTTTTCATCAGCACGCCGATTGAGTCTTCCTGAGTCTGAAGACGGATTTTCTTGTTTTCGATGATTTCACGGGCAGCAATCGAATCGATTCGGTAGATTTCGGAATTCGACGGCAAAAGTTCAGGCCCCTTTCCCGGATGAAAAACAAAAGATGAGCCGAGACCAATCGGGCTTGTAATCAGCTCGACAAGGGAATTCTCCTTTACATATTCTGCATATTCACCAAGAATATAGAATTCGACGCGCACATCCGAGCCTTCCAGCTTTACGTCCTTGATTTTTCCGATTGAAAAACCTTTGTAAGAAACATCCATTCCGACAGAAAAACCTGCCCCGGAAGAAAAATATGCGTAGTAGATATTTTTTTTAATGAACCAGTTCTGGCTGGCACCAAGCAGGAAGATAAATACAATCAGGGCAGCAAGAGCAAGCAAAGAGAAAAAACCGACAATCTGATCCGCAAATCTGATTTTAAATTTCATACTTTTTTAAATTAATTATAGAAACTTATCTTAATCCAATAAAAGTCCTTCTGCAATAGCAAAGACATTTCCGGTAAATTCAGTGACAAAAGTTGTGTTGTGGCTCACATAAATGACGGTATTTCCGTCGTCGATAAATTTTCTGATAAGGTTCATAATGACCGTGCTCGTCTTCCGGTCAAGGGATTCCGTACATTCATCAAGGAAGAGCGTCTCCGGGTCGTTTATCATCGCCCTCGCAAAAGCGATTTTTTTCTGCTCCCCCATCGACAAATCGACAGGACGAAGCGTCAGCGCGAGCTCATAATGCACGATTTCGCACATTTCTTTGATTCTCTCAAGTCTCGCTTTCGCATCAAGTTCAGGTCTTTGAGTCTGAAGAACCAGGTCAAGATTCTGCTGAATGTTCTGATTTGCCCACAGCGCTGAATCCTGGAAAACAAAGGAACACTCACGACGGAACTGCCGGTTTTTCGCATTGCTCATTGTCTGGATATCCATATCCTTATAAAAGACCTTTCCGCCGCTCGGAACAAGGATTCCCGCCGTAAGTTTCAGGAGGGTAGATTTTCCTGAGCCAGCCATTCCGGAAAAAATATTTACGGAGCCTTTTTCAATCTCAAGGCTGATTCCCTTGATAATTTCCTGAGTTTGAGAACGGAATTTAACATCTTCAAGTCTGAACAGTGCCATTTTTTTTAATTTATAATGAAGAAAGAATAATTATCACGACATCAGAAAGAATGATTCCGACGAAAGACTTCGAAACCGCCCGGATACCCGCAATCGGAATTTCAGTCGAAGCCCTCTCAACATTAAATCCGTAGTAAGTCGCAGTGATGGAAATCACCATACCGAAAACAATGCTTTTTATGACCGAAGTAATAACAGTAAAGAGGGATACATTTTTCAGAAGATTCGGCAGATAAACATAAGCCGATACAGGATCAATGATAAAAGTAATTAGAGCCGGTCCAAGAAGGCCGCAGAACGAAAAATAAAGCGTCAGGAAGAAGACAGAGAACGTAACACCAAGGAATCTCGGAACAACAAGGTAATCAATCGGGTCAATTCCGAAAGAAACAAGGCTTTCAATCTGATGACTGGTGACCATTCCGCCAAGTTCGGTGGCGATGGCCGTAGCAGAGCGCGCTGTCACAACGAAAGCGACAAGGAGAGGGCCGACCTCGCGCATTACTATGAGCGGAAGAAGCCCGTAAATCAGGTCTCCCTGACCGATGGAAACGAGAAAAGAATGCCCGAGAATAAAAAGGGCTGAACCAAGGGCCAGCGAAATTACTGCAATAATCGGCAGCGCCTCGATAAATGTAAAAAGAAGCTGCATTATCAGAACTTTTCGGGCAGCCTGAATATGAGTGAGAAAGGCCGAAGCAGAGGAAAAAGTACGGCCGATATAGCCAAGAAGATAAGGGAGAGACGAAAAATAAGAAATGATACCCGAACCGACTTTTTTAATGAGCACGTTTTGAGAATATCACGAAAAAAACTGAGAAACAAGACTTTTTACGGCTGTTTCTTTCCGGCTATTTTTTTCCGCCGTGAGGATGCGCCTTATTGTACATCTCTATCATTTTTTCAGTGCTGATATGAGTGTAGCGTTGGGTTGTGGAAATGCTTGAGTGCCCCAGAAGTTCCTGGACGAGACGGACATCAGCGCCGTTACTGATCATTGCCGTGGCAAAAGTATGGCGGAAGGCATGCGGCGAGATGTGATGTTTTGTGCCCTCGCTTCCGGAATATCTGGAAATTATCATCCTGATTCCGCCGGTCGTCAAAGCACCTCCCCTCTGGTTCACAAAAATATGACGCTCGGTGTCACGCTCCCCGAAACGATTTTTTCTGTCCTCAAGATACTCAAGAAAAGCTTTACGCGCATCCTCCTCAAAGTAGACACGCCTGTCCTTGCTCCCCTTTCCCGTGACCATCGCAGAAGAATAGTCACCTGTCATATCGTCGAGCGTAATTGAAGCAATTTCAGAGACACGGCATCCGCTTGAATAAAGCATCTCGAACAGGGCTTTGTCGCGTTTTTCCCACAGAAGTTCGTTTTCCTCAGGTTCGCGGCAAATTTTATCGACTTCGGCTCCGGTCATAAACCTCGGGAGTTTTTTCGGATTCTTTACTGTCTTAAGTTCAAATGCAACATTGATTCTTATGTGACCGAATTTTCTGCAGTACGAAAAAAGAGAGCGCACGGATGAAATAAAACGGTTGATAGAGGCGGCAGAACGTTTTTTTTTGGAGAGAAAACCGACACACTGTTTCAAATCCTCGATTTCAATCTCGCTCATCTCCTTTTGGGGAGTAATGAAAGGCATGGCGGAAAACTGCTCCAGGTCATTTTTGCAGGCAATGACCGTATTTTTTGAGAGTGTCCGCACAGACTCGATATAAGAAAGATATTCCAGAATTGCCTCAGAAACCGTCATACTCATTTATTTTCGGTATTTTCAGCTCCTTCGTTCAGAGGCTCGCAGACAATTTTTTCTACCATCGCAGGAATCTTAGAGAGCTCTTCTTTTGAGAGGCTGGCAGTTTCAATCGGATCGTGAATAATCAGTTTGACATGCTGGCCGAGTTTGATTTTTTTCTGACCTTCGTAAATTCTCCATGTACCGTCAATTGTGACAGGGACAATCGGAGCGCCCGACATGAATGCCAGTTTGAAACTTCCGGCCTTGAATTCACGGTGAGGTCCGCCCTTTGAGCGGGTTCCTTCCGGAAAAATAACCTGTGAATAGCCTTTTTTGACCCCTTCTGCTGCATCATGAATCGCCTGAATTGATTTTCTCGGGCTCTTGCGCTCAATGAAAGTACACTGCAAAAGTTTCATCCAGTCAGAAAGAAGCGGGATTTTACCGAGTTCTGCCTTAGCAACAAAAGTCATAGGCTTGTTGATGAAGCCGAACAAAAGCGGGATATCCATGTTTCCCTGATGATTTCCGATAAAGACCACAGCCCTGTCAGAAGGAACTTTTTCTTCGCCAATAACTTCGACAGTAGTTTTAGTGACTTTTGTAAGAATAAACCTCGCCCACTGAGGAACGATATCAAAAACTACCTTGTCGCGGCTTGCAATATCACCAGCCTTGTCATATTTTAAGGCAAGACGGCGAAGACGGTTTTTTGAAAGCATATAAGCCGCAATCCGGATCAAAGTAATCAGATTTCTGAACATAGCGATTCCCCCTGAATTTTCTCTATTACAATACCCCAGAAAGTGAAAAAAATAAAGGGGAGCTTACTTAAACCGCGTATTCAGGCTTGCTATCCTTGCTCCATCTATTGCGACGGCAACGGCATGAAGCGGACTCAAAGTTGTACTGGGGAAAACACCACGGAAAAAATCAGATTGTAAGCAAGCTTCCAGAGAATTAAACCAGGGACCGGGAAACACTGATTCTGAATTTACCGTATTTTTTTATTTTCCTACCCTCTCCACAAAAGAAAGAATATCCGCCCGTACCTGTGGCGCACAGTCGTCGCACAGAATCTCGTGCCTGAATCCTTCGTACAGCCTGTAAGTGCAATCCGCCACGCCCGCTTTCTTGTACTCATCGCAGACTTTCGGAATATCTTCCCCGTAGTGACCAACCGGGTCATCGCTTCCCGCAATCAGGAAAATCGGCAGGGAAGAAGGAGTTTTCGCAAAAGTGGCATCATCGTTTGCATCCCGGTTGACTTCCATGAGCATCTTATAACCGTCAAGGCTGAACAAAAATCCGCAGTAGGGGCTTTTGATGTAATTGTCAACATTCTGCTTGTTCACCGAAAGCCAGTCCATGTCCGTTCGCACAGGCTTGAAGCGGTCGTTGTAGCTTCCGAAACTGCTTTTGTCGATGAACTTGCTCTTAAAATCCTTTCCCTTGAAGAATTTGAGGACTTTGACCACCGTAAGCCCAAGAGGGACTTTCGGGTCTTTTGCTCCGGTTCCGCAAATCACGAGTGAATTGTAATCAGAGCCGTATTTTGAGGCTGTGAGGCGAACGACAAAGCTTCCCATGCTGTGCCCGAAAAGGTTGAGTTTGAGACGGGGATTCTCGTTTTTCGCAAGCCCGCTCATTTTGTGGGTGTCTTCAACGAGAGTTTTAGACTGATTTTCGTCCAAAAAAAGACCGAGATGCTCGACATCTTTCGCAGAACTTCCGTGACCGACATGCTCGTGAATGTAGCAGACATAGCCGTTGTCGCACATCACTTTTGCAAGTTCTTCATATCGCTCGGCATATTCCGCCATTCCGTGAACCATCTGAAAAATCGCTTTTGGCTCGCTCTCCGGTGAATATTTGAAATAGCAGATTCTGTCCGCTCCGTTCGTGCTGTCAAAATAAAGTTTTTCTTTTTTCATAATTTCCCTTCAAGTGTTTAAGTTGTCTTCATGCAAAAGTCATTTCGGCAATATATAAAGACATTAATGCTCAACCCAGTCCCGGCTTCGTGAGACCGCCTTTTCCCAGCCACGAAGCAGTTTCGTGCGGGTCTCGTCACTCATTGCAGGATTCAGAACCGTTATGTTCCGCTGAACCGCACGGATCTCTTCAAGACTATTGAACATTCCGATTGCAAGTCCTGCCAGCTGAGCGATTCCAAGTGCCGTAATTTCCTTCATTTCAGGTCTGTGAACAGGAATATTCAGGATGTCGCTCTGAAACTGCATCAAGAAATTGTTTCCGCTCGCCCCGCCGTCAACATTCAGCGCCGTGAGTGGAATTCCGGTATCTTTTTGCATACACTCGACCAGATCGTGAGTCTGAAAGGCAATGCTTTCGAGGGCCGCGCGGATGATATGAGCGCTTTTCGTGCCCCTTGTGATTCCCATGATACAGCCCCGGGCGTACATGTCCCAGTAAGGAGCACCCATTCCCGTAAAGGCTGGAACAACATAAACACCGCCTGTATCGCTCACCTCCCTGGCATATTTTTCAGAATCTGCGCTCGACTCAAAAAAGTGAAGCTCATCTTTGAGCCATTGAACAACCGAACCGCCCGAGAAAATGCTTCCTTCAAGAACATACTGAACGCAATTTTCTTTTGTGCTTGCGGCAATCGAAGTCAAAAGGGAATTCTTGCTTTTGCATGGCTTTTCGCCAGTGTTCATCATCAAAAAAACAGCCTGTGCCGTAAGTGTTCTTTGCCTGTCCTTTCTCAAAACAGCCCTGTCCGAAAAGGCTCGCCTGCTGGTCTCCAGCGACAGCGGCAATCGGTACGGCATTGTTAAGGATGTCGGCGTTTCCGTAAATAAAGCTCGAAGGATGGACTTCAGGCAAAATCTCCTCAGGAATATCGAGGGCTTCAAGGATTTTTTTGTCCCATTTGAGCGTATTGATGTTGAACATCATCGTTCGTGAAGCGTTTGAGTAGTCAGTGGCGTGGATTTTTCCCTGCGAGAGCTTCCACATAAGCCATGTATCGACCGTTCCAAAAAGAATCTCGCCGTTCTTTGCCCGCTCACGCGCTCCCTCGACATTATCCAAAATCCATTTTACTTTTGTAGCCGAAAAATAAGCGTCAATCAGAAGACCTGTCGCCTTTTTTATGTATTTTTCCCAGCCGTCTTTTTTTAGCTGCTCACAGATTTCAGCAGTCCGCCTGCATTGCCAGACAATAGCGTTGTAAATCGGCTTTCCAGTCGCCTTATCCCACAAAATCGTAGTCTCTCGCTGGTTGGTGATTCCGATTGCGGCGATTTCTTCTATTGAAATATTGTTTTTCGTGATTGCCTCAGCCATGACACCGTACTGAGTCGCATAAATCTCCATCGGGTCATGCTCAACCCAGCCTTCTTCCGGGTAAATCTGAGGCAAAGCATGCTGAGCCAGCCCCACTACATTCTGATTTTTGTCAAAAACGATGGCACGGGAAGAAGTTGTGCCCTGATCCAAAGCGATGATGTATTTTTTCATTATAAAAAATTATAAATTAGGAATGATGAATGTGCAATGCAAAAAAAATCCCCGCAAGAATGAATCTCACGGGGAATCTGCATAAAGGGAAAACGCAACCTTTCTGCCAAAGGTTTCTTTTTCCCTTAAACCTTTTTTCTTCCAAAGAGCTTATTTTACCGGAACGCCGCAGCCTTTGTGGTCTTCTTCCCAAGCCTGTGCAAGCTGAAGGATTTTAGCCTCGCTGAACATTTTTCCTGCGAACTGGATTCCGACCGGAAGGCCGTCTTTGTTGCTTCCAGCTGGAACTGAGATTGAAGGAATTCGAGCAAGGTTTACGAATACCGTGTAAAGGTCGCTCAAATACATTGCGAGCGGGTCGTCGTATTTTTCACCGAGTTTGAATGCAGGTGTCGGACAAACCGGGCAAAGAATGATGTCGTAATTCTCGAAAAGGCTTGCTACTTCCCGCTGGATTCGGGCACGAACGCTCATGCCTTTTTTGTATGTATCGCCGGAGAACTGCTCAGAAAGAACATAGTTTCCGATGATGATTCGTCGTTTTACTTCAGGACCAAAGCCCTCGCTTCGGGTGTCAACATAAAGCTGGTCGTAGCCTGCACCGTTGTCAACACGCCTGCCATAACGGATTCCGTCGAATCGGCTGAGGTTTGAAGCGGCCTCAGAAAGAGCGATTACATAGTAAGCGGCGATTGAAGCATCAAGAATCGGCAAATCTACGCTCTCGATTTTTGCGCCCTTAGAAGTGAACCAGGCCTGTGTGTCCTCAAAGACCTTTTTGACATCAGCATCAAGACCTTTTGCTTCCTCGAACTGCTTCGGAACGGCAATTTTGAGTGAAGAAAAGTCTTTGTATGCGCACAAGTTTTTGAGAGAATCGCTCTCAGGCAAATCTGCGCTGGTGTCGTCGTAGAAATCAACTCCGCTCATAAGGCTAAGCGGGGTGGCAATATCCTGTGGTGTGTGACCGAGGATTCCTACCTGGTCCAAAGAAGAGCCGTAAGCGACAACTCCCCAGCGGCTGAGAACGCCGTAAGTCGGTTTGAGACCGTAAATACCGCAGTAAGAAGCCGGCAAGCGGACAGAACCACCAGTCTCAGTTCCAAGTGCGAAAAGAGCCTGATTTGCGGCAACAGCGGCAGTAGAGCCACCAGAAGAACCGCCCGAAACATAGTCACGGTTGATTGGGTTTCGTGTAGGTCCGTAGATTGAATATTCGGTAGAAGAGCCCATAGCGAACTCGTCCTGATTGCATCGTCCAAGAGGAATTGCACCAGCCTTGCACAAGCGGTCTACGACAGTCGCATTATAAGGAGCGACATAGCCTTCAAGAATCTTTGAAGAACAGGTGAGATTGTGACCTTTGCTAGAGATATTATCCTTGTTAGCAAAAGGAATGCCCAAAAGTGGTTTTTTCTCAAACAAAGCGTCGAGCGTACCAGCCGAGCGAGCAGAAGAAATCTCAGCGTCAGCGGCTTTTGCCAGTTCAAGGGCATCCTCGTAGATTTCCAGGAAAGCGTTCAAAGGCTTATCTGATTTCTGGTCTTTTTCAAATGTATCGATTGAAGAGCGAACCAATTTTTCGCTGGTAGTTTCGCCGCTTTTCAAAGCTTCAACAGTTTCTTTTATTGTATAGTACATTATGCGCCCTCCCCGAGCACTTTCGGAACCTGGAAGTAGCCGTCCATGAATTTATCAGTGATTTTTTTAACATCAGGGATGTCCAGGCCCGCTACAATTTCGTCCTCACGTAGCTTTTCTGCCTCGGTTGAAGGATATGCGTCGTATGGATTTTCGCTATCGTCGTATTTTGAAAGAATGTCGAAGTAGCCGACAATTTCGTCCACTTGCTTTTTAAGGGTAGCCATGTCAGTGCTTTCAGGTGACAGGCGTGAAAGATACAACAGATTTTCAAGAGTTGTCTCGTCAACAGTTTTATGTGTAGCCATAAGCGCTATTATAAAGGTTTAAGGTTTAAGGTTCAAGGTTTTACAGGTTTCAGTTTTTCATCTCAATTGCACAAAAGCGTTCAAAATCCTATAATGCTTTCCAGCAAATTTATTATTTTAGAGGATTTTTATGGTAATTCTTACTTTGAACTGCGGTTCTTCTTCCGCAAAGTATCAGGTTTATGACTGGGACAACAAAGACGTTCTCGCAACAGGTGTCGTTGAACGCGTAACTCAGGACGGTTCAGTAATCACACACAAACCAAAAGGAAAGGACAAGTTCGTTCTCGAAAGCCCTTGCCCGACACACAAAGAAGCTATCGAATTGATTCTTAACGCTATTACTGACAAAGACCACGGCGTTATCTCTGACATGAGCGTTATCGGTGCTGTAGGCCACCGTGTTCTTCATGGCGGAGACAAATTCACAAAATCTGTTAAAGTCACTCCTGAAGTTCTCGAGACATTCCGCTCAGTTCAGGATTTGGGACCTCTCCACAACCCTGCAAACATCATGGGTATCGAAGCTGCTCAGAAGGTTCTTCCAAATGTTCCTCATGTTGCAGTTCTCGACACAGCATGGCACCAGACAATGGCTCCTGCACAGTTCCGCTATGCAATTCCAAAAGAATGGTACGAAAAATTTGCGGCACGCCGCTACGGTTTCCACGGAACATCTTTCCTTTACACTGCAAAACGCGCTTCTGTTCTTTTGCACAAGGCTCCTAAAGACACAAATGTCATCATCGCCCATGTGGGTAACGGTGCTTCAATGTGTGCTGTTAAAAACGGAAAATGTTTTGATACATCAATGGGTATCACTCCTCTCGAAGGTCTCGTAATGGGAACCCGCTCAGGTGACATGGACCCGGCTCTTCCATTCTACATCATGCGCAAAACTGGCATGACACCAGCCGAGATGGACACTGCAATGAACAAAAAATCAGGTCTTCTCGGTCTCACAGGAAAATCTGCTGACCGCCGTGATGTCGCTGAACTTGCAGAAAAAGGCGATAAAGACTGCCAGCTCGCAGTTGATATGGAATGCTACCGCCTCAAGAAATACTTTGGTGCTTACATGGCTGCAATCGGCCCTGTTGACGCTATCGTTTACACAGCAGGCGTTGGCGAGCATTCAGCCCTCATCCGTGGAAAGGCTCTCGAAGGCCTCGAATGGATGGGCGTAAAAATCGACCCGAAAAAGAACGCTCTTGCTAACACAGGCAACGCTGAGACCTGCATCTCTGCAGACGACTCAAAAGTAAAGGTTTTCGTAATCCCGACAGACGAAGAGCTTGTTATGACTGAGGACGCTTTCGCAATCATGAACGGCACTTACGATGTTCACACAAACTTCACATATTCTTTCCAGGACCCATCATACCGCAACAAGGCACGCGAAGAAGGCCTCAAAAAAGAGCTTGAGAAGCATCCAGAACTCGAGAGCATCATTGTAAGACCGTAAACCTTACCTGATATAAGGAATGCACCGGGATATAAAGCTAGTGTCCTGGTGCATTTTTTTTATATGGGGGTCGCCGTCAGCAGGCTGCCGGCCGGGCTGTCCGCAGTTCCGCGCCTTACGCGCTCCAGCCGCTCACGGCCGCCTTCCGGCGCTGCTCCCATCCCTGACCCGCTTACAGCGCAATCAGTTCTTTTTGAGCCAGTTGAGGGGACTTAAGCCCGTATTTTTCTTGAATACGTTTGAAAAATAATTCTGGCTTTTAAATCCAAGCGTCGAGGCAATTTCAGAAAGTTCAAATCTCCCCAGGGCTAGCATATTTTTTGCCTGTTCGATTTTGAGCTTTTCGTGAAGCTGCTGCACTGAAAGCCCTGTGAGTTCGCGGCATTTGCGGCTTAAGTAACTCCTTGAAATCATAAGCGCATCAGCCATTTTTTCGATGTCAGTCATTTCGTTTATGTGATCCGTCAGGTAATCAGTGATTTTCTTTACGCTGATCCTCATCCTCAGGGTTTTAGGATTTACTGCATCTTCATCAGGATTTATGAGTTCCTGAATCTGAGTTTTTTCTATCTCATAGGAATTGAATTTTACCCTGCCCTCTTTTCTGTAGACCGTATAAAGTGCATTGGAAAGCAGCATCCTCAGAACATCATAGGTTGCAAGATTGATTGTCTTCATCTCAAAGAATGCATATCCGAAGTACAGGTCTGCATGATGAAGGACTTCAAGCATCACGGAATAACGCCTGTCTTTCGTGAAAAAATCCTTCGGGAAAAGGTTAGGTTCACTCACAGGCTTATGCATCAGCTGCTCAAGTTCACTGCCGGGCTCCGGATAAACAAATTCAATCTTTGGTACTGGAAAACTGCGGCTCATTGTATCGCTTAAGGCAAGAATTACGCCCGGAATGTCGAGCTCGCTCAATTCATTCTTCAGGGTTTCATAAACCTGGTCCATTGTCTGTGCCGAAAGGAAGTTTATCGCCTGGCCTGAAATATTGTTAATCCGGTAAGGATTTTCCCTTTCAGCCATGGTTTCGTACCGCTGGAATACGGATACCAGGGTCCTCATCTGATGGAAAATATTCTCTACATAAAACGAACTGACGGGCTTTTCTGTTTTGAGGACAGGCAGTAAAAGCTTCCGGAGCTCACTTACTGCATTTTGAAAATGATCTGAATCAAAATCCCGGGATTTTCTGTAGTCCTGCATCACGTTCTGGAACCACTGGAGCATCCGGCTTTCTTCTTTGTTTTCATCATAGACATCAGAGAAAAATGCATCGAGCATTCTTGAAATACTTTCTTCACCCTCATACGGAAAAATCTGCCTTATCTTTCCGCTCAGCCGCATGCGGAGGTCATCTTCAGAATCACTTGAATCCGGTGTCTCATCAAATATTTCTTCTTCCGCCCTTGAAGCAGCAACGCTTTTTTCAAGGCAGCCGCAGCTCTGGCGTACAATCAGGTCAACGGGGAAATACAGCGTTTCACTATCCTGCTCAGGAGACAGAATCTTATCGATAAGAAGTTCAACCGCAGCGTATCCGCGCTTAAAATAAACAAGGTCAATCGTCGTCAGCGGAGAACGGGAAGTAACGCTTTCATACCAGTTGTTAAAGCCCGTAACGGCAACATCGCCCGGAACCCGGATCCCCCTTCGTGAAAACTGCTCAATGACTTCGCTGGCTATGATATCCGAAGCGGTAACGATAACTTCAATGTTCTTCTTATCATGAAGGTCAAAATTTGCAATAAGTGTATCAGCAGCCTCGTCAATGAATTTTGTTTCCATCTTTTTGTTCATCATGACGACGGCATTTTCCATCAGAGGAAGCCCGTATCTCTTTAATTCATGTTCAAAGTTCATTAACCTGCGCCGCTGCGGTTCAGAAATATCAGTTCCTATAAAGGCAAATTTTGTATAATGATGAACATTAACAAGATGCTCCATCATGCTGCGCATTGCAGAAGTGGCATCAATCTTGAGCATGGAAGCACCGGGAATGTCCATGTGACCGATATCTACCATCGGAAGCGGCTGGAGTTCACTGAAAAGTTTAGTGTAAGCCTTTACATCCATAAATTCACTCAGGGTCGCTGCCCAGGTAACGATTCCGTCAAGAAGAGGAGCCTTCATGAACTTAAAATGCTTTGTATAGTGCGAAACAAAATTTATGTCATCAAAGAGTGAATACTTTATTGCTCCCCCCATATTAATGAAGTTGATGTCATAATCACTGCAGGCCTTCATCATTCCCTTTATGTATTCAAGACTGATGAAATGCCTCAGGTCAGCAATTCCTGCAAAACCGATGGTTACGCGTTTTCCTGCGTTTTTTCTTTCCGCAAGGTACTGTTTTCTAACTGACAATTTTAAAGCCATGAAAACATTATAAAGTGAATCAGTAAAAGCGGAAACAAAAATATATAAAATTCTTCACAAAAAGTGCTCAAAATATATAATAATATCCTTAAAAATGCAAAATTCACCATTTCATTTTTATGATATCCGTTTTTTCAGAGCATAAAGCATTATTTTATATAATATTTATATATTATTGTGCTTTTATAACAGAATAATCAAATTTCATATCTGTTTAACACAATAAATGCTTTTTATACTTGCATTCATAAATACAAACGGAGGTAACATGAAAAAACTCAAAAAACTTTTAACGTTAACTGCTGCACTTTCACTGCTTGGTATGACTTTTATTTCCTGTGCAGCAACAGATGACTCAAATTCAGAAACCCAAACACCGCAGAATCCCGTAACGCCGGAGCCTGCAGAAGACGATGAAGCGTACACAGACATTACGGGCACAAAAGCTTCTACGCTGAAGGCTGAAGGTGACGAAAACGCTGACATTCAGATTGTAATGTGCGGAGACTCAATCATGCGCACCTACGATCCTGCTGACGGGGACGAAACCGGCTGGGGACAGGTACTGCAGTTCTACTTTGACTCAGGCGTTTACGTAAACAACACCCTTTCAAACGGAGGTAGAAGTTCAAAATCCTTCTACTACGAAAAAGGCCGCTGGGAGAACGTAAGGGCAATTCTTAGTGAACGCCAGACAACCGGAAAGAAAACCTATGTATTTATAAACTTCGGACACAACGACCAGAAATACTCGGGTAACGGTTCTACCTTCATGAACTATGCAACCTACGCAAAGGAAAATCCTGAAGGCTGGGCAGACGTTACTTATACAAAAGAAAGCAATGTCTTAGACTCATACGATCCGTCAACTGCTCCAGACAACGGAACATATCAGGACTTTCTTCAGAAATATATTGACGAAACAAAGGCCCTGGGAGGAATTCCTGTAATCTTCAGCCCGTTTGTAAGGTGCGACGTATCAGGCGGAAAAGTAACTGACAAGGGAGCTCACAACCTTACGGCAGTTTACGCAAACGAAACTACAGCCCGCGGAAACTATGCCGAAGCTGCAAAAGAAACGGCAGAAGCAAATGACATTACCTTTGTTGACATTACACAGCTGACCCGTGACTATGTGGACAGTGCAGTTGCTGCCGGAAAGGAAAAATTCGTTTACTGGCCAAACGACAACACCCATGTACGCACTTTAGGCGCACTTAAAATCTGTGAACTTGCCATGAGCGGAATCAAAACAGAAATTCCTGAACTTGCTTCTCATGCAGTAACACCGGATGCACGCATCCTTATCGACGCAAACACAATCGACTTTGGAAGAATGTACCCTGCAAACAGCACCGTAAAATCCTTTAAGGTAAGCGCCTTTAACGTAACTGAGGGCAAAATCACAATCACTGCACCAAAAGGATACACCGTAAGCCTTTCAGAAAACTCAGGCTTTGCAAAAACCCTTGAAATCGATACTGATTCTTCATACTTCGGCGACGACGTTTACATTAAGTTTGAACCTTCTGCAGTTGCCGAATACAATTACAACCTGCAGGTGACCCATTCTTCTATCACGCCTGACTTCGGAAACAGCCCGGTCGGAAGCCTGAGCGGAAATATTCTTCTGATTTCGCTCACTGGCGCAGGAAAACAGAAAGCCGAGGGCGGACAGGATTATGAAGTTTGCTGGCCGATGATTGATTCATCAAACAAGGTGTGCTACACGGCAAATGTTGACCCTGAAGGCGTTGTTTCTCCGGCAGTGGCAGTAATCGGAAGCGGCCTTAAGGAAACTACTTACAAAAACGACTATGTGAACGGAAAGCCGCGTACAAGATTCTGCAATTCTACATCTGACTGGAAAGGCGAAAAGGATGAAAATACCTATGTTGAGTTTAAGCTCCCGGCTGGCAGCAGCTCTGTAATCGTAAACCAGATTACCCTGGAACTTGCTTCGAGCGGAACCGGCAACATGAGGTGGGATGTTCTGTATTCAACAAACGATGACTTTTCTTCACCAGTGACAATCGTTCAGGGCGGACAGGGAACTGCCATCGACAAGGACGGAGCAACCAGCGCAAACTGCAACGAAGTTTTGACAGAGTTCAAGTCTGACGCTGACATGGGCATGAGTATCCAGGGCAAAACCCTTACCGTGCGCGTGTATCCTTACATGAAAAGTGCTGACCCTGGTAAAGGCTCAAACCGCATGATTATGTTCGGTGACGTGAAGATTACGGGCATCGTTCAGTAACCCGGCACGCTCCTGCCCCCAGCGGCAGGAGGTGCCCTTATTTTTAATTATCAATATGGAGGAGATATGAAAAAAATCAAGTCAAAATTAATCTGCACGCTTTCTGCCATGGCACTTATGTGTGCAGGATTTTTAACGTCTTGTTCTGACGGAAGCTCTTCAGAACATAAAGATGATAAAACGCAGACACATGAAGTAACAGTCCCTTCAGAAGCGGGAAAAATCACCCTTAAGATAAATGACGGTCAGGCCGTTGAATACGAAAGCCTTACCGCCGCCCTTGCTGCAATTCCTTCAAGCAGCAGCTTAAATGATAAATGTGTAATTTCCCTGGGTAAAGGAACTTATGCAGAAAACGCCCTCACCTATTCAAAAAATGCGGCCCTCGTTATTGAAGGTGACACAGGCACTGAATTTGGCCGGGACGTTCTGATTGCAGGAACAGGTTCAAGTCAGGCAAGCATGTCTACGCGAAATCTTTTTTATGTAACAGGAAGCGCTGACGTAACACTTAAAAACGTTACCTTTAAGAATACTACTGTCCGAGCGAACGTAACCGAAACAAATTCCAGCGGCAACAGGCTTACTCAGGCAGAAGCCCTTTCTTTCTGTTCATCCGGAAAGCTCACCGCATACAATTCAGCCTTTGTAAGCCACCAGGACACCATTTACACAAGAAGCCGTACCTGGTTCTACAAATGTTATGTTGAAGGTGACGTTGACTTTGTATGGATGAGCGGAGATGCAGTAACTGCCCTTTACGAAGAATGTACCATCAAAATGACCGGGGACGAAACAAGTGCTGCCTATGTAGCTGCTCCCGGCTTGAGCGAGTCCAGCCCTGTAGGAAAAGGAACAGTATTTTTAAATTCAAAAATCATTGCAGATGATTCCCTCAACGGTGCCGCCTACCTTACAAGAACTCCGTGGTCTTCAGGCTATTACAGCCAGGCTGCATACATCGGATGTACCTTTGAAGGAAACATCAATTCAAACATCTGGTACGGCTCTGCAATTGAAGAAGGCATTGACGACGAAAATGTCGGCTGGAAAATCGACTCTGCTTCTGCAATCAGCCTTGCTTCCCTGGGCTGCAACACTTCAAAAGTTCATATTCTGAGCAAAAGAATGACTGAACGCGAATACAACGGCCGCTACGTAATCTTAAACCGCGTATTTAACACAAACACTTCAAAATGGGAAACCCTGATCGACCGATGGGACCCGGACAGCGAAGCAGACTTTGGACAGACTGAAGACAGCTCAAAAAACAATATCTTTGTTGATTATGCAGACATTAATGATACCGGAATCGGTGCTGCACTGACTGTAAGTGATTATGACGGTGCAGTAACGGGAGCCAAGTGGTCGGCAGAAGTGTATTCTGACATTGACCTTACTGAAAGCTCTTCAGAAATCGTAAGCGTAGCAGATGACGGAACCACATCTACTCAGAGTTCTGCAAACATCTACGTAAAAGTTAAGGCTCAGAAGAACGGAACCGCTGACTATGTAATTGTTTACAGAGTAACTGCAGTTTCAATCGCAATTTCTGACCAGAGTGCATCCGTTGCTGAAGGAAGCGAAAAACAGCTTACGGTAAGCTTTGAACCTTTTGGTGCCAGTGCGGAAGTTGAATGGTCTTCTTCAGATGAAGAGGTTGCCTCAGTTGACCAGAACGGTCTTGTAAGCGCCAGGGCAGGACAGAGCGGGAAAACTGCAGTCATCACAGCCACTGTTAAAGACAATCCTTCCCTGAGCGTTCAGTGCACGGTTACTGTTACTGAAGCTGCCGTACTTAAAAAATTCGGAACTTCAGTTGCAGGGCTCGAAAACTACAATGATTACACCACCTTTGGTGCTTCTGACGTACTTCTGTATCCTGTTGCAGTTGATCCTTCAGCAAGTGCTTCTAAAACCTGGGAAATTTCTGCAAAGATTACATACACTGCAGTTGCAAACGGCGGAGCAGGTTTTGTTTCGTTTAAGGACGGAGCATACTCAGACGGTGCAATGCGCTCTTACGCATGGGCAACACCTGCCGGCGTAAAAAGCTTTGACGGAACTTCAGGACACGGACAGGGCTACGATAAGGATTACAGAACCTACGCAAATGCCGCCGGTGAATACACCGTAAAAGCCTGGACTAAAAAAGACGGTTACCTTTATTTTTCAATCACAAATTCAGACGGAGTAGAACTCGTTAAAAATTCAAAAACTGACTACTATGTTCCGTCTGCAAATGACTACATCTACCTTGCTGTAGGCGGCGCTGCAGGAATGAGCGTAAACTCAAACGACATTACAGTTACAGTAAGTGACAGTGATGGTGAACAGGCAATGAAGGTTTCAAAATTTGAAGACCTTACCGCAGATACAAGAACTGCTCTCTCTGCAGAAAGCGTTACTTCAAGCTATACCCTTAATTCTGCAAACAGCACGGGCGTAAAAGGCTCTTCAGAAACAATCGTTCTTGCAAATATTGACCTTCCTTCTGCCACGACAGGAGCAGAAGGTAACTGGGTCTGGGACGAAGTTTCTGCCGTATACTCAGGAAGCGGAGATTTAACTGTAACTGCAAGTTTTATTCCATCAGACAGGGAAACTTATAAGGCAATTCTTTCTCAGGAAGTAACTGTAGCCGTTACAGATGAACGCGAAGAAGGAAAGCAGTATGTTTACAATGTAATTGCAGAAACCTTTACGGCTGCAGGCGACCTCCAGAACAGCGTAAACAACACTTACTACAGTGACGGAACCCACGGAAACGTTGTGGTAGATACCCTCACCTACACAAACACTACCGAACAAGACGGCGGAACTGCTGCAAACGGAAAAATGAGCAAGGGTGCTGGTGCACATCAGACAAGGAATACAGTCCTTTATATTCCGGTAGATGAAAGCCGCATCAGCGACAGTGCAAAGGCTTCAATCGTAATTCCTGCTGCAAGCTGGGCTAACAGCAATGTTTACGGAGGAAGTGCTTCCAATAAGCTCACAGCCGAATCAAACACAATCACATACACCTTCTGTTCAGGAGAACTTGTAACGAAGACCAGTGAAACGTCAGCCGGAGCAAATGCATCGGTAACTGCGGCAATGGATGAAGACAAGGTCTATGCCAAAATCATAATTCTCCACAACGGAGGTGACTCTTACCTCAAGAGCATCACTTTAACATATACGGACACAGAATAGCCGTACTGATAAAAAAATAACGGGACCTTACCTCCAGTTCGTCCCGTTACGATATACCGGCTGGCACGACTGGGATGAAGCCGCACGCAATGTGGCTAAGGCTGCAGTAAGCGGAGCCATAAGCGGGGCGGCGGGGGCGGCAGCAAGAGCACTTTCACAGGGCGGTGTCCTTGCTAAGATTTTTCTTAGCAAAATTATTGACAATCATCCTAAAAGCGTTATATTTTTATAATATAATCTTAACTTTTTTCAGAGGAGTAAATTATGAAAAAATTATTGATTCTTGCTGCAACTGCAGTATTCGGTCTTTCCCTCTTCTCTTGCGGCACTACCGACAAAGTAGAAGGCTCAGGAATTAAGGCTAAAGATCCTAAAGTTGCAACTGCAAAAGTCGTTCTCGACGAATGGCAGGGCTCAGAAATGGGCGGTGAAATTCCTCAGTGGGTTATCGAACTCGCAAACGGAAACTACGGTGAGGCAGCTCTCGCTAAAGTTATGCCTGATATCAAAGGCAAAAAAACATTCGTAACAATCGGTTACGGTGACAACCTCGACTTCGTCCGCCAGTGGACAGACCTCGTTGACATCGAAACAGAAGTTGCAAGTACACTTTCTCGTGTTGCAGCAAAGGCTGTTCAGGCTGAAATGCAGGGTAAAGGCGGTGAATCAGGACAGAAACGAACTGACCCGACAACAACTGAGAAAACTTTGAATATGTACAGAACTTCCCTTACAAGCGTCCGCTTCAGCGGTCTTGAGAAACAGGCTCAGTTCTGGACTCTCTCACACAAAGTCCGTGGCAAGGAAGAATTCGACCAGAAATATTCATACTACTCAGTATGGACAATCGACAAAAAAATGTTCGAAGACCAGCTCAACGCTGCTATGAAGAACATCGACGACACTTCAACAGAAGAAAAAGCATTGAAAGACATGGTTCGCCAGAGACTTGCTGACCAGCTTTCAGTTCACACAAACGACTCTGCTGAAGACGACAAAGCAGACGCAGAAGCTCTTAAATAAGCTTTCTGACAAAACATTGTCTTAAGGAAAACGCTGATTAGCGTTCCCTGAAAACTAAAAAAATCCCGCTTCATTGAAGTTTTCTCTGAAAAGCGGGATTTTTTTTGCATTTTATCGCTGGCCTATCGCTGGCAGCTTCCATCGTGTATTTTTTGTGCAGTTTCAGAATCCGTAAGGATCTCAACGAATTTCATTGCAAACTGCTCTGCTGTTCCAGGTCCACGCCCCGTAAGGACATTGTTATCAAGGACAAACGGAACATCAGAAATATGACGGGAATTTTCCATTACTTCCGTTGCCCAGTCCTCACTTCCGCAGTATTCTGCAAGATTTTTTTCCATTCCAGGGTAGCAGGTCCATTTCCGGCTTGAAAGGATTCCTGTTCTGGCAAGAACTACGGCGGGGGAAGCGCACATGGCACAAACAAGTTTTCCGCCCCTGTCCATTTTCGTGATAAGCTGAAAAAGATACTGATTATCCGAAAGATTTTTAGCGCCCGGCATGCCGCCAGGGAAATAAACCGCCTCAGGCTCATTCCCGTTCATTTTTTCGATAAAATCTTTAAGATGCATGTCCGCAATCACGGTAATTTTATGACTTCCGGTGACTGTTTCCGTAAAATGCTCTGCTCCGTCGAGAGGGACAGAAACCGTCACGACATCGACATTCGCGCGTCTCAAATAATCAACTACAGTAAGCGCCTCGATTTCTTCAAACCCCGGCGCCAGAAAAACAGCAACTCTTGGCATTTTATTCTCCTGTTCATTTCATTTTTTCTTTTATATTCTATTCTCCAAAGTTACAGATTACAAGCGGAATTTTCGGGGATTTTGAACAAAGTCTTCATTGAAAATTTTATATCTATAATGTATTATAATAAATTATGAAAAATGTTCTGATTGTCGATCCGCCACCAATGCTGAGAGAATTTTTAACTGAAAAACTTACATCAGAAAAAATCGGCGTTGAAATTGCTGACGGTCAGCGGGATGCCCTTCCAAAATTTCTCTCAATACTTCCAGACCTTCTTATCGTCAATGTAGAACATTCATCTTATGACATCATCGACTTTCTCGAAAAAAAACAGAGCGACCCGAACGGTAAAAAAATTCCCGTAATCATGACAGGCCCTAAAATCGACCATGCAGAAGTCGCGGATCTTGTACAATACGGCGTCATAAAGTATTTCACTAAACCGATAAAATTCGACTTATTTTTTGAGGCAATCGGCAGGGTTCTGCGCGTTCCTTTTTCAATTGACCCTACCCCAAGCGTACTCGACATTCACCTTAATCACGACATAATCTTCATCGAAATCGCAAACGGACTCAACCACGAAAAAATCACACTGTTAAAATACAGGCTTTCAGAAATAATTGAGAACAACAATCTGCATCTTCCAAAAGTAATTCTTATGATGTCCAGTCTGAGCCTTTCATATGTCGACGGACTCAACCTTGAGCTTCTCCTCACAAATCTCACGGCTGACAAGCGCATTCTCAAACGCAAAATTAAAATTCTCTCGCTCGATCCTTTCGTTTCTGATTTTATCGACGGTCATCCAAACTTCGAAGGAATTGAGGTTGTAAAATCTCTTTCAAATGTCGTCGATTCGTTTGGCCCAGAACTCAAGCCTCAGCAGGGTCTGATGATGGACTTCATCTCGGACAACATTCTTTCTGCAACCGAAGAAAAGAGCCACAGTGAAATGGCAATGAGATTCTTCTCTGATACCGGGCTTGAAAATTCAAACGACGAGCTTACAACCGGTCAGCTGAAAATCGCAATAATCGACTCAGACCAGCAGGTCATAAAATATCTTAAGGATATCGCAGAAACACTCGGGGAAGTAACTGTTTTCACAAGCTGCAAGGAATTCATACAGCATATAAACGAGGCAACCTATACAATGGCCATAACAGGAATGTTTATGCCTGAAGTCACGGGGCTCGACCTTTTAAAATACCTTGTCACAAACCACATAGACCTTCCTGTAATCATTTATTCGAGCATCATCCAGAAAGAAGTCATAATGCAGTCTCTAAAAATGGGTGCTTCAAGTTATCTCATAAAACCACAAAGTCAGGAAGTAATCACACAAAAGATTCTGGAAATCGCAAATGCAAACAGAGAATAACAATTCCGGAATAACGAATACTACCCGTTTTTTTGCGAACGCGCTTCACGAAATCCGCACGCCGATTCAGACAATAATCGGAGCCGCAGAACTCATTCAGGATACCCCGCTCGACAAGGAGCAGAACGAGTACGTAAGGCAGATTCTTTTCAGCGCAGAAGGACTTCTGGAACTTGCAAACAACATCCTCGATTTTGCGAAGATGAACCAGAACGACTTAAAAATCGAAAACATTCCGTTCGATATTTCCTATATTGCAGAGCATGTCGTCAATTCTGAGAGCGTAAAAGCCTTCAACAAGGACTTGGACTTAATCCTCGACATTTCGGAGAACGTTCCCTCCCTCGTAAACGGCGACTCAATGCGCGTCAGGCAGATAATGCTCAACCTCATCTCAAACGCCGTAAAATTCACAAACGAAGGCTATGTCCATGTTGAGCTGGACTACAACAAAAAAGACGGAATCATTTTCACAGTAACGGATTCAGGAACCGGTATCACCGAAGAAAAACAGAAAAAACTTTTTACCGAATATTTTCAGGCGGACATCTCAACCTACCGGCTTTTCGGCGGCACAGGGCTTGGGCTTTCAATCAGCAAAAACCTTATCTCCCTCATGGGCGGGAAAATCGGCGTCCGGTCAAATCCAATGGGCGGCTCTGTTTTCTGGTTTACGCTGCCGCTGAAAGTCGCATTTGAAAAATCCCCCAGGACCGAAGTGTGCCGGGCCCCGGACTCAAAAAGATTTCTCATAGTCGAAGACAGTTTTCTTTCTGCAAACAGCCTCAAAAAAAAGCTTCTTTCGCTCGGATTCAATCAGGTTGAAATCTGCCTTGATGCCAGTAAAGCGGCAGAAATTCTCGCGAAAGCACAGGTCGAAGGGAATCCATTTGACATTGCCTTCATTGATATGATAATGAAGGGCGGAATTGACGGCTGGCACCTCGGTTTCAACATTCAGCAATACGGAGCAATCTCGACTTCACTTTATCTTCTCGTTCCTGAAGGTCAGATGCACGAAGACGCAAAGATGAAGTTTCTCGACCTTTACAAGGGGTACCTATACAAACCAATCAAAAAATCTATGATTGTCTCTCTTCTCACCGAAGAATTTGATGACCTTGAATCCCTTGACTGTGCAGAAGAACCGGAGAAAAACGAAGAAGAACTTGAAGAACTCGAGCCGGCTCTCCCGTCTGATGAAAAGAAAGTCGCAGAAGGGCTCAAGATTCTCGTTGCAGAAGACCACCCTATGAACCGGAAGCTGCTTGAAATTTTCCTCAAAAAATTCGGTGCGCAGGTCTATCTTGCCGAAAACGGAGAAGAAGCGCTCTCAATCATCAACAACCAGCCGGAAATCAGCATGATTTTTATGGACATCTACATGCCTAAAAAGAACGGAATTGAGGCAACGAAAGAACTCCGGGCGATGTACTACAACGAGATTATAATCGCATGTACTGCGAACAACGACACGAACGACTTCGCTGAATACAAAAAAATCGGAATAAACGACATTCTCGTAAAACCATTCAAAAGCGACACTCTCCGCGCAATGATAGAAAAATGGAAGGCTGTCATGCAGACACTTTCCCTTGAGCAGATTAACCTGATTAACGGCGGAGTTTCCATAGAAAACGAAATTTAAGGAATCGCATATGTCTCTTAAAGAATACGTAAAATCAAACCTGCATACGCACACAACTTTCTGCGACGGGAAAAACACACCGGAAGAAAATGTAATAACTGCGATAAAAAAAGGAATTAAGGTACTTGGTTTTTCAAGCCACAGCCTCTACCCTTTCTGGACAGAATGCAACATGAAGCCTGAAGAATTTTCCGCATACTGCCGGGAAATACACCGTCTTCAGGAAAAATACGCTTCTGAAATCACGATAAGGCTTGGCTTTGAAGCTGATTTTATTCCCGGAATTACGATTCCACGCCATGAAAACTATAAAGAATTTTCTCCAGACTTTCTTATTGGCTCCATTCACTTTATTTTCCAGAGGGACGGAATATTTGCCGTAGACAACACTCCGGAGATTCTGAAAGAGGGACTGAAAAAATATTACAGTTCTGACATAAAAAAACTAGCCGGCGACTATTTTGACCTTCAGAAAGAAATGCTTGAGCGGGGAGATTTTGACTTTGCCGGTCATCCGGATCTTATCCGCAAATTCAACGAAAAGTTTCCGCTCTTTGATGAAAATGAAAGCTGGTACCAGGAGCTCCTCAAAGATATGGCGAAGGCCATCGCTAAAAGCGGCAGGGCGACAGAAATCAACACGGGCGCAATCTCAAGGAAATGGCTTACAAAGCCCTATCCTTCTGAATATTTTCTGAGCCTCCTTTATGAAGCCGGGGTGCCCGTCATGCTTTCAGCAGATGCTCACAGCTCAGAAAACCTTGACTGCGCCTTTGATAAGGCCGCAATACTTGCAAAAAAAGCCGGCTATACCGAAATCATTTATGACATCGATAAGGCCGGCTATAAGTTCTGCAAACTGCCCGAATAACACGGGCAAAACAAGTTTTTAGCGGTTTCGGCGTTCGTTCTCGCTCTGGCAGGCGACGCACATTACTGCATACGGGATTGCCTCAAGACGGGCAACTGGAATTTCTTTTTTGCAGCGCGGACAGACTCCGTATTTGTTGAGACGGATTCTGTCGAGGGCGTTGTTGATTGCCTGAAGCCGTTTTGCATCCTGAGCGCCAAGCGACTCAAGCAAAGCACCGTCAATTGCATCAGAAGCGATATCAACTTCGTCTCCAGGTTCGCCACTTTCAACCATCTTTTTATATTCAGAATGTTTGTCTGCTAAAGATTTTAAGATTTGTTCTTTCTGCTCAACGAGCACAGTTTGCATTTTCTCAATGAATGCCTGTTCCATGTTATCTCCTGTATCACATGTTGACAATTTTTTTTATTATTAGATAATAATAAGGTACATTTTATGAAAAGACAAGGAAATTTTTTGTCATTTTCAGTATATTTTTTGGAGGAATCGTGGCTAAAGAAGAAGCGATTGAAGTAGAGGGCATTGTAAAAGAAGCACTGCCAAACACACAGTTCAGAGTTGAACTTAAAAACGGTGGCCATATAGTTTTGGCACATCTTTCAGGAAAAATGCGAAAGCATTACATCAAAATCGTTCCTGGTGACAGCGTAAAAGTTGAGTTGTCTCCTTATGACCTTAACCGTGGACGAATCGTTTTCCGCGAAAGATAAACTCACTCCTTTTTATTCACCGCACAGCTCACGAGCCTTTTTTTCTACCGACTCGGCAAGTTTCTGTCCGTCGTTCTGGTTTTCGGTGATAATCCTTACAAACACCGAACCGGCGACGATTGCCTCAACGGAACTTGCGAGAGCTTTTGCCTGTTCCCCGTTCGAAATTCCAAATCCCCCGTAAACTTTTGAACCGCCCTCACTAACCTTTCTGAGAAACGAAAGCGTATTCTCATCGATTTTTGTGTCCGTTCCCGTGATACCGGTCCGGAGGGCAGCGTAAATGTAGGGGAAGCCGGCATGTGCCATTTTTTTAAGACGTTCTGCGCTCATTGACGGAGCCGCAACAGGAATATTAATCATTCCGTTCTTTTTGCAAGCCTCGGTAAGCCCCTCGTCAAAATCAAACGGCAAATCCGGGATAATCATGCCTTTGACACCAGCTTCGGCCGCCCTTTTACAGAAATTATCGACACCCGGGGTAAAAATCAGGCTTCCATAACTCATAAGGTAAATTGTCGTCTCCGGGAATTCTTTGTGAATCTGAGCGATGAAAGAAAGTCCGTCTGAAGTTCGGTAACCTTTTTCAAGGACTTTTGTACAGGCTGTCTGAATCGCAGGTCCGTCGGCGCTCGGGTCTGAAAAAGGAAGCTGAATTTCAAGAATATCAGCGCCGCCTTTGACAAGCGAACGGGCAGCAGTAAGAGCGAGTTCAGTCGTCGGGTAGCCTGCAACAAGATGCGACATAAGTTTTATTTTCTGCATGGGAATGCTCCTTTGTTTCTTTTGATAGAAACAAATATAACGAAGAAGAACGTTTCTGTCAATAGAATCACAAGAATTCAGTGTATGCAGACTTTCCTTATTTCTGAACGGCGTAAATCAGATTTCTTACAAGGGAACGGGGTAAAATCTTCGTTAGGAAAACACAGACTCTCGTTGAAAAATACGGAATCGCAAGGACTTTGCCCTTCATAAGCCGCCTGTAACCGTAAAGGGCGACTTTTTTGCTGTCCGCGAAGAGAAAATGCTTAAAAAGGCTCGATTTCTGCGCTTCGGCACGATCCCAGAAGTCTGTTGAGACCGGACCAGGGCAGAGAGCAGTAACAGTGACGCCACTATGCTTTAATTCTACGGAAAGGGCTTCACTGAAGGAGCGGACAAAAGCCTTTGTCGCATAGTAGACGGCCATTTTCGGCCCGGGCATGAAACTTGCGATGGACGCAACATTGAGGATTCTGCCGCTTTTTCGGGAAATAAACTGAGGCAGAAAGTATTTCGTAAGTTCTGTGAGACTCGTGACATTCAGCTGAATCATCGACTGCTGTTTCTGAAGGCTGGAGTCTGCGAAAAGAGAAAAATCTCCGAAGCCGGCGTTGTTCACAAGTATGTCAACGGAAAGATTCTGACTCTGCGTGAAATCAAAAAGTTCTTTAGCAGAGCCTGGAATACTCAAATCAAGGGAAAGAACTGTGACACTTACTCTGTGAGATGTTTCAAGTTCTGTTTTAAGTTCGTTAAGTTTTTCAAGTCGTCTGGCCGCAAGAATGAGGTTATAACCGTCTTTCGCAAAAAGGCGGGCAAGTTCTAAACCGATACCGCCCGAAGCACCTGTGATTAACGCAGTCATTTTTTTCTCCTGAAGAAATTATATCAAATTTCTCCAGATTTTTCTAACCTTACATGTCTTCTTTTGCTTTCACTTGGAATCACTTTTTACGGCTGTTCTGCAGATGCAGGCGATGAAGCGCCTTCACCACAGGACAATCCTTCGGCAGCAATGTGGCGGGTCAGTTTTGACGCAAACGGCGGAACCGGCGATAACTGTAAGCGATGATTTAAATCTTTACGCACAGTGGCTTTTACAAGGTTCAACACGCTGCACGATAAGCACAGGGACTTCGGAGCACGGAACAGTCACCGCAAGCCCTGCCCTCGCAGTGACCGGGAAAGTCGTTACAATCCGGCTCAATCCGGACGCACACTACGAATTGGTTTCTTGTTTTCAGGATACAAAGGTTCTTCATTTACAGGTTCTACAAAAGTTGAACTGCCATCTACCTTTTTCGCCTTCGGCGATCGTCTCCCTATCCCCCTTCCCTTTCCTTATTTCATCACTTTCGCTTCATGTATGTCTTTGTTGCTTTCGAGGCGTTCAATCTCAGCGTGGAGGAATTGAATCCATTCTGCCGGACGGAAAACCGGGCTTGTGATGAAGACATCTTTGTCACCACGGCCGCTCATGTTGATTATGATTGCCTGGTCAGAAGGAATTTCTTTTGCAAGCTTCATTGCGGCGGCTCCTGCGTGGGCAGATTCCAGAGCGAAGAGGATTCCTTCGTTTTTGGCGAAGAAACTTACCGCTTCGAGAGCGTCTTTGTCGAGAACCGAAGTAAACTCTACCCTGCCGCTTTTGCCGAGAGCCGCAAGCTGTGGGCCGATTCCGCAGTAATCGAGGCCAGCTGAAATTGAGCGGGTTGGCAAAGCCTGTCCGTCCTCGTCGAGAAGGAAGCGGCTTTTGTAACCCTGCATGATTCCGTCACGGGCAGCGTTTCCTGTCATTCGGCTTGCGTTTTCACCGACATTCGGGCCGATTCCGCCGGCTTCAGCACCAATCAGGCGCGGTTCTTTTTCGTTGATGAAAGGCTCAAAGAAGCCGATTGAGTTTGAGCCGCCACCGACACATGCGACCATCGCACCGATTTTGATTCCCCGCTCAGCGGCCTGTTTTTTGACCTCACGACCGATTACGCTCTGGAATTCACGGACGATATCCGGGAAAGGAGCAGGCCCCAGTGCAGAACCGAGAACATAATGCGTTGTATCGGGATTTGCGGCCCAGTCACGCATCGCTTCGTTTACGGCATCTTTGAGGGTACGGCTTCCGCTTGTTACAGGGTGAACTTTTGCGCCATACAATTCCATTGCGGCAACATTTGGCTGCTGACGGCGGACATCAACCTCGCCCATGTAAATCGTGCAGTCCAAGCCGAGTTTTGCGCAGGCTGCGGCAGTCGCAAGTCCGTGCTGACCGGCTCCAGTCTCTGCGATGATTCGCTTTTTTCCCATTCGTTTTGCGAGAAGACACTGACCGATTGCATTGTTGATTTTGTGAGCACCAGTGTTTGCAAGTCCTTCAAGCTTGATGTAGATTTGAGCACCGCCGAGAAGTTTTGTTGCCGTTGGGGCAAAATAAAGCGGCGTCTCACGACCGATGTAGTCACGGCGGATGATTTCAAGCTCGTCCGTAAATGCTTTGTCCGCCATCGCCTCTTTGAAAGCGACTTCAAGTTCATCGAGCGGACGGCGGAGAACTTCCGCTACATATTTTCCGCCGAAATTATCAAAAAATCCGTTATTTGAATGTGTCATACTCTTATCCTTGTTTCTGTTTATAGAAGCATTGTAATAAAACTATATGTTTCTGTCAATAGAAACATATAGTTTTATTGGATTTTTTCAGGTCAATAGAAACAATTCTTATTTTGAAAACTCTTGATTTTTGAAAGTTTACAAAGTATACTTTGAAAAGTATGACAATTCGAGGCGATTATTTTGAACAAATCTATGCGTTCAAGGACAAGCAGGTTATAAAAGTTCTCACAGGGCTAAGACGATGCGGGAAGTCATTTTTGATGGAGCAGTTTATCGAAAAACTCAAATCTGACGGTATTTCTGAAAGTCAGATTGTTTTTTATCGTCTCGATGATATTGAAAACGAAGCACTTCTTGATTATAAAACGCTCTATGAAACCGTAAAATCGCATCTTTCTGACAAAATGACCTACATCTTTCTTGATGAAATTCAGCTGTGCCCGAATTTTCAAAAGGCGGTAGATTCCCTTTTCAACAAAAAGAATACGGACATTTACATCACAGGCTCAAATTCTGATTTATTGAGCGGTGAACTTGCAAGTCTTTTGAGTGGTCGTTATGTCACAATCGACATGCAGCCATTTTCTTTTTCAGAATATCTGCACGAACGCACTGAAAACGGGCTGGAAACACAAAATCTTGAACAGTGCTATTTTGATTATGTTCGTTACGGAAGCCTCCCTTTTACTGTTCAGCTTAAAAACAACGAACAAAATATAAACCAATATCTCAACGGTGTTTACAACACAATTCTCCTGAAAGACATTTCCCTGCGGCATCAGATAAATGACATATCGAACCTTGAAACAGTAATCCGCTTTATGTTCGCAAATACGGCGAATATCTGCACATCAAAAAAAATCAGTGACACGCTTACTTCAGGCGGACGAAAAATCAGTCAGCCAACGGTCGAGAATTACATGCATTATCTCGAAGAGTGTTTTATGGTTTACAAGGTCGGTCGTTACGATATTAAGGGAAAGGAATATCTCAAAACACTCTCAAAATATTACATCGCTGACACGGGTTTAAGGAACATGCTTCTTGGTTACAGGAACATCGACATAGGGCATATTCTTGAAACTCTCGTTTTCCTTGAACTGAAACGCCGAAAATATGAACTTTACACAGGAAAAATCGGAGAGCTGGAGATTGATTTTGTCGCAAAGACTCCGAAGAGCATTCAGTATGTACAGGTCTCTGAAAGCGTAAAAAACGAAGAGACTCTGGAGCGAGAACTGAAACCATTCTCAAAACTCAGTGATTCGTACCCCTGCTTTCTGATAACTCAGGACAGAACCGTGAACGAAGACTTCAACGGAGTACGGCACATCAATGCGATAGATTTCCTCTGCGGAAAGGAACTGGCGTAAAAAACTTCTTCATTTTTTCTTCGTTTTTGATTCCGATTTTGTCCTTGTCTTCGACTCCGCCGGAAACATCGACCAGCTCGGGACTGTATTTTTGAATCAGCTCAGAAACATTTTCTGGCGTGATTCCGCCTGCAAGCCATTTTGCTTCGTAAACAAAACCGCTCTCACGGGCATTTCCATTGATTTTAGAGAAATTTTCGTCTCCATGCAAATCAAGAAGGACCCGCACCTCACCCATTGAAACGAGTTTTTCATATTCTTCAAGGCTGTTTGTCGCAAAATAGTGGGGAAGCTCCAGAAGTTCCCCGCTCACATTTTCATAGGGAATCTTGTGGAACTGAATGAGGTCGAAGACCCCGTCTTTTACGAGCTGAATCGCTTTTTTTGCCTCTTGAGAAGTCGTATCAACAATCACGGCGACTTTTTTTGCTTGAAGCCCGCCGAGATGAGGAAGAAGTTTTTCAAGCCGGTTTTCTTTTGTAAGGCTCCTGGGGTAAGCGTCTCCAAAAATGAAGCCAAGGAATGAAGCTCCGTTTTTTTGGGCAAGGAGGGCATCCTCAATGCGGGTTAAGCCGCAGATTTTTACTTTTGGAGTAGAGGTCATTAAGATTGCCGAACTTCGTTTTTCCGTGAGGCCCTGAGCATATTCAAGCCAAAAGTGAGAATTTTTTGTTTCTGTGGCGGCCATGAAAGAATCTACGAAAGTCTTACGCAGGTCAGGATTTTTTGCGGCGGCCTCCCCAAGAAGAAGGCCTGAAAAACCCATTGAACCGACGGCGGAAGCACAAGAGGCGTTCAGGACACCGCTTTCAAAAACGATACGGGCATTAGCGCCAACGGCGTCACGGATTTTTTTTGTCATCATAGCGGGGCGAAGAAGGTCGATTTTGAAGGTGGCAAGGTCACGGCTGTTAACGCCGAAGACAAAATTGCCGTCTGCGCCGGTCAAGTTGGCAAGGTCGCTCTGAGAAAAGACATATGAGATTTTTTGTAAATCTTCTTGGGCGCGAACTTCAACAAGGGCAGACATTCCGAATTTTACGACGGCACGGGCCATTTCAAGCAGGGTCTCTTTTTCAAGGATGCGGGCAATCAAAAGAACTGCGTCTGCTCCTGCCCTAAAAGCGACCTCAACCTCACCGGCACTCAGAAGGAAATCTTTTCGGAGGACAGAAGGCCCCTTCTTCCCGCTTTTTGCCTCAAAATCATCGACGGCTCGGCAGACATTCATCAAATCTGAAAGGCTTCCCTTGAAATAATTCTGCTCTGTAAGGCAGGAAATTGCCCCTGCCCCGCTCTCAGCGTAAGAAAATGCAGTCTCGTAGGAGTT
>JAFPUF010000122.1 GCA_017395545.1 Treponema sp. | reverse complement strand
CCTTCAACATAGAATTCGAGGCGGTAAGTTGCCTTTTCAAATTTGCTGATGTCAAGGTCGAATGAAGCTTCGCCATTGTCGTCAGTCTGCTGAGTTCCGAGAAATTCATCGTAAGAATTTGACTTGTAGAACGGATCCGAGAAGTAGTAGTCGGAATATTTTCGGAGCACAGGGAAGCCCGGATAGAGGGTCATCTGAGCCTTGACATCGTTTCCGCGGGCTGGAGTTCCAAAAAGATTCTTAAGGGAAACCTGACCTTTGAGAGCCTGAGGATTGAGCCAGCCTTCTTTTGGAAGCGGGTCAAAGGTTGCTGAAAGTTTGAGTGTGTCAGGAAGGAATTCTTCGATTTTGACCCGTGTTGAAGAAAGATATTCGCGCCAACTTTCATTTGAATTATGCTTGATGATATAAAGATTTACATCATACATACCGGTTGGTGAATAGTCTTTTGTAGAGAAAGTAATTTCTTCAAATCCTGATGAAGAAAGCTGGAACTGATTTGAATAAATGACTGAGCTCTGAGAATCCTTTACTTCACATTCAAGAGGAAGATTTTTAAGGTCGATGTTCCAGTCACCTGATTTTGCTATGACACCGATGTGAACAGTGTCGCCCGGGCGGTACATTCCCCGATCCGAGAACATGTAGGCAGAGATTTTGGCAGGATTTTCAGAACCATATTCTCCGCCGACATCATAGTTTGAATAATCAAGGCTCCTTCCACGCTCAGAATAAGGCATGAAAGACAAGTCATTTGAGGTTTTTACGACATAGGCCGTCGGCTTGTGCTCGCCGATATAGTCACTTGAAGAAGTGTCCGGCAGAGAAGCATGACCGCTTGAATCTGTGTAAGTCGTTACGATTGCGTTGCCGTTCAGCCCGACAATCTGAACCTGAGCGTTTGCAACAGGATTTCCACTTGAAATCGACTGAACGAACACTTCCTTAGAGCTGTCACTGTTGCGTTTGACAATAAATCCAAGGTCCGTTATAAGAATCAGGCGTTTATCTGAAAGGGAAGAATAATCATCTGAATTATTTCTGACTTCAAAAAGGAAAAGGCCGTTGGAAAGATTTTTTCCTGGATTCGGCGAAAGATGTCTTGAAAAATCATAAGAGAAATAAGAAACATACTCCTTGCTCCAGCCTGGAATGTTATAGTCGGAAGTTTCTTTTTCAGAGATATTATTTTCATTGAAACTGTAAGAATCAAAATGGAAATTCTTCATGTCACCGTTTGACTGGGAAACAAGATGATTTACATCTTTTGGCATGATTCTTGAAAGCGTATAGCGGACTTTTGAAATTCCGCGTGAAGAAAGTGCCATTTTACGGCTGCCGGAAAGCGAAAGAATCGTTCCTTCAGAAAGAATTCCAAGTTCGACAGGATACTTTTTTATCCTCAGCATATGATGACGGTAAGAATCACTGTCACAGATATATTTGTAACCGCCGAAGAAGTTGATTGTGCCTGTAAAAAGTACGAGGATATATGAACGCTCCGGAACTTTAATGATGAAATTGTTTAATGTAGAAGCAGGTTCTGGTGTCGGAATAATTTTTGCTTCGATTTTTGTTGAAAGGGATTTTACTTTGTCAGTAAAGCGGTCTAAAGACTCCCCCTCCCAGTCATAATTAAGGTGCGAGTCCCAGCCCTGTTCTGCAGGACGGTCTTTTGGAAGAATATAAACTTCCATGTGGGAATGAAGTTCTTCTGCGCTGACAGAACCTTTTGTCTCGACTGAAATAACCTGGTCGTAGTTCTGGTCATCATTTTTGATGAGTAAATGTGAAATTTCTCGGATTTTAACGAAGTCTGTCATTCCCGGGATTTCAACTGAACTGTAATCAGAATCTTTTGAAGTGCCTTTATAGGAAGTAGTG
>JAFPUF010000121.1 GCA_017395545.1 Treponema sp. | reverse complement strand
CTTGTAGTATGATTCGGAAATATCCCACAAAGTATCACCCCACTTAATCCGATAGCGCACATCGCGTTTTTCTTTCGGCTTTGGCGCAGGAACAGGAACAATATCAGGCGTAGGAGCGACAACAATTTTATCTTCCTGAGCATCGGTCACCACTACAGAAGGAACTTTTGGCTCTGGCTCCTCAATCGGTGCGGGATTAGGAGCAGGTTCAGGCTTTGCGGGTTTTTGATTGCCCCACAGTTCATTTTCTTCAAGAGTGATTTCCGCCATCGGTTTAATCCAGCCAGATTCTTCGTTTCCAGAAGATTTCTTTGTATTCCGTGACTTAATCAGATTATATTTTGACGGAATAACAAAGAGAACCAGCAGCGTGGCAATAATACAGATGATAGCACAAACTACGCAAATAATGACTGGCACACGGGTCTTCTTTTTGACCACATCGCCTTCGTCTTCGTAAGGGGTCGAATGTTCCCCGGCAATAGTCTCCTCATCGTACAAATCAGAAAAATCCATTGCAGAAGAAGTTGCCGTCATAGAAGACGAATTTTCGGTAACAGATTTTGTAGAAAAGTCATCGTTCTCAAAAATCGGGTCGTCAAACAATCCGTTCAAATCCGTTGATTCTGCGGGAGTGTCGTCAAAGTCAGGCAGAGAAAAATCTGCCTCGTTCAAATCAGATTGCGTTTCGGCGGCGGAATCCGTGTCAAAATCAGAAGAAATCGTCGTGTCAAAATCAGCCGCAGAGTCAGAAGCAACCGTTGTATCAAAATCAGCCGTAGAGTCATCTGAAACAGTTGTGTCAAAGTCGGCAGTGGAATCGGCATCCGGCACGGTAAAATCTGCCAATGGGTCAGCAGAAACTGATTTTGTCGCTGTTGTGTCAAATTCTGTATCGTCAAAATCGGGCAAATCCAGCGAAAAATCTTCAAGCGATGGTCCTGTAGCCACCTCGGCTTCAGAAACAGTTTCTGTTTCGGCAGTAGTTTCTGCTTCGGTAGCAGATTCAACTGGTTCGCTAGAATCTGTTTCTACCGTATCAAAACTGAAGTCTGGAACATCAAACAAATCATCTGCTTTTGTCTCTTCGCTATCCAATGCAAATTCATCTGTCGCTACAGTCGGCTCATCATCAGCGGGTAGCGTTTTTGCCGCAGAAGAATCAATCTCGTCAAAACTCGGCAAATCCAAAGAAATGTCATCAAATGAGGCCGTTGCCGCCAAAGCCGCGCTTTCTTCTGTGGCATTGATTTCTTTTTCAACCTGTTCTGTCTCTTCCTCAACTTTTTTTGCCGTTGTGGAAGCAAATTCATCGTCAGTCAAATCGTCAAAAGAAAAATCTTCTGTGGTAAATTTTTCAGTAACATCTTCTGACTGATTTTGTGCTTCAAGCGCGGCAAGTTCGGAATCGGCAATACCTGTATCAGCGATTGAAAAATCAACGTCTGTATTTTCGCGTTCGGCAAGCGTTCTGGAAACAAGTTTTACCTGTGTCTCACTTTTTGAGCCTGTCTCTGCGTCAATGACTTCGGCTTTAAGCTCGTTATTTTCATCAAGGCTTACGGAAAGGTGCAAACTGGGTTCGCCATTGGGACGCGGATTCAACTGGGTCACTTCAAGGGTGTCAACATATTCCGCATCCTCCATAGTACCCGTTTCAGACCGATACAAGTCAACTTGCACTTTGGTCTGATTATCTTTTACTGTGGTCAAATCCAACTTCCGTGTTTTTGGCTCACCTTCTTCGAGAATGGGATAAAAAGTGCCGTCCGCCAG
>JAFPUF010000120.1 GCA_017395545.1 Treponema sp. | reverse complement strand
GGGGGCAGAGCCCCCGCAGAGAGGGGTGCGGCACAACGAAGTGTGACGCAGGGGAGAGACCTCTCCCCTCATTTTGCAACGCCCTTTACATCGCTCCGTTCAGAATTTTCCGGATTTTATCGTCATCAAGTTTTATGAACAGATTTTTTTCGTTCGTCGGGAGAACCGTACCTTTCGGTGCATTTTTTGCGCGCCTCAGGTGCTTTACCTGCGTATAATAGAGATCTGCGCTGCCATTTTTACGCGCTTTTGAAAAATAGACCGCAAGATTTCCCGCATAAAGAAGGATTTCAAGGGGAACTGTTTTTCCGGGCCTGTTTTTAATGAAAACGTATCCGCCATGATAATCGCGTGTATGAAGCCACATATCCGCACCTTTTACGGTATGGCGCAGGAGCTCGTCATTTTCTGTTGCGTCGCGGCCGACAATAATCTGCCAGCCGTCGATAAAGAAATCCAGGCCGGGATGAGATTTTTTCTTCTGTTGTTTCGGTTTCTGCGTTTTTCTCAGAACCTGTTCGAGTTTTATCGGATTTTTTTCGGATATTATCTCTTTGTACTGTTTTTCAAGATTCTCAAGTTCTTTTTCTGCAGATTCAATATCATAATCCAGATTCTCAAGGCCGCCGGTCTGTTTTTTGTAAGTCTCGTAATATTCAGCCGCATTTTCCTGAGCGGACTTTTTCGGATCAATTCTGATGCTGATGATTTTTCCTGTATCATAATCCTCACACTCAAGAAAATTTGATTTTCCATCGATTTTGTATCCGAAAGCAAGGATTAAATCTCCCTGGTGTTTGTACCGGGCAGCATTTCTGAAAGTCTCCCTTTTTTCTTTTAGGCGCTCGAGAGACGCAGCAAGACGGCTTCTGTGGGACTCGTACCATTTTTGTGCCTGCTCGAGAAGGGACTCGAGCGAAGTTTTTGCCGAATTTTCTGAATAATAGAAGTCAATTTTTTGATTGAAGCTAAGCGGAGTGCCGGCATTCTGAGCAGAACGCTGTAAACCGGAGAAATCCACTTCTTCAAATGTACGGACATTGAATCTTTCTTCGAGTTCCTTGAGTTCTTCCTGTGAGAGTTTTTTTTCTTCAGGAAGAATCAGCTTTTCACCCGTTTTTTCACCTTTCGCCGGCCGTCTGTAAAAAGAGTCGAGAATTATATCATCTTTATTGCAGAGGAAAATATTTCCCGCATTTGACCAGAGACGGATATAGAGATGGAAAATTTCGTCTTCATCTTCGGTCTGAACGGATTTTGATTTTTTTGCCGCATGCTGCTGTGCCTGTGGCATTACATAAATCGTTCCGGCTTTCTCCAGTTCAAGTTTTATGATTCTTTCTTTTGCAAGCTGAGTACAGTTCAGGATTCTTGCGCCCTTTATTTTAGATTTGAGCATTTCCTGGAATCTGAGGGGCTTTTCGTTTTTTGTAATTTTACGCCTTGTCTCATGGATGCGGCATGCACCTGCCTCAAGCGATATAAAAACAGTTTTCGGCTCACCGGGCCTGTAAGTATAAAACGCCAGGGAATTAAAATTCGGCTGTACGACTTCCTGAATAAAGCCGCCGTCAAGGTTAAGTTCGGAGAGAATCAAATCAATTTCGTTGCAGTTCAGTGACATAAAGTCATTATACAAAAAATTTGCAGAATGTTAAATTTAGTTATAAAATAGTCTTGATGAATACACGAAGTTTTGTTTATTACGGATACTCGAAAGAGTCCTACAGGGAATGTACCGACCTTATCCGTTCGACCAACCGAAAGCACATTGCTATTCTCAACACCTGGTTCGCCATTATCAACCTGATTTACCTTGTTTTTTCCTATCTTAATCTCTTCGGAGTCAATGAGGAAAAAATCCCCCTTTATGGCGTATATTTCTGTACAAGCCTTGTTTTTGAAGTATGGCTTCTCTTCTTTCCGAAAAAAGTCGAAAAACACAATTATTTTGCTGTCCTCTTCATTATCGCCTTCCTGCTTTCTTTCGGAATCATAACTTCCATCGCTTCCCCGTATATGCCTGCAACATTTTTCCTTGTTCTTCTTGTCCTCACTTCACTTTCATTTATGGGAAACATGTGGATTATGATTTCATTCACGATTGTAAGCGTCAGCATCTTCCTTTTGACCTCCTATCAGTTCAAGACTTTCTCGATTGCCTACCACGACACTTATAACGGCCTTGTAATTTCAACTCTCGCAATAGCACTTCACTACACTTTCCAGAGAACGCGTGTCTCTCAGTTCATTCTCTACAAGCGTGACCTTCAGATTCAGAAAGAACTTGAGATAAAATCCAGTTTCGATGCGCTCACGGGTCTTTTAAACCGCGGAAGGTTCTTTTCAATCACAGACATAATTCTAAGGCAGAAACATACCTACAAAGCACTCTGTCTTCTGGATCTGGACGGATTCAAGCAGGTCAACGACAATCTCGGCCACCAGATGGGCGACAAAGTCATTCAGACGGTCGGACGAACCATAATTCAGACCTTCAATATTCCGGAAGCAGAAAAAAGCAACATTTCATCCTGGAACCTGACCGCAAATTTCCCTGTAGCGGGAAGACTCGGCGGCGACGAATTCATCATTCTGCTTCATACTCAGAGCGGTAAAAAAGAAGTTGTCGAAGTTCTTCAGAAAGTTCTTGATTCCCTGAATGCAGTACGGTTTGACAGGCTTGAGGGTATTCACGCTTCTTTTGGTGTCACTGAAATTCTTCCGGCTGAAACAGACATAGACAACGCTTACAAACGGGCTGACGAAGCTTTGTACGAATCAAAACGCGCAGGCAAAAATCAGATTCACTTCAGCACAGAAACCCTTCCGGGTGACGCCTAAGGAGATTTTTATGAATTTCATACAGCTTAGTTCTTTAGTTTTGGCAGAGTATCTCATAATTACGGGCGTTCTCGTGATGTTCGTTGATTTCTTAATCACCCTGTTCTCGCTTCTCATCCGTACCGACGTAATTTTCAAGCGTTCGGGCATCGGTTACAACTCAAACATCGCACTTCTTGCTTTCGAGATTCTTTTCATATTCTGTTCGGTAATAGTCTATTCCAGGGATACGATTATCTTCCTGTTTGCGCTTCCGCTTCTTGCCGTATCCATCGTCTTTACGATTATGCTTTTCTGGGGCTTCTCACAATTGCGCGGACTCAGCGACCATTCAATGGAAATTCTTGAAACCCTGGTCGGTGTTATTGAGGCCGGTGACGAAAACCTTGACGGTCACTCGCTTCATGTTCAGAACCTCGCAATGCTGATTTATGATTATCTCCCTTTCAAAGACCGCCTTGAAATAAACCGCTCCAACCTGCAGTATGCGGCACTTTTCCTTGATGTCGGAAAACTGGGAATTCCGCGGGAAATTATCGACAAAAAAGGAAAACTTTTCCCTGACGAAAAAATGCTGATCCGCCGGCATCCGGAAATCTGCGTCCAGATTTTTGAGAAAATTCCGTCTTTCAAGACAGTAACTCACTGGATAAAATACCACCACGAAAGGGTCGACGGTAACGGCTATTACAAACTGCGCGGAGATGAAATTCCCCTTGCCTCACGGATTCTCGCGGTCGCCGATACATATTCTGCAATAACGATGGAACGCTCTTACAGGGCAAGCCTCCCTTACGAAAATGCGGTGGCTGAACTTCGTCTTGTCTCCGGAACTCAGCTTGATGCCGAGCTGGTAACTCTTTTCTGCTCCATTCCAAAGCACAAAGTCACTGCCTGTATGGACGATGTCAGAGGCCGGATGAAAAAATATCAGGCCGGGGATTTCAAATGGTAAAAACTAGATTTCTGATTCTGCTTTTGCCGTTTCTCCTCACTTCATGTTTCGAAAAAGGCGGCCAGAAGCATTATAATTCTGCAAATCCCAAAGCAACTCTCACCCTCGCCCTGCGCGCCGGGACATATTCAGAAGTCATCAAAAAGTGTCTTCCTGAATTTGAGAAAAAGTACGACGTTCAGTGCAATGCGCTGGATTTTTCTGAAGGCGGACTTCATGCTTCTATTTCTGACGGGGCAACCTATCCGGAAGGTCCTTATGACTTTTGTATGGTGGACAGTTCCTGGATGGCTGAATTTACTGCGAACAACGTACTTGCGAATCTTTCAGAACTCGGTTACAGCCTTGACGACGACATAATTCCTGCGACAAAGACAATCTGCTATTACAAAGACAATGTTTATCTCGCGCCATACTACGGAAACGTCACGGTTCTTCTTTACAACAAAATTATGGTAAAAGAAGCAGGGTTTAATCCTGACAACATTGATTCACTCGAAGACATTCTGCAAATCTGCCGTTTCCAGAAAAAACGCCATAACCTCGGATTTATGTACCGCGGTGACACTCCGAACAATATCGTCGTAGATTTTCTTCCGGTCCTGCTTTCAAGAGGTGTGTGGGTCGTTGACGAAAATAACAATCCGACCGTAAACACCGATGAATTCGCCGAGGCAATTTATATGTATAAATCCCTCGCAAGAACAGGCCGGGCCGCAAAAAAAGACGATTTAATCGCCGCCATTGCGAACAAATCCGCAGCGATGGGAATCGGCTGGCCGGGCTGGTACACGCCGACAAAAAATTCTTCAATGGATTACATCGCGCTCTCAGGCCGCTACCGTAAAGACAAGCAGCCCTACAACTCAAACATCTACGGAATCTGGACTGTCGGAATTCCTTCTAACAGCGTAAACAAAGAATATGCGGTCAAACTGCTCGAATTCCTTATGGACAAGGATGTTCAGAAAGCGACCGTCGAATTCGGCGGTGTTCCGTGCAGATATTCGAGCCTCAAGGATCCGGAAATTCTCCAGAAATTTCCGCAGTATGAGGCGGTAGGCCGAGCGCTTGAAGGCGGAGTTTATCGCCCCGTAATGGAAAAATGGCATGAATTCTACACAATCCTCGGAAAAGAAATGCAGCTGATAATGAACGACGAAAAAACAGTTCCAAAAGGACTCAAGGACGCACAGAAAGCCCTGGAAGAAATGCTGAAAGAAGCAGAGAATCAGTCTTCAAAATGACAAAATCTCTAAAAGTGTCGACATAAAATGAGCAAAGTCTTATACTGTAAAGATGAAGAAATTTTTTCTTTTTAAGACATTTGTTTTTATTCTGGCAGGATTTTTCTTTTCCTGCTCTGACGGCACCGTGCCCTCCCCCGAAATGCAGAAAATTACGGAATCTGAAAGCGGAAATACGGCCGTTCTTTCAGCACCCAAAAATCTTACAGCATCTCAGGGCGGAAAGCGTGAAATCAATCTCACATGGGATTCGGTTTCAAAAGCAAGCCTCTACTACATTTATGCAGCCGACAGTCTTTTCTCCGAATATAAGCTGGTCGGTGAAACTCTTAAAAATTCTTTCTCATATTCACCGCTTGGAGCAGGAATCACAAAATACATCAGAGTCTGTTCCGCTGATTATGCGGGTAATTTTTCTTCAAAAACTGAACCTGTGTCAGGAACCACGCTTGCACAGCCGGTAATCAGCGACATCACGGAAGTGACGGGCGAAGAGGATTCTTCACTTGTCGTCTGGTGGTACATGGAGAACGCAGATTTTTACAAAGATGAACTCGAATATACAATCATCTGCAAGAATTCTGAGGGAAAAGAAGTCGCAAACAGCAATGTATACGCATCAGAACTTGAAAACACATCTTTTAAACTGACTGACCTGAAACCTTCAGAAACCTATGTTTACACGGTCACCGCTTTTCTTTCGACAAATCCGTCTGCAACTGAGACAAGCCTTGAAGTGAACGCAGAAACTGCACGAAGACTCAGGCCAAATCCACCGGAAGAACTCACGGCAACACAGGGAACTTCAACATCTCAAATCACGCTCAGTTTCAAACTGCCTCAAAAAGTTGACGTTCTTGTAGCCGCAAAAACTTACGAAGAAAAACCGCTCTACTTCAAGATTTACAGAAGAATCAATGGAAGCGAAAACTGGACGACTCTTGTTTCACATTTATATTATGACGGTTCTGAAACAGAGCCTGCCTCATTCGATTCTTATACGGCGGGAACTGAAATCAGCTGGACGGACACAACAAACCTTCAGCGGGGTGTTCAGTACGAATACAAAGTGCAGTCTTATGCCGACAATATTTCAAGGGTCATCACATCTGACCTTTCAAGCGTTACGGCTTCGGGATTCCTTGCGGCTGTTCCGACATTCAGGGCGGACGTAAACCTGATAACTGACGCAGATGAAGAAGCAGGCACAAAAGCCACAAAATATGTCAGCGCATCTGTTTCTTTTGAAGGAAACTGGGAGACTTTTGGCACAGAAGAAAACTGGAAATTCGTCCTGACTACAACTTATTCCGGAACCCTGGACGGGCTTTCTTCAGCATCCGGCTCTTCAGAAACATTTGATTCCCTTTCAGAACTGAATGCTTACTCAAAATCCATCACTCTTTCAGACGGCACGGATGGAAACGAAGCGACAGAAGGATATTATAAATTCGCGCTGACAATCGTTTCAGCAGAAGATTCTTCAAATGAACTTCTGACAACGGAAGCGGCTGACACTTTCTTTCTGACAAGCCTTTTGACTCAGCCGAATCTTGATTCATTTTCAGTTACGGACGGATATTCTTCAAAAAATATTCTTTCGTGGACTTTTGATGACAGCTGCACCTACACCCTTGAACGAAAAACTCTGGACTCCGACGGAAGCGCAGCAGAAACAACCACGAGTTCGGTCACTTCTTCAGGAACGGCAGGCGAAACATTCAGTTACACAGATTCTGCCGAAAGCGGAAAAATCTATTCTTACACGCTTTATGCGACAAAAGAAGGAAGGGTATTCCCGTCAAAAGCAGTCACTGCCAGAACTCTGGGAAGACCGGTCCCTGTTTTTGATGAGAACGCGCTTTCATACGACTCAATCACGGTTTTCTGGCC
This sequence comes from Treponema sp., assembly GCA_017395545.1. Taxonomy (GTDB): domain Bacteria; phylum Spirochaetota; class Spirochaetia; order Treponematales; family Treponemataceae; genus Treponema_D. The sequence goes on along the minus strand of JAFPUF010000120.1, from coordinate 36,820 downwards.
GGAAGTTCAGAAAGCGGAGAGCTACGAAATTTCACTTTTTGACGGAACGACGCAGCTCGGCGAAACAGAAATTCTTGATTCTGAAAAAATCGCTGAAATCTCTGCAGCCGGTACGGTCACTTACAGAATTTCAAATCCTTCCGGCTATAACGATGCGGCAATTTCCGGAAAAGCTTTGTCACTTAAAGTTACGGCTGAAAATTCGGTCGATTCTGCAGGAACTGCCGGAACGACACAGGTACGCACGATGGGACCTGCCTGCACAGGACTTGATGCAAGCAAAGCAACAGATTCTGGAAAAATTACAGTGACCTGGAACGAGACAAACGGGGCTTCGGGCTATATTTTACAGAGGGTCAGATACAATATTCCGAAAGAAGGAAATGAAGAAGCTCAAAAAACAGATGTTTTCTATGTCGGAGCAGACAAATCTGTAATTTACGGAGAAGATTCCATTTCTGAGACGGCAATTTCTGTCACAGTAAATGGCGGAACATTTGTGGTTGAGGACAAACAAAACGAGAACCTCACAACGAACACAGGCTTTGAAACATCACAGGCACTGATTTCAAGCGGTCTGCCTTTTGAATACACTGTAATCCCTGTTTTGAGCAGCGATGATGTCTCAGAAGTGGACTCATTCAGAATTCAATACCAGAATACGCAGAGTCTTTCAAAACGAGGCTCAACTCACGGTTACGGACACAATGTCACGGCGACAAAGGCGGCGTCTCCGAATAAAATTGTGATATCATGGAATAAACCGGCAGACCCGGAAAACCTCACTCCAGCATTGTTCAGAAGAAAACTCGCAGCTTCTTCTTCAGATTCAGATGAAAGCACATGGGAGCAGATTGGCTTAACGACATTGCAGGAAACTTCTACAAGCTACACAGACACACTTTCTGTTACAGAAGCTAATATCTACGAATACACAGTACGATACGGAAACACAACACCAAGTTTTTCAAAAGCATATTTAAATCTTCTTGCTTCAAGTACGTCAGCCTTGGGCGAAGCCGATAACAAAGGCTATGCATTCAACTTGTATTACAAGGCAGATACCGGAAGCGAAGCAGAATTTGCAGAAAAACTGGAATGGACACCGTTTGATTCAAGCTACAGAAAAGCTGCAAAAGTTAGCGGATACGAGATTTACCTTAAAAACACGAACTACGCAAAAGGATGGCAGAAAATCGCAACCCTGGACAAAAACGGAATAAGAACAGCGGGATATGATTCCGGAGATTACGCTTTTAATACGACTTTCACATACACTGAAAAAAATGCAAATCTTTTGAACCTGAAACCGACAACAGCTACAGCAAAATTTGGAGAAGTGACGGGTGGCGGTTCATACGAAGGCCTGCTCAAAGTCTTACGAGACCCGAGACACTACTACAAAATCGTAATGAGCGGCTCATACACCGAAGACGGCTCATCATACAACAGCATAACCTTCGACCCAAGTGCGGAAGAAATAAATGACGACATGACTGTTTATGCGTGCAGACAAATTACGGATGCGGAACTTATACGAAGTGCCTTGTGCGTTATGGCATATGGCTTCTATATTGAGGAAGGAGGGCTTCCAGACCTGTCAAATGCGACTTCAAGACTTAAATATGAAGATGATAAAAATATCCAAACGGATAATGGAGGATCTGCACAGTTCGGCAGCAGGTCATTAATATCTGCATTATTGTGGGATTCTGAAGTTGGAAAATACAAGGCTGATGTGACAATGACAAATTATGCACCGTCTCAATTAACTCCATCTGGAATATTCTCAACATGGTTAAAAATCTCAATGAGCAATGTATCGACAAGAACGGCAGGTTTGTCAGACCCATATCTGGATAAGTTCCGTACAGAAAACTTTACGGTTACTGTTGGAACTGCAGATACAAAAATACCAGTCAATTATTCAACAACTTTAACAATGTCTTGTACAGGCTCAGACAATCTGGTTGTGAAGATGAATAATAAGACAATTATAAATGTTTCTAATTCAGATACAAGAAAATTTTATTTCCCAATTCAGATTAATGATAGCCATTGTTGGCTTAACTCAACAACATACGGCTGGTGGGAGGACTAGGCGATGTCACACAATAAACTACGCTTATCATACCTGTTTCTTCTGACTTCTTACCTCTTACTTGCTTTTTCTTGTACACAGTTTTTTGAGGATAAGGTTTACAAAGACTCGAAATCTCCCGGAACTTCCCTCAGCGATCTGATTTCTGAAAAAGTTGAGATTACTCAGCTGGACGCTCCTCTTGAAGTAAATGTTTCTCAGGCTGTCTCCCCGGACTGCAATTTCATTACATGGAGCGCGGTTACAGGCGCTGATTACTACCGCATTGAAAGGGCAGTTTCAAATTCTCTGGATTCAGACGGAAATTTCATTGAGCCGGATGAGGCAGATTACGAAGTTCTGAACAAATTTGTATATTCCACTTCTTTCACGGACGAAATTCTCACGACTTATTCATACAAAAATGAAGAATATGGTCTGGGCTACTTTTACCGGGTTTCGGCTGAAAATCCACGAAAAAAATACGATGCGAGCGACTTCAAGGTCTCTTCTCCGGCGACGCTTTTTGCTCCGGTCACGACTGTCACAGCCTCACAGGGCGAAGATTCTGCTTATATTATGGTCAGGTGGCAGAAGACGGCAAACGCCGCTTCTTATCAAATCTGGCGCTCTCAGTACGCAGACGGTTCAGGCTCAGCACTTCTGGCAACGGTGACAGGAAATCAGAACTGGTACAAAAATACGGTTGATTCGGCTGCTCAGGGAACTGATTTTTATTTCACGGTTTATGCCGTAAATTCTCAGGGATATAAGACCTGCGCAAGCCCTGTTGCCCTGGGTTATTCCCTTGTAGACGGAGCACCTGCCAGAGTCACGAACGTAAAAATCACAACGGGCCGTGGCGAAACGACAGATTCAATTTCACTCTCATGGGATGGGGTTGCAGGAAACAACATCTATTACGCAGTTTACAGGACAAGCAGCATCGACAGTGCGGCGATAAAACTTTCCGCAAAAGATTACGCTCAGACGACTTTCACGGATTCAAAAAATCTCGCTCCGAATGTTTACTACTACTACCAAGTCATGGCCTATACCTATGATGAGGACGGAACGACTCAGTTAAAAGGACCGGCATCAGATTCTTCTGCTTCGTCTAAAAATCCATGCGAAGGCTATCTTTTAAGCCCGCCTTCATCTCTTTCTGTAGTTTACACTCCGGAAGGAAGCAAATGCGTCCTTTCATTCCCGGCAGCCCTCGGCTCAACTGACTGTCCGAAAGATTCCGGATTAAGCGATGATTATAATTCATATTCATACAGAATATACACCTGCGCCACTCAGACCGGAAATTTCACGTATTCAGGTGATTCATTCAGTGACACTTCACTTGTCCCAAATGAAGGATATTACTCTGTTACTGTTGATACTGCAAAATTCTACAAAATTTCAACTTTCCGCGAAGACATTTCCCTTGAAAGCGCATTGGGTACTGTTTCGGCACCTTCTCCAAAAGCAGCGTCGAACCTTACTGCAACAAAAAAAGCGTTTATCAGCGGTGTGACTGTAAGCGGAAATGCAAATGATAACGGCGTTTATCCGGTGAAAGTTACCTGGACTGCCCCGGAAGGAGGAGCGGACGGCGGATATTACCTTTACCGCTCAACAAAACCAGACTCCGGATTCAGAAAAGTGCAGGATGATCCGGTTTCTTCAGACTCAACTGAATTCATTGATTCGTATGACGGTGCAAAACCAGGAACGATTTATTATTACAGAATTCTTTCCCTCAACGAACTCAAGCAGGGAGCAAATTATTCAAACACGGAGCAGGGATACGGTGCATTGACGGCCGACCAATACATGCGCGAATACAACAAGACGATAAAATCTTCGCACAAAAAACTGAGTCTCATGCACAAATCCGGTACAGGTGCCCTCGGAAGCGAAAGCAGGGACGGAACTTATTCGGGTTCAGTTTCTTATGAAGCAAAAATGGACGGTCTCGGAGCCAGAATTATCATGTACTACAACAAATACGCAGATTTTTACATCAATGATGATGAATCTCTCGGCTATTATTTCTGCGTAACCGGCAATACGAACACCAGCGCGAACATGAGCGCGAACGGTTCAATGGACGGAACTGTCACCTGTGAAGGAATGTATCCGGGAACCGTAAAATATAACGGTATCGAGATTAAGGGCGGAAATGCCGGCGGAGGATATTATGTCATCACTCAGGAAGGTTTTGAAGCCACAAATGTCAGTTACACAGTCGGAAATGAATAGATTTATTTTAAAGTGAGGTAATTAATTATGAAAAAAAATATTGTTTTCAGCGCAATTCTTTCTTTTGTTCTGTTTTTTTTCGCTTCCTGCTACACGCCTTCCCCGGTTTATGGAACCTGGGCAGACAATTCCGGAAGCAAAATCACCTTCGTTGACGACGGAACATACACCGCAACAATCGTGAACACTGCAGGAGTAAAGACAAATTATGAAGGTGACTGGACTGTAATGGAAAACGTCCTGATCTTTACAAAGAAATCAGGGGCAAGTATCAACACGGAATGGGATATCCGCGGTTCAATGCTCTATCTGGACTGGGTAGACGATGAGGGAGAAATCCAGTCGCTTGTCCTGTACCACATTTCAAAATAGGGAGATTCTGATTTCCTTCAGAATGGCAAATCGTATGAAAAAACTGAAATTATTAGCGCTTTTTCTCATTTTTCCTTGTTTTCTCTTCGCACAGCCGGCAATCGGTGACCCCATAACAGAAGAAACTGCAGCTGAATCAACGGCAGAAACCACTCCTGAAACTTCTGAAACCGAAGAGAACCCCGCATTTCCTCCGATTACAGACAAGCCTTTCCTGATTTTTAACGAAGGAGTTACATTCTCCCAGATTACGAGAATTATTTATCAGGATGATTTTTCACGCAGCAATTTTGTATGGCAGAATTATCTTATCGGTGCTTTCTGTGAACTTCAAAGCGTGAATATCAAGCCGGTTGACAGTATTCTCCGCATAGCCGCTTATTATCCGTTTTACTACACTTTCAACGGAATGGAGCAGCCGCCAAAACAAACTGTCTTATATGCAGTTGACCTGTTCTGGGGACCGGTTTTTCAGGCTGACATGTGGAAATATGTTTTCATAAATTTTGCACTTGGACCGCATTTTCTGTATCAGCTTTCGGATGAGTATCATCATGTTGAACTTGGAATCGGCTCGCTTCTGGGAGTTGAACTCCCGCTTGCAAAAAGATGGACAATTCTTATGAACGGGGTTGCCTCGCTTGATTACGGAAACCTCGGCTCGAACAAGCATATCCAGCCTTATAATCTGGTCTACAACTTTCAGATTGAACTCGGCGTAAGATACTCCAGAAAAAAGCCTAACAAATATTCTTATCTGTCGAAATAAAAAATGCGCCTCCTAAAGTGGACTTTATTTGTCCAACTTTAGGGATGCACTTCAATTGGCGGGTATCTTTTACTCTACGTACTGACGCGCTACAATTCGGCCGGCTATCGAAAGAAGAAGTTCGCTGTCTTTCTGCGCAACGTACGGAATCGTGACATTTCCACCCTTGTGCTTTAAAGTGACGATTGTTTCCCTGACACCGTTTTTTGAAGATTCTAGCGTCATCTCGACTGCATACGGATAATCCGGAAGTTTAGCGTTGAAAAGCCCGATGAATTCGTCAGAATCCTGTTTTTTAGGAAGTGCGATTTCTGCATCTACACGGGTATAATTCGGAACGAACTCAGAAGAATCTTTTGACTGGCTTGTAACGCTTCCTTCTGACTCTCCGTTTTCTGCAATATGACTTTTGAAATCAAATACAACCCTTGATGAAGAAAGTGTCTGTAAAACCGCTTTGATGCCAAGCCCCGTAAGTTTAGGAACCCGCGTATTTTCGTATTCGGCACCCTTACTTACAATCAGTTTTACAGTGACAGGATTTGAAATTATCGTGCCTTCAGGAGGATCCTGCGCCAGAATTGTGCCTGCCTCGCTCTGATCGGATTTGTAGCTAGGCTCTGCAAGAACAATGAGCGGACGAGATGAACCTGTGAACATTGTCTGAAGGTTGATTTTGACATCATCGTAGTTCTGACCGATATAATTTTCTACATGATCAAGAATTGTACCACGGCTCACCGTGAGATTGATTCGTCTTCCGGCTTTGACGATTGAGCCGCTCTCAGGATTCTGGTTGAGGATTTTTCCTGCATCATCAGGATTATCCGTGTATTTCATCTGAATTTTTGGATAAAGCTCCTTTGCCTGAAGTTCAAGAAGGGCGGTAGTGAGTTCCTTTCCTTCGACATCAGGCACCATAACCTGCTCAGGACCGCGGACTGTTGCAAAAAAAACAATCCAGCAGACTGCGAACATAAAAATCAGGGCAAGAATAACGACAAGAAGGAAAGGCTTTTTATTTTTATTGAGAGAATCGAGAGTCTCCCGGGAAACGTCTATGATTTTATCTTTGAAATCCATTTTTTCATAATATTACAGAATTAACAAAAATTCTAGCGTATGGAGATTTTTTCTATATTGCGTGCTATAATACCCTCATGGCGGATTTATTTGATTCTTCAAAAACAGAAAAACAGCCTCTTGCAGCTCGCATGAGACCTCGCAATTTGGACGAGTACATCGGGCAGGACCATATCGTTGGCAAGGGACGGCTTTTACGGCGTGCCATTGCAGCAGACCAGCTCACTTCCGTCATTTTTTACGGTCCGCCAGGAACAGGAAAGACCACTCTCGCACGGGTCATCGCAAATCACACGAAATCAAATTTCATTACGCTGAACGCCGTTCTCACAGGTGTCGCCGACATCCGCACTGCAATCAAAACTGCGGACGATTTTTACAAGCTTTACAACCGCCGAACGATTCTTTTCGTTGATGAAGTTCACCGCTGGAACAAGGCCCAGCAGGACGCCCTTTTGCCCTGGGTCGAAAACGGCACGATTATCCTGATTGGTGCTACAACTGAAAATCCTTTTTTTGAAGTCAACAAGGCTCTTGTAAGCCGAAGCAGAGTCTTTCAGCTCAAAGCACTCACAAAAGAAGACTTGATGAAGGCGGCTCACATGGCGCTTACTGATGTTGAGCGGGGCTACGGTCACTGGAAGGTTGAGTTTGAATCAGGTGCTCTTGAGCATCTTGTCGATACGGCGAACGGAGATGCCCGAAGTCTTTTGAACGCCCTTGAACTTGCGGTTGAAACCACGCCCGAAAAATGGAATCCAGACGCACGAATTCCCGAACCTGCTTACGGAAGCACGATTTACATCTCCAAAGAAACGGCAGAAGAGTCGATTCAGAAGAAGGTCGTGCTTTATGACCGTGACGGCGACTATCACTACGACATAATATCCGCTTTCATAAAATCACTGCGTGGGCGTGACCCGGATGCGGCGATGTACTGGCTTGCACGCATGATTCGGGCTGGTGAAGATCCTCATTTTATCTTCCGTCGAATGTTGATTTCTGCCTGCGAGGACACTGGCCTGGCCGACCCGTACGCCCTCGGAGTCGTAACCAGCTGTGCCGATGCTTTTGACAGGGTGGGATTGCCCGAAGGACGCTATCATCTTGCGCACGCTGCCCTTTACCTTGCGACGGCTCCAAAATCAAATTCGAGCATGGCATTTTTTGATGCGCTCTCTTCAGTCGAAAAAGAAGATGCCGAAGTTCCGAACCATTTGCGGGATTCAAGCCGTGATGCGGAAGGTTTCGGACACGGAGACGGCTATCTCTACCCTCACGCTTACCGGGACCACTGGGTCGCACAACAGTATCTTCCGACGGAACTTGTAGGCAGGGTTTTCTATACGCCAAGCACACAGGGCTACGAAGCTAAAATCCGTGACGAGGTTCTTAGTCGCCGTGAAATGCAGATTTCTTCGATTCTGGAACACATTGAACCTGAAAAGCCGGACACAGGAGCCAGCTGTGGAATGCATCCTCTCCCACACTTCTCTCAGGATTACGAAAACCCGATTGGTGAATGGTGGATTAACAAGAATTTCAACCAGAACAATACGGTCAAATCTGAAAACCTCACTTTCACTCCGAAGGACGAGCGAAAAGAAAGTGCCCTCGACCGTGCCGACAAATCCTGGAGAAGTCGCCTCGACTCTAACCGTGCCGAAGTTCTTCTTTCAATACGGGACGCAATGATAAATCTTGCCCAGCTCACCCGGCACACACGCTCTCTCGTCTGGAATGCTGACGACGGGCTTTTACTCTGGGATGTGAGCCGAAAAACGCCCGAAGGAATCACCTGCGGAATCTGCCGTACCGAAAAGGGCAGGGAAATCATGGAGCAGTACGGACGCACCCTCGATGACCTCGACCGCCCTCTGCTCACTGTACGCCCACAGACAAACGAAAACTATCTTTCAAGTGAGAATTTCAAGGCAATCCTCGAAGACTTTTCAAAAAAAGACATCATCTTCGACAGAATTTTCTTCCGTGACCCCTTCACAAGTCAGGACAGTGCAGATGTTCTTTCGTACGCCTTGAATGAAATTGTGGCTTCGACTACGCTCAGTCACCGTAATGACGAAGTTTCCCCGGAATTCTCAGTTATCATCTCTCAGAGAATCCCCTGTCACGGTCAGAGAATCAGCGACCTTGTGCGAAATCAGGTTCTCACAGGCAGCATGGGCGACTTCCCGCAAAAATTCGAGTACATATTGAAGAAGATGGAACTTGCCGAAAACGAATTCTTTGCGGACAAGGAAAACCCGCTCTTCAACTGGAATGCAGACTCAATCGCAGAAAGTTTCAGAAAATACGGCTTCGATGTAAAATCCGCCTCAAAAATCGTGACCGAAAAACGTAGAATCAGCGAAAGCGAAATCAACAAGTGGTTCGACTCGCAGAATTCTGATTACGGAAAATCTCTTTCAGCGGCAGTTGGAAACGAAGACCTGGAAAGAATCAAAAATCTTCTCATCACCGCAAGTCAGAAAACGCTCTTCAACTGGAACACTGAAATCGAATTCTTAAAAATTGAAAACGGAAAGCCAGGAACTGAAAAGAAAGAAGAAAACCGCTAAAGTCTCCAGCTGACAAGCGCGCCCAGCATTTTTCCAAAAACTCCAGATTTTTCGTAAGTCCGGTCGGCGACAAGGGGAACTGTCTCAAGCACGACATCTCCGAGCCTGTACTGAATCTGGCCGTAAGTCTCGCCCATCTTTACCCCGCCAAAGATATATTTTGGAATATTCACGCTCACTTTGACATTTTTTGCGTCTTCAAGAGCTGTGTCTGCGCTCAGATGAGGAACTGTAACAGGATTATTCCAGGCGGGAACCAGTTTTACAAATCTGCCGTTCGTGTTTTTAGCTGCAAGGGATGGAACCGCATAAAACTCAGGAAGATTTTCGGACGGATTGAAATCAGCAAAAGAAGCGAATGCCCATTCCATCATCTCAGTTCCGTCATGCACTCGTCCCGCATTTCCCTGTTTTGTTCCGACTCCGGTTCCCATCATCGTAACCGAAATGAAGCGCACCCCGTTCCGTTTTGCCGTAAGCGCAAGGTTGTAGCGGCTTTCATAGATAAATCCGGTTTTAATTCCGTCACAGCCTTCCATTACCCCAAGAAGCGGATTCGTGTTCTTCTGGTAAATTGCTGCAGTATCCCCGCGGTTTTTCTGCCATGAAGGGAGATTTTTTTGAAGCGGGTAGTTGATGCTCGGAACAGAATGAAATTCTTCGACAGACTGCGGAAACCTCCTGATATATTCACAGCAGAAAGAAGCAAGTTCACGGGCAGTCGTCAGGTTGTGCTCGTCATATCCGGACGGTTCGACGAAATGCGTATGTTTGAGCCCCAAAGCCTCACATTCCTGATTCATGCGCTCAACAAAGGCTTTCGTGCTTCCCGAAATATGGTCGGCAATGGCAAGGGCGGCATCGTTTCCAGAAGCGACGGCAAGACCTTTTAAAAGTTCACGGAGAGTTACAATATGCCCCTGCCCAAGAAACATGAGGGACGCGTCAGACGGCATATTGATTGCCCAGCTCTTCTCAGGCAGAGTAACCGTGTCGTCAAGGGAAATTTTTCCTTCTGCGGCATCCTTAAAGACGATGTACATTACAAAAAGCTTGGCTATCGAAGCAGGCGGAATAATCTGGTCAGCGTTTTTTTCGTACAGTACGCAGCCGTTTGAGGCATCGATAAGAATTGCGCTTCCTGCCCAGACATCAAGATTCGCCTTTGTGACAGGATAAGGAAGTTCCTTCAGAATATTTGTACGTTTTTCAGGATAAAGCGAGTCCAACTGCCTTGAAAACTCAATGAACTGCTCATCTGAAAGAGGCCGGACGTTCTGAGGTCTGGTGAAAGAATCTGAATATGAAAGGAATGCGAATACAAGAAGTGCAAGAAAGATTACGCCGACAGCGATAAAAATTGGCAGCCGTGCAAAGGGCGATGTTTTTTCAGAAGCAGCAGGCTCGTCAGAAATGAATTTGACTCTGGGATTTTTTTTCATAGGCAGAATTATATCAGAAAACAGCGCGTATGCCTAATAGTAAAAATAATTTTAAAAAAGAATTGACTGTAACGCCGAGATTCCGTAGAGCGCCGCTGTCTCACATCTCAAAATATTGGTTTTTAAGTGAACTGCCTTAAAGCCTGCCCCGCACAGTTTTTTTACTTCTTCCGGAGAAAGGCCGCCCTCACTTCCGCAGAAAAGCGCGAGTTTTTTTAGATTCTGCTTTTTCTCACAGGCCTCACGCACAGTTACGGTCTCATCATTCCGTTCATAAAGCACGACGGCCAGTTTTTCTTCTTCTTTCAGATTCTGAATTTCGCTTTCCCAGAATTCACACGCAGATTTAAGATTCATACACTCAGAAATTACCGTGTCTACAGGACTCCCGCTCTGCTGGCGCGCTTCTTTTATGATTCTCTCAAAACGTTCAGAACGGAAATTCATTTTCTCACTTCCTTTTTGTGAAAATTCCGTCTGAACAGGAATTATTCTTGAAATTCCGCATTCAGTCGCCTGACGCACAATCTGGTCAAATTTCGCAGATTTTGGAACAGCCATAAAAAGAAAGAATTCTGTTTCGCCCCGGAAAGAAGGAAGATTTTCGCCTTTTTCAAAAATTTCATCTTCGGAAAGCGCTTTTTCACCATTTTCTGATAAATTACAGACCTGAAGAATGATTTTTTTTGCCGGCTCATCGATTTTGCACACTGTCATCGGAGCCAGTTCACCGGAAGGAAGCCTGACATAAATCATATCACCGGCCAGAAGACGCAGAACATTGTGCAGATAGCGGTAATCCTTGCCGATTATTGTGAGAAGCCCCTGAGAATCAAGATTTTTTTGTGCTATATACTGACGCATACCGGAAAATTCTGTCAGAATTATATCATATCTAAACTCGCGGTGACAACAAAAACAAAAAACGATAGAATGAAGCCATGCAAAGTCAGAATTCTACCGAAAAAATCTATCTTTCAAATCCAGGTTTTATTTGTGCCGCAGGTGATTCCCAGAATCCAGAAGAATTTGTCCAGAATCTTAGCACTGGAAACAGATCAGGAATAAAAAAAACAGAACCGTCCATTTCCGAAGAGAATTCAAAATCTTTTTATGCCGGAAAAATTGAAGATTCAAAACTCAGGCCGACAAATGACAAATTTGACATGCGGGTTCTTCAGATTCTCGATTTTGCACTCAATTCTATCGAAAAAACAGTCCAGAAAGCAGTCTCAAAATACGGGAAATCCCGAGTCGGAGTATGCATCGGCTCCTGCGATAACGGAACGGAACTTTCATTAAAAGGCCACAGAGAATTTTTCGCATCCGCAGCAAATTCAGAAGACGGAAATTTCCCCGAAAACTACGACTTAAAGATTCAGGGAGCAGACTACCCCGCAACTTTTACGGCAAAAAAATTCGGAACTGAAGGAATCTGTCTCGCTTTTTCTACGGCCTGTTCTTCAAGTGCAAGCGCAGTCATCAAGGCAAAGGAACTGATACGCGCAGGATTATGCGATGCAGTGATTGCCGGGGGCGTCGACATCGCAAGTGATACGGTTCTACTTGGTTTTGACAGTCTTGAGGCCGTCGATCACGAAATGACAAATCCATTTTCAAAAAACCGCTCGGGAATAAATCTCGGTGAAGGAGCAGCAGTTTTCCTGCTTTCAAAAGATGACTTTGACGAAACAGGCATAATTCTTGCGGGAACAGGTGAATCAAGCGATGCAAGCCACATGACAGCCCCTCTTGCCGACGGAACCGGAGCAGAACAGGCGATGAAAGCCGCCCTTTCAGACGCAAACCTGACGTCAAGCGCAATCGGCTATATAAATCTCCACGGAACCGGCACACATCTCAACGACAGCATGGAATCAAAAGGCGTTAAACTCGTTTTTGGGAACGCACTGCCCCCCTGCTCTTCTACAAAACCGATGACCGGCCACACCCTTGGCGCAGCCGGAAGCCTCGAACTTACAGTGTGCTTCTATGCAATCAAAAAACAGTTTCTGCCCGTTCATATCTGGGACGGAGTACAGGACGAAGAAATGCCTGTTCTGAATCTGGTAGAAAAAAACAGCGGAACGCCAGCCCTCCCGGCTGACAGCGGAATCAAATGCTGCATGAGCAATTCCTTCGCTTTCGGCGGCTGCAACGCAAGCATCATCATAAAGCAGGATTAACCTGTGCTTCATCTGAAAATAAATCTTTTCACACTTTAATTTTTGAAACTTATAGTATATAATTTCTGCATATTTTTAAAAGGAGTTTTCTATGAAAAAAATTCTTGCTGCAAGTCTCGCTCTCCTGACTTGCCTTTCATTCAACGCCTTTGCACTTGAAGACGCTATCGCAAACAACGAAAAAGTTGAAAAAGTCGAAGCTGTCGAAACAATTGCAAATACCAAAGGCACAAAACTGTATGTCGTCGGTGACTCAACCCTCAGCTCATTCAGCGACACCTACTTCTATCCGCGCTACGGCTACGGCACAAAACTTCAGGACTATCTTCTTCCTAAAAAAATCGAAGTAATCAACCTCGCAATGTCAGGCCGCTCATCAAAATCATTTTTGACTGAGAAAAACTACACAGCCCTCAAAAACAGCATCAAAAAAGGTGACTACCTCATCATCGGTTTCGGCCACAATGACGAAAAAGCCGAGGAATCACGCTACACAAATCCTAACGGCTCAAAAGAAGAAGCAGGCTCGTTCAAAAACAGCCTCTACGAAAACTACATCAAGCTCGCTCTCGACAAAAAAGCAACTCCAATTCTCTGTACACCAATCGTTCGCCGAGCACCAGGAAAGGCTTACGAAGGCTCATATGTACACGTCACAAAAGATGTCGAAGGTTTCCCGGGCGGAGACTACGCTCAGGCAATCCGTGATTTAGGAAAAGAAACTGGTGTTCTCGTCGTTGACCTCACAGCAATCACAAAAGAGCGCTACGAAAAAGCAGGTGACGAAGAAACAGCAAAATTCCACGCACAGCTCACACACAAACCAGCTTCAGTTGACAACACTCACCTGAACGGTTACGGAGCTTCTGTCATCGCTTACGATGTAATTCAGGCTGTAAGCGCAGGAAACAAAAAATTTGCAAAACTCGTCAACAAAAAGGCAGCTGCCCCAACCGAAGAACTTCTTCCTTTCGCTAAAAACCTTGACTACGTAATTCCGAAATACTCAGAATTCATCCCAGCAGAAGATGCAAGCGCTGTTCATCAGACAACAGCTCCATGGTACGGAACAGTCTTCGGAGACTGCGGCGGAGCAGAAAAAATCGCTGACCCTGAAAAATACGGAATCGAAGAGAAAGGCGGCGCAGTTCAGATGTGGGCAGGCTCAAAAGACGGTTCTTCTTCACAGGGAAAAATCGCTTCTGCTTCTGACGGAATCATCTTCTACTTCCAGAAACTCCCTGCAGACAAAGATTTCACTCTTACTGCAAAAGTAAAAATCCTCAACTTCGGAAACAACAACCAGGTTTCTTTCGGTCTCATGGCACGCGACGATGTCTACATCGACAAATTCGACAAAATCAACTCTGACTATGTTGCTGCAGGTCCTCTCAAAATCGCAACTGGCGCAGAATACAACTCAAGCTGGCAGCGTCTGAACGGAACCCTCAAAGAAACAAAGAATGCCGGTCAGCCGGCTCCTGCAAAAGACCAGGTTGTTGACCTTTCACTCTCTAAAAACGGCAATGTCTACACTGTTAAATACGGAAAAGACAGCGCTACTTACGAAGCAGAACTTACATCAGTAGACGCAAAGAACATCTACGTCGGATTGTTCGCAGTCCGAAACGCATATGTCGAGTTCTCAAACATTTCTTTGAAATAAAAATAAGGGCGTGCCCCCGCATAATGCGGGGGATTTTTTTATTGTGCGATACCACGGAATTCTGAAATCTTCTTGAATCCTTTTGATTTCATATATTCGCAAAGACCTGAAATTATTTCTTTCATTGCGAGAGGATTTGAGAATGTTGCCGTTCCCACCTGAACTGCGGCCGCTCCCGCCATCAAAAATTCGACGGCATCCTGCCAGCACGAAATTCCACCGAGTCCTACAACAGGAATTCTCTCCCCTTCCGGAAGTTTATTCATCGCCTGAACGACATCGTAAACCATGCGGAGTGCAATCGGCTTTACGGCCGGTCCCGAAAATCCGGCCCGGACATTGTCAAAAACAGGGCGGCCGGTGTTAAGGTCAATTGAAAGCGCCTGGAAAGTGTTCACAAGGCTCAGTGCGTCTGCTCCCGCCTCACGGACAGCCATCGCAATTCCAATTAAATCAGGAGCATTCGGAGTAAGTTTTACCATAAGCGGCTTTTTAGTGACTTCGCGAACAGCCTTAGTGACGCTGGCAGCCGATTCCGGTTCCATTCCGAAGCTCATTCCGCCGGCCTTTACGTTCGGGCAGCTGATATTAAGTTCAATCATCGGGACATCTGTTTTATCGAGAAGTTTTGCCCCCTCTACATAAGTTTCGAGGGAAGAGCCTGAAAGGTTTGCAATTGTGACAGGCTTTAAGGAAAGCATCGAAGGAAGCTCATGCTCAATAAAATGCTCAATTCCAGGATTTTCAAGGCCGATTGAATTAATCAAGCCTGACGGAGTTTCGACAAGACGAACACCTGTGTTTCCGGGACGAGCCTGCAATGTAAGGCCCTTTGAGCAGATTCCTCCGAGAAGGTTCACATCGAAGACGCTGGAATATTCGGAACCGTAACCAAAAGTACCGCTCGCAGCGATAACCGGATTTTCAAAATGAACGCCTGCAACTTCGACAGACAGGTCAGGCGTAAAATCGCTGATTACCGAAATTTTTCCGTCTTCGACAGTCTTTGAAGTTCCGTAAACCGGCTTATTCTTCGGAGGCTCAAACTGCAAGATTTCGCCCTTGAAAACAGGACCGTCTTTACAGCAGCGTTTGTTTCCTTCGGTTGTCGTAATCGTACAGCCGAGACATGCGCCAACGCCACAGGCCATGCGGTTTTCCATGCTGAGATAAGATTTTACACCCGCTTCGGCACAGATTTTCTGCAGATATGCGAGCATCGGGATTGGTCCGCAGGCATAAACTACAGAATATTTGTTTTTTTTGAGGGTTTCGGCAGTAAGGGCTGCAGGCAGCATTCCCTGAATGCCGGCCGAACCGTCATCGGTTGTAATCGTAAGATTTTTCGGTTTGATATACTCGAGTCCGTATGAACCGCTTTTAAAACTTGCGTAGAAATCATAGGATTCTTCAGGAAGATTTGTGGCAAAGCCCGCTACTGGAGCAATTCCGATTCCGCCGCCGACAATACAGACTTTATCTTTTGGGCCTGGCATAGGAAATGAATTTCCAAGAGGACCAATCAGTTCAATTTCATCATTTTTTTCAAGATAACAGAGTTCTTCAGTACCCTTACCTTTTTTAAGAATAAGAAATTCGAGATAGGCCGCATGAGCTGCACGGCGGGCCATATAAACACTGATAGGGCGTCCGAGAAGAACACCTGATTTTGAAGAACGGAGAAGATAAAACTGCCCCGCAGCAGGTACTGGGATTTCGGTTGATCCTGCAGAAAGTTCTGCAAGCATCAGAACCTTGAGGTTCCAGACACTTGCAAATGGAAACGCTCCATTCTCAACATCGCAATGAAGCACAACACCTTTTCCAAAAACCGGCAATGGCTCGCCTTTACAATCAGTTATTTTTTCCATATACAATAATCCTGATTCATAGTATAATGATTCAAATTTTTTTTCTATAGATTAGAGGTATCTAATGAGCAAAATCGCCATCAGAATCAATCAGGCGGATGTCGTAGCAGTTGCGCTCGAACCGCTTTCAAAAGGTACTCAGGTCACACTTGAGGCAATGGACGATGTTCCTGAAGTAACTGTCACTCTTCAGGAAGATATTACTGCGGGTCACAAATTCGCAATCAAAGAAATCAAAAAAGGCGAGCCGGTAATCAAATATGGTTATCCAATCGGTTCAGCTACAGAAGATATTGCCGTCGGAAAGCATGTTCACACACACAACATTCACACACTTCTTTCTGGCGAGCTTGAATACACTTACGATGAGGCAAAAGCAAAGGCCGCTTATGACGCATGGTACAAGGACACGGAGAAACTTCGTGCAAATGTTCCAACAGTCAATGTTTACAAGCGTGCAGACGGTCGGGTCGGTAGCCGAAACGAAGTCTGGATTATTCCACTCGTTGGATGCGTAAACAAAATTTCAGAAAACCTCGCAATGTGGGCAAATGCCAAATTCTGCGGCGGAGAGCCAAAACCAAGCGAAAAGGGCGGTCTCGAAGGATTCTTCACATGGACACATCCTTACGGATGCTCTCAGATGGGCGGAGACAAAGAGACAACTGCAAAAATCCTTGCTGATTTGGTTCATCATCCGAATGCAGGCGGAGTTCTCGTTGTTTCACTCGGCTGTGAAGAGAACAACATTCCGTATTTCAAGGAATTCCTCGGTGAAGTAGATGAAAACCGCGTAAAATTCATGACAACCCAGCAGTGCGAAGATGAGCTTGAAGAAGGCAAAAAACTTCTCACCGAACTTGCTGAATATGCAGGAAAATTCCGTCGTGAAGAAGCTCCGCTCACAGATATCGTACTCGGTATGAAGTGCGGCGGCTCAGACGGAATGAGCGGAATCACAGCAAACGCATTGATTGGTAGAATCTGTGACGCAATGACAGGAATGGGCGGACGCGTAATGCTCACTGAAGTTCCTGAGATGTTCGGTGCAGAGCAGATGCTTATGAACCGCTGCGTTGACAAAGAAAGATTCGACAAAACCGTAAACCTTATCAACGGATTCAAAGGCTACTACGCACGACACAATCAGGTCTGCTATGAGAACCCTTCACCGGGAAACAAAGCCGGCGGAATCACAACTCTCGAAGACAAATCTTTGGGCTGTGTCCAGAAGGGCGGAAAGGCTCCTGTCACAGGCGTCTTGAAGTACGGCGAGCGACTCCCACAGAATGTTACAGGACTTACCCTGCTTGAAGGTCCGGGCAACGACATCGTTTCAACAACAGACATGACAGCTGCCGGAGCAAACATCATCCTCTTCTCAACAGGACGAGGAACACCGCTCGGAGCTCCAGTTCCAACAGTAAAAATCGCTACAAACCACCCGCTCGCAAAAAACAAGCACGGATGGATCGACTTTGATGCGGCAGATCTTCTCGACGAGCCGAGCGACAAAGTACGAGACCGCCTGCTCCAGATGATTATCGACATCGTAAGCGGAAGAGCCGTCACAAAGAACGAAAAGAACGGCTACCGTGAGATTGCGATTTTCAAGGACGGAGTTACACTGTAGTTTTCGACTGCGCTCAACCATCGATAAAACATCGCCGGCTTTCCTTTGTGGGGGAGCCGGCGTTTTTGTGTTTGGGGGTCAATTTTTGCTGACTTCACTGGTTTTCGGTCTGAGTTTAAGTCTGTATTTTATTCAGTCATTGTGTTAAACTTGCAGAGCATTACTATGAAAAAATTTTACCTTCTTTTTGCCTTTTTTCTGTCTATTCTGTTTTTCTCATGCTCTAAACCGGGAGATTTAACTGTCGGACGGGCGATGAAGGCCTATCAGGCACAGAATTATGAAGAAGCTCTCAGACTTTTTAACGAAGCTCTTTCCGAAGAATCAAACTATTCAAAAGACCTTCTCTACAATTTCATCACAAGTCTTTACCTGCAGCAGGATGACTACGAAAATGCCGTAATCTATCAGGAAAAACTCTGCGAAGAGCGCCCTGATTACCGGAATTTTGTCTCACTCGGAATGACCTGGCATCTTTTAAAACAGGATGAAAAGGCCGTAAAGGCTTATGAAAGGGCTGTCGAACTGAACCCCAAAAAGGGCGAGGCTTATGCAAGTCTTGGTGCGCTGTTCCTTGGTAAAAAAGATTATGAAAAAGCAGCCGACAATCTCAAAAAGGCTGCAGAATTCGAGCCCAAAATCGCAGTTATCCACGCAAACCTTGGAGTTGCACTTGCAAAACTTGGCGAAAACGAAAAATCCGAAGAAGAATTTAAAATCGCAGAAGAATTAAAGTGCGAAAATCTTGAAGAATTCAGAGCGTTAGCCGCGGACTAGTTCAGGGTGATACTCAAAGTGCATATTGTCATAAATCACCCAGTAACCACCCCAGATAAAACCTTCGTCCTCAAAAATTTTTATCACTGATTCTGGGGGTGACCAGCGTTTTTCGAGGGGGACCAGCATCCATTTGTCACCCCGTTTGTCTTTTTCCCAGCTCCAGTAAATCGCTTTGTAATTTAATTTTCTTGGGAGAATATCAACAGCAATTCCGTAAGAATGAAAAGATTTTCTTGAAGTCTGGATAATTTCACGCCAGTGGTAAGCGTCTGCAGATTTCAGATTGTCAAGGAACGCTTTAATTTCGGGCTCAGTCTTTTTTTCAAGAATTTTTTTCTCAACATTTTTGAGATGATCATAAATTCTTTCGTGAACTCTTGTCGGCTTTCCTAAAAACGTCGTTTTGATGATATGTTCTTCGATAATTTTCTGTGATTGAGCGGAATAGAGCCAGTCAAAAAAGAACATCGGAGTACCGACCGCATTCCTGCGGCTTTCAGAAGAACCGAATTCTTTTATCTGCTCAATTTCTTCAGGCGTATAAGTTTCCGGATTCCTGAGTTTGTTTTCATATTTGTATTGAAGAACCCAGTATTTTTCTTTGTTAGTAAGCTCATCTTTTGGTAAAAGCCGGCCTCCCGCCCAATAGAATGTCGCTGTTTTTTTTCCTTTCGGTTTGTTTGTGCGCTCAAAGTAGAGGTCGGCGCTCATTTCAATTTTCCAGTCATTTGTTTCGAGTTCATAGGTCGCAGAATAACTGATGTCAGGATAGCAGCGCATAAAACTCTTTATTTCAGCCGGAACAAAAGCTTTGTTTTGATGCTGGGGTGGCAGGTTAATTTCAGCAAAAAGAGGAAGAAAAAGAAACATCAGAAGCAAAGAAAATATTTTTCTCATTTATGATGAAATTATAGCATGAAATTAATCATTGTGGAAAAAAGAATAAATTCTATTTGCCGAAAATCTTCTTTACTGTCGCTTTGAACTGATTTCCCCGGTCGAATTCGTTTTTGAACATGCCGAAACTCGTTGAGCCTGGGGAGAATACTACAATCTGCGTGTTCTGGTCGCTGAGTGAAGTCGAAGCGTCCAAATCGGCTTTCAGGGTTGTGAGAAGTTCTTCAAGTGAGTTGAACGGCCCTTTGTAGCCGATTTTTCTTGCGTTGAAGTCGAAAATCATTTTTTCGGTAGCAGTTCCGCCGAGAAGGTAAACGCTTTTTGGAACGATGTTCTTTCCGTTTTCGCAGATTGCGCTGGCAATCGGGCTTAAATCAAGACCTTTGTCTGTACCGCCCGTGAGGAAAATAACCGGTTTTCCGAAAGCTTGTGTGGCTTCGGCGCTTGCTTCCGGGACTGTTGCGGCCGAATCATTGTAGAAGCGGTAAGTCGTTTTTCCGATTTTGCACTCGTGGAAGAATTCAAGGCGGTGCTCGATTCCGTTCCAGCGGCCAAGCACTTCGATAATTCGCTCAGGAGAAACGCCCATTATTCTGAGGACGAGGGCTGCGTTCAAAACATTTGCCCTCATGTGCTTTCCAGGAACAATCAGGTCTTTGAGTACGGTTTCTGTCGTTTTTTCGTAGTCCTGCGGGAGAGTGTCGAGGATTTTTGTTGAGAGGCGGGCGAGTCCGTTGCCTTTTTTGTCCTGCCAGACTCCGAGAACGCCTTCGGGGAGCTGTTTTTTGCTGTATCGGAGAATCGTTGCCTTACATTCCTTTGCGAAAATATCGCCCCAGTTGTCGATTAAAGTTCCGCCGTCGGCCGCAGGGTCACTGTCGAAGTCGAAGATTGCGAAGTTTTTTTTGTTCTGGTCGGCGTAAATCAGTTTTTTGTCGTTCACATAGGCGAGCATCGAATGGTAGAAATTCTGATGGTCTGGAATGATTTTTGTTATGATTGAGACTTTTGGTTTGAGAAGTTTTCTGCCCCGTAAGTCCGCAAGCTGCCAGCTTGAAAGTTCAAGTACGACTGGTGTTGTCTCGTCGGTCTGATCGAGGAAGGTGAGCGGTGAAACTGTGATGTTTCCGCCCAGGAATGCATTGAACCCGGACTGCCGCAATCCGTAGTAGATTGCGCTTACTGTTGAAGATTTGCCCTTTGAGCCTGTGACGGCGATAATCGGAGCTTTTGAAAACGCAAGGAAAAGAGAGATGTCGGTTTCGATTGCCTTTGCTGCTGCCAGAAATTTGTTTCCGTCGTATTTTACGCCCGGATTTTTGATTACACAGTCTGCTTCTTCAAAATCTTCGATGCGATGTTCGCCCAGTCTGTATGTGAGACGGCTTTTGTCGAGGGAAGCGTCGTTATTTAATGAATCTACCGTTGTTTTAAGGTCGGCTTCGGATTTCATGTCAGTTGCGAGAACAAATGCCCCATGATTCAAAAAGAATCTTACGGAAGCCTCACCGCCGCCGTTGAGGCCAAGCCCCATTACGACGATTTTTTTATCACGGATGTCTTCAAGAGACTTGAAAAAACATCCTGCAGGATAAAAGTGAATAGCCGGTGCTTTTGGTTCGATTTCGTCTGACATAAAATTCTCCCCCATTTTTTTAGTTGCGGAAACTGTGGATTGGAGCCGGAATGCGACCGCCACGGTTGATGAAGTCCGCACAGCTGAACTTGCTCACTGGCATGACAGGACATCCGCCAAGCAATCCGCCGAACTCAATCCAGTCGCCCGCTTTTTTGCCCGGAGCCGGAATAAGGCGCACAGCCGTAGTCTTGTTGTTGACCATACCGATTGCAAATTCGTCCGCCATTATGCCGGAAATCGTTGTCGCAGGTGTATCTCCAGGAATTGCAATCATATCAAGACCGACCGAACATACGGTTGTCATAGCCTCAAGTTTTTCAAGGCAGATTGAGCCTTGTTTGACTGCGTTAATCATGCCCTCATCTTCTGAAACAGGAATAAATGCGCCTGAAAGACCGCCGACGCTTGTAGAAGCCATTACGCCGCCTTTTTTGACCATATCGGTAAGCATGGCGAGTGCCGCAGTAGTTCCAGGACATCCCGCTCCTTCAAGACCAATTTCTTCGAGGATTCGGGCAACGCTGTCACCAACGGCAGGAGTCGGTGCGAGAGAAAGGTCGAGTATACCAAAGTCAACACCAAGACGGCTTGCGGCCTCAGCCCCGACAAGCTGACCCAGGCGCGTAATTTTGAACGCCATTTTTTTGATTCCCTCAGCGAGTTCGTTAATCGGCTTCCCTTTGTAATCGCGGGCGGCGGCAAGGATTACGCCGGGACCGGAAACTCCAACATTGATTACGCTGTCAGCCTCACCAGGTCCGTGGAATGCGCCCGCCATAAACGGATTGTCCTCAGGAGCGTTACAGAAGACGACGAGTTTTGAACAGCCGTTAATTTCACAGTGAGCGCTTGCTTCAGAAGTCTTTTTGATTGTCTCGCCCATAAGTTTTACGGCATCCATGTTGATTCCGGATTTTGTGGAACCGACATTTACGCTTGAACAGACGAATTCTGTGCTGGCCAGAGCCTCTGGGATTGAATCAATCAGAATTCTGTCGGCGGGAGTGATTCCCTTTTGAACGAGGGCTGAAAATCCGCCGATAAAGTTGATTCCAAGTTCTTTCGCACATTTGTCGAGGGTTTTGCAGTATTCAACATAAGAAGTGGCGTTACTTGCTCCTGCAACGAGTGCAATCGGAGTTACGGAAACACGCTTGTTGATAATCGGAACGCCAAGCTCTTTTTCGATGTCCTGACCGACTTTGACGAGATTCCCCGCCTTTTTCATTATCTTATCATAAATCCGCTGATTGGCTTTTTTAGGGTCAGAATCGGCACAATCCAGAAGGGAAATTCCCATGGTAATACAGCGCACGTCAAGTTTGTGGCGCAGGAACATATTTACAGTTTCTTGAATTTCAACAGGGGTAAAGAGCATAATTCCTCCGCTTCTTAATTTAATCGAAAATCAAAGATTTTTAAAGTAGCGTAACATTTTTATAAGTTCAGACTTCACAAACTGACTTTTTTAGTTCTATTTGGTATACTGCTTCCTGGAAAAAACAATGTCACAGAAACTTTTACGAATGGGAATCGATGTTGGTTCCACAACTGTTAAAATCTTAATTCTTGATTCTGAAAAAAACGAAATCATTTACAATCACTACGAACGGCACCATGCAGAGCAGTGGAACACCTGCCAGAGACTTTTGCGTGATGTTGCCGAAAAATTCCCTGGAGAACGCTTCAGAATTGCTGTCTGCGGTTCAGGCGGAAAACCTGTTTCAGATAAAATCGGTGCACATTTCGTCCAGGAAGTCGTTGCCAATTCTTCTGCTGTCCGCGCGCTTTATCCGCAGAGCCGCACGGCGATTGAACTTGGCGGTCAGGATGCCAAAATTATTTTCTTTTATGATGATGACGGCCGGCTCGTAACTTCTGACATGCGGATGAACGGAAGTTGTGCGGGCGGAACCGGTGCTTTTATCGACGAAATTGCGTCTCTCTTAAAAGTTCCGACTGAAGAATTTGAAGGGCTTGCAGCCAGCGGAAAAGAAGTTCATTCGATTTCCGGCCGGTGCGGTGTTTTTGCAAAGACAGATATCCAGTCCATGCTTAATCAGGGCGTTGCTAGAGAAGATATCGCTCTTTCAGCTTTCCATGCGATTGTAAAACAGACTGTGGGAGGCCTTGCACAGGGGCTGGAACTTAAACCGCCGATTATTTTTGAGGGCGGTCCTCTCACTTATGACCACACTCTTGTGAAAGCTTTTGCCGAAAAATTAAATCTTAAACCAGAAGAAATTATCCGCCCGGAGCACCCGGAGACAATCGTTGCGCGTGGGGCTGCAATTGCGCTGGATGAGCTTTTCCCATGCGAAGAAGGCTCCGACGGAATTTTAATTGATGATGCGATTCATGCTCTTGATGGCGGAGTTGTTCGCGTGGAGCATGTCGGATCAAAAATCAAAAAGCCATATTTTGAAAACGAAGAAGAATGCAAGGCCTGGCGCGAGGCACATAAATCCCCGGAACTTGCAAAAATCGATTTGAAAGCGGGCGATACGCTCAATGTTTACATCGGAATTGATGCGGGAAGTACAACGAGCAAAATGGTCCTGATGACCGAAGATGAAAAAGTCTTTGACCGTTACTACGCAAATAACCGTGGAGACCCGATTAACGTCGTTCGCCGCGGGCTCATGGAACTTCATGCCAAATACGAGGCGATGGGCGTAAAACTCAACGTGCTTGGTTTGGGAACGACAGGTTACGGCGAGCTTTTGATTGCGAAGGCTTACGGAGCTGATTATCACACTGTTGAGACTGTAGCACATGCAACTGCAGCCCGAAGATTTGTGCCGGATGTGAGTTTTATTCTCGACATCGGCGGCCAGGACATGAAGGGAATCTGGGTTTCCGACGGAATCATAACGAACATTACGCTCAACGAAGCCTGTTCGAGCGGATGCGGTTCCTTCCTTGAAAATTTTGCTTCTTCACTCAAAATACCAACTGATAAAATTGCGGATGCAGCTTTCCGTTCAAAAAAGCCTGCTGATTTGGGAAGCCGGTGCACGGTTTTCATGAACAGCACAATCATCACAGAGCAGAAAAACGGATGCGGCCCGGATGACATCATGGCTGGCCTTTGCCGTTCGATTATCGAAAACGTGTTCACAAAGGTCGTCCGAATTTCAAATACAAGCATTCTCGGAAATAAAATCGTAGTTCAGGGCGGAACTTTCAAAAACGACGCTGTTTTGCGTTCTCTGGAGCAATATCTCGGCGTGGACGTTCAGCGCGCTCCATACCCGGGCGAAATGGGCTGTATCGGTGCGGCACTTCTCACAAAAGAAAAACACCTTTCTGGCGAAAAATCGCTGTTCATCGGTTTTGATGCACTGGAATCGCTTTCTTACACACAGCGTGAAAATGTAATCTGCTCAAAATGTGCGAATCATTGTTCACGCAGCCTGATTCAGTTCTCGAACGGCACGACTTACATCACAGGGAACCGCTGTGCACGAGGTGAAGTTGTTCTGCCGGAAGAATTGAACGATGAAGACATGCTTCGGCAGGCTCAGCAAACGCTAGAAAATGACGGCGACGAAGAGCAGGTTTCGGGCTTGGGTGAGCCGGAAAAAACAAAGCCGGGCGTGATTCCTGAGTCAAAGACCCGCTACACTCCAGACCTTTTCCTGATTCGAGAGCAGCTTCTTTTCAAAAAATGGGATTTCAAAGAAGTCAGTCCGAAGAAAAATATCACAATCGGTTTGCCGCGAACTCTCGAATTCTGGGATTCAATGCCGTTCTGGTCAACTTTCTTCCGTTCGCTCGGTTACGACGTAATTCTCTCGCACAAAAGCAGCCGGGAAATGTTCGAAAACGGCATACCTTTCGTTCCAAGCGACACAGTATGCTTCCCGGCCAAACTGGCCCACGGCCACATCCAGGACTTGGTTAAACAGTTTGAGAAAATCGAAGAAAATTGCCGAATCTTTATGCCAATGGTCATGGAAATGCCTGCGACTGACAAGGCTAAAGCTTCAAATTACGTTTGCGCAGTCGTAAAAGGTTATCCTTTGATTATTTCTCATTCCGAAAATCCTTCAAGACGCTGGAACGTTCCTTTTGACAATCCCATGTTCCACTGGTATTCGGAAACTGACCGCAAAAATCAGATTCTCAATTACTTCCGCGAAAACTACGGTCTTCCAAAAAATGAAATTGAGGCCGCTTTTGAGCAGGGAGAAACAGCTCTCAAATCCTTCCGTGCAAAACTGCGTGAGGAAGGTCAGAAGATTATCGACAAAGTTACGGCAGAAAACAGTTTTGCCGTGGTTCTTGCCGGTCGTCCTTATCACACGGATGCGCTTGTAAGCCACGATCTTTCGCGAGTCTTTACAAAGCAATATATTCCGGTTCTTACGGTTGATTCTCTTCCTGAGCTGAACGACGTGAACCTGCGTTATACTCGTGCCGAAGTCACAAACAACTTCCACACACGAATGCTTTCTGGCGCGCTTCTGGCGGCAAAATCGCCTGCCCTTGAATATGTTCAGATTGTAAGCTTTGGCTGCGGACACGACGCGATTCTTTCTGATGAAATTATCCGAATCATGACAGAAACTTCGGGCAAATCTCCGCTGATTCTTAAGCTTGACGAGGGTGGGGCGGCAAATTCCCTGAATATCCGTGTAAAATCTTTCATTGAGACGATTACTGAACGACGGGCCAAAAAAGGCATTCTTCCGTTCAAAGATCTGGGTGACGCTTACACTTCAAAATTCAGCAAAGAAGACCTTGAGATGCGCACGGTTCTGATTCCGAATGTTTCCGTGGCGTTCTGTAAGCTTCTCAGCGGTGTTTTGCGAAAACAGGGGCTCAGGGCGCTTCCTCTTTCACTCGGCGAGAACATTCAGATTCAGGTGGGCAAAAAATATGTTCACAACGATACCTGCTTCCCGGCCCAGATGGTAATCGGCGAGGCGATTTCAGCCCTTCAAAGCGGTAAATATCCGCTCGACCGTGTGGCAATCGGTATGGCAAAATATCAGGGCGACTGCCGCCTTTCACATTATTCTGCTCTCCTCCGTCGTGCACTCGATGCGGCTGGCTTTAATCAGGTTCCAATCGTTTCGACAGACCCGATTGACTCGAAGGAAATGCATCCGGGATTCAGGCTTGGTGCCCTTTTCAATATCCGTGCTCTTTATGTCGTTACGATGATGGATATGCTCGAAGAATTGCGCCGTCAGATTCGTCCATACGAACTGAACAAAGGCGAGACGAACCGGGTTTTCGACGAAGTGATTGACGACATCGCAGCCGGAATCGACAAGGGAATTCGTGCAGCACTCAAAGCATACAAACGCGGAATCAAAAAATTCTGCCAGATTAAATATGACCGCTCAAATCCGCGGCCGCGAGTCTTTGTGACCGGTGAATATCTCGTCACTTTCCATCCAGGCTCAAACTTCCATGTTGAGCGGTATCTGGAACAGAACGGAATGGAAGTGATTTTACCGCGAATGGCGAATGTTTTCCGAAAGGAATTCCATGCCCGTGTGGTTGAAGCAAAAGATTTAAAGGTCAAATTCAAGCCGGATGTAGCAATTTTCGACCGTGTGGCGGACTATCTTTTTGAGCGTTCTCAGAACATCTGCGAGAAAATCGCAAGCCAGCATCCTCTTTTTGTGAAGGCAACTCCGTTCGTACAGCTTGCCGCCGAAACTGAGGAAATCATGAATCTCACCTTCCTTTCTGGTGAAGGCTGGCTTATTCCTGGCGAAATAAAGGAATACGCTCTCCGTGGTGTTCAGTCGTTCGTAATTTTGCAGCCGTTTGGATGTCTTCCGAACCACATCTGCGGAAGGGGAATCATGAAAAAGGTTAAGGAAGAATTTCCTGCCGTGCAGATTTTGCCGCTCGACCTCGATCCGGACACAAGTTTTGCGAATGTCGAGAACCGGCTTCAGATGCTGATTATGAACGAGAAATCCCGCTCAATGTAAGGAAACTCTGATTTCTTCAGACTTCTCAAAACTTTTGTTTTTTGATACTATGTACAGTAACAAAAGCAAAATGCTTAGGAGTCTAAAAAAATGAAAGAACTTTCTAAATTGATGGATTTCCGTCCAAGTATCAAGGTTGTCGATGCGACCCTTCGTGACGGCGGTTTGGTTAACGATTTTTTCTTCCCTGAAGGATTTGAAAAATCGCTTTACGAAGCAAATATCAAGGCCGGCGTCGATTATATGGAATTCGGTTATCGCGCTGACAAAGAAATGTTCGATGTCGAAAAATTCGGTCCGTGTAAATTTTCAGATGACGACTTTATCCGCTCTGTAGTCGGCGACAACAATTCAGACCTCAAAATCGCAATCATGACAGATGTCGGACGCTGCAACTATAAACAGGATATTCAGGAGAAAGCAAACAGTCCTGTAGATTTAATCCGGGTCGCAACTTATCTTCATCAGATTCCTGGAGCACTCGACATGATTGAGGACTCAAAAAAGAAAGGATACGAAGTCAGCTGCAATATTATGGCCATTTCAAATTCTCAGGAATCAGACCTCAAGGTTGCACTTGATTTAATCGGAAAGTCGCCTGTTGACGTAATCTATATCGTCGATAGTTACGGAGCGCTTTATCCGGAACAGATAGCACGAATCGCAGACCTATACGGTGAATTCGCTGCAAAATACAATAAAAAACTCGGCATTCATGCACACGACAATCAGAAACTTGCCTTCGCAAACACAATCGAAGCCGTCGGCGACGGAGTTGACTTTCTGGACGCAACCTATGACGCAATGGGACGAGGTGCCGGAAACTGTGCAATGGAACTTCTTCTCGGTTTCCTCAAAAATCCGAAATACAAACTTTTCCCGGTTCTCAAATTCATCGAAGAAAAAATGAACCCGATGAAAGCGGCTGGAGTCACATGGGGATACGACCTCCAGTATCTTATGACCGGCGTTCTCAATCAGCATCCGCGCACGGCAATCCAGTTCACAAAAGACAAGCGAACCGACTACTGCGAGTTCTACAAGGAAGTCACAAGCCAGGAGTAATTGACCTGCTTGGAAAAATGGGTAATTGAAAGAGGGAAAGAAACCTTTTTAAGGTTGCGTTCCCTCTTTTTTATTTGCAAAAAATATTTTTAAAAAATATCTGAATTTTACCAAAAACCTCTTGATTAGACAAAAACGACATCTTTTTGATTTTACCGACTTCTTTAAAAAAATGGATTGACTAAAATCCCTTCAGGAATTATTATTTAGAAAAATTAAAAAAAAAACGCTATAGGTAGTGTGGTTTTAGCCGATATATAGGTTATAAGACACTACGCTTTTTTTTCGCATCTTCAAATTTTTCAAATAAATAAAAAAAATTTTCTGGAGGGGAAAAGACATGAAAATCATCAAACGCAACGGTGAAGAAGTCGTCTTCGATCTCAAAAAAATCGTTACGGCTATCTCAAAAGCGAACAATGAAGTTCCACCGTCGGAAAGGCTGGCAGGAAGCACAATCGAGAGCATCGCTCAGAACATCGAAAAACAGTGTGCTGCCGAAAACCACGAGATGAACGTTGAGGCCATTCAGGATCTGGTCGAAACCGCAATCATGAAGGCAGGTGCTTTTGACATTGCTAAAAAGTACATCACCTACCGCTACCAGCACAATCTTCGCCGTCAGTCAAATTCAACCGATGCGCAGATTATGTCTCTTCTCGAATGCCAGAACGAAGAAGTAAAACAGGAAAATTCAAACAAAAACTCAACCGTAGTCTCAGTTCAGCGCGACTATATGGCCGGTGAAGTCTCTAAAGACATCACGAAACGATTCCTTCTTGACGAGGATATCGTAAAAGCTCACGAAGAAGGAATCATCCACTTCCACGATGCCGACTATTTCGCACAGCACATGCACAACTGCGACCTGGTCAATCTCGAGGACATGCTCCAGAACGGAACTGTCATTTCAGGAACAAAAATCGACACACCGCATTCGTTCTCGACCGCATGCAACATCGCAACTCAGATTATCGCTCAGGTTGCTTCTTCACAGTACGGCGGCCAGTCAATCTCTCTGGCTCACCTTGCACCATTTGTAGAAGTAAGCCGAAAAAAGATTCAGCGGGAAACCTGCCGTATCGAAGAGCAGACCGGCGTAAAATTCACCGATGAGCAGTTCAACAAAATCGTTGAGATGCGTGTCAAAGACGAAATTACACGCGGCGTTCAGACAATCCAGTATCAGGTTGTCACCCTCATGACAACAAACGGCCAGTCACCGTTCATCACGGTATTCATGTACCTCAACGAAGCAAAGAACGAGCAGGAAAAAGCCGATCTTGCAATGATTATCGAAGAAATGCTCAAGCAGCGTTATCAGGGCGTTAAAAACGAAAAAGGATTCTGGGTAACTCCGGCATTCCCAAAACTCATCTATGTTCTCGAACCAGATAACATCGAGCCGGGCTCAAAATACTATTCTCTCACAGAACTTGCTGCAAAATGTACAGCACGCCGACTGGTTCCAGACTACATCTCCGAAAAGAAGATGCTTGAGCTTAAAGTCGATGACAACGGAAACGGAAACTGCTACCCGTGCATGGGCTGCCGCTCATTCCTCACACCATATCTCGACGAGCATGGCAAACCAAAATATTACGGCCGTTTCAACCAGGGAGTCGTCACAATCAACTTGGTCGATGTGGCTTGCTCTTCTGGCGGCGATTACAAATCTTTCTGGGAAATCTTCGATGAACGTCTTGAACTTTGTCACAAGGCACTTCTGAGCCGCCACAAGCGTCTTCTGGGCACACCAAGTGACGTAGCTCCAATTCTCTGGCAGCACGGTGCTCTTGCACGTCTCGAAAAAGGCGAGAAAATCGACAAGCTCCTTTTCGGCGGCTATTCAACGATTTCTCTCGGATATGCAGGATTGTGCGAGTGCGTCCGCTACATGACAGGAAAGCCTCACACCGACCCGAGCGCAACACCATTCGCAATCGAGATAATGAAACACCTCAATGCGAAATGTGCCGAATGGAAGGCTGCTTCAAACATCGCATTCTCACTCTACGGAACACCGCTTGAGTCAACGACATACAAGTTCGCAAAATGCCTTAAAAAACGTTTCGGCGAGATTCCGGGCGTAACAGATAAAAACTACATCACGAACAGCTATCATGTTCACGTAACAGAGCCGATGGATGCATTCTCAAAACTCAGTTTTGAGAGCCAGTTCCAGGAGCTTTCACCGGGAGGAGCTGTAAGCTATGTTGAAGTTCCGAACATGGAAAATAATATTCCTGCCGTAATGACGCTTCTCAAACACATCTACGAGAACATCATGTACGCTGAGCTCAACACAAAATCTGACTGCTGCCAGAAATGCGGTTACACTGGTGAAATACAGATTGTGACCGACAGCGACAACAAGCTCGTCTGGCAGTGTCCGAACTGCGGCAACAAAGACCAGGCAACGATGAATGTAGCCCGCCGAACCTGCGGATACATCGGAACGCAGTACTGGAATCAGGGTCGCACACAGGAAATCAAAGAACGAGTCCTGCACCTGTAAAAAAAAGCTTTTAAAACAGAAAAGGCTGTCCACTTCAAAACGGGCAGCCTTTTTAAATTCCGGAATATAAAAAATCAGAAAAAATAGTTAAGAATCATATAGAAAATCGTTCCGCCAAAAATACTTATCATGGCATTGTTTTTCCAGAGATGAAGGCCGACCGTAACTGTTATTGCAACGACTGCAGAAATGACTGAGGAAATTTCCCTCAAAGGAGCCGCTGAATTAAAAAGAAGATCGGTTGTGTTTGACTTTATGCAGGCTGCAAAAAGAACGGCAATCGAAATTGCCGGAATAAATTTTTCTACAAAAGAAAAGAATTCAGGAGTCTTTCTGTTTGAAAAAATCAGGAACGGAAGAAGTCTGAGAAGTAACATCATTGCCCCGATAGCCAGGGTCGCAATCAGTGCTTCTGTGGCCGTAAGTTTCATACTTTTCCTCCATTGCCTTTATTCTTTTTAGAAAGAAAAACCATAACGACAATTCCAAGACATAAACCGGTCAAAATGATGTGCTGCCCCGGAAGAATTGCGTGTCCGCCAATTTTGATGTAAGAAAGAGCCGTGGCAAATGCCGTTGTAAGAGCGCCCACCAGAGAGGGAATTATTTTTTTCGATGAACGGATTTGATTTATCATCAGAACAACAAAAAGTGCGGTCAGGGCGAAATCTACGCCATTGAGATAGCCGTCCGGAATGAAATTGCCCAGAATTGCACCAAGGAAAGTGCCGAAAACCCAGTAAGAATAGTCGAAGATTGAAATAATGCCGAGATATGCGCCCCTGTCAGCGTCTGACGGAATATTACAGGAAGAAACAAGGGCAAAAGTTTCGTCTGTGATTGTAAAAATAAGGGGAATCTTCCATCTGCCGGTTCCCCTGTAAGTTTCGATAAGGGAAAGTGAGTAAAAAATGTGCCTCAGGCCGATGACAAATTCAATACCAACAAAAGTAAGGAGTGATGCCCAGAATGTGGAATTGTTTACGATTCCGGAAGAAAAGAGTGCAATTCCGATGTACTGACCAGACCCCGAATAAATAAGGAGACTCATCAGTACGGCGAGCCACCACGGAAAGCCTGCGTTTACAGCCATGAGACCAAAAGGAATACCTACAGCGATATAGCCGAAAAAAACAGGCGTGGTGAGTTTTACGGCTCTTCTGAAATTAGAAGAATCAAGCATCACCACATTGTAGCACAAGAACTGAGAAACTTACAGTCCCCGTGCCCATGGGTATGTGCTCAGATAAGGATCCGGTTTAACCGGTGTCGGATTTGACCAGACTTCATCAATCAGGCCTTTATCATTAATTTTTCCGATTCGAATCTGCTTGAAAAGATGCTGATTTCCGCCGTCGATTGTTACCGTACCCTCAGGAGCGGTAAAGCTCAGGCCCTTTGCAGCAACCCTCACAGCCTCTACATCGAAACTGCCGGCTTTTTCACAGGCAGCAGCCCACATATAAACTGCGATATAAGCCGCTTCAATCGGATCGCTTGTAAGACGGTCCTCACCAAATTTCTCTTTGTAATCGGCGACAAATTTTTCGTTGCGCGGAGTCTGGGTTGTTTCGTAGTAATTCCATGAAACATAATGACCTGCAAGATCTTCAAGGTCCATTTTGGCGACTTCTTCTTCTGCAATTGAGAAACTCATTACCGGAATTTTTTCTGAATTAATTCCGGCCTTTGAAAGAGCACCGAAGAATGCAACGTTTGAATCACCATTAAGCGTATTGAAAATTACTTCAGGCTTTTTTTCAACGATTTTTGAAATGATTGCATTGAAATCGCCGCCGCCCATCGGAACATACTCTTCGCCAAGACACTCGCAGTCAAGCTGTGAAATCTGTGCCTTGATGATTTTATTTGCAGTGTGCGGGAAAACATAATCGCTTCCGACAAGGAAAATCTTTTTTTTGCCCAGCTCATTGACACAATACTCAACAGCAGGAACAATCTGCTGGTTTGGAGATGCGCCCATATACATAATGTTCGGGCTTGCTTCCATTCCCTCGTACTGAACCGGATACCATAAAAGACCATAAAGTTCTTCAAAAACAGGCTTTACCGCTTTTCGTGAAGCACTTGTCCAGCAGCCAAAAACTGTTACGACTTTTTCGTTCTCAAGAAGTTCTCTTGCTTCATCGGCAAAAGTCTGAGGATCGCTGGCTCCATCTTTCTGGACGGCTTCAATCTGCTTTCCAAGGACTCCGCCGCCTTCGTTGACTTCTGAGATTGCAAGAAGCTCTGCATCACGCACGGCAGTCTCACTGATTGACATAGTACCGGAAAGCGAGTGCAAAAGACCAACTTTGACAGTCTCAACTTTCTTTTCGTTACAGGAAGCAAGCAAAAGGGCTGCAGCCGCAACAAAAACGAATTTTACAAGTTTCATATTTTCTCCTGACTTGTTATTGTTTTTATTATTTTACTATCTCGTAAGTAACCATTTTTCCCTTGCCTTTGATATCGCATTCCATCGGCTCGGTAAACTGAACGTCACTGTCTTTTAAATGATCGAACATCGCCTGAGATACACGGATTTCACCCGGATTACAGGCACTTTCCATTCTGCTTGCGACATTCACGGTATTTCCCCAGACATCATACACGAATTTTGTCTTTCCGATAACACCCGCTGTAACAGGTCCGCAGTTCAAACCAATCCGCATATTGAACTGGATTTTTCCGCAGCGGTTGTAATCTTCAAGATCTTTGTACATGCCTTTTGCAAATTCTATCATAATGCGGGCGTGATTCTCGTTCGGTTCAGGAACTCCGCATGCTGCCATATAAGCATCACCGACAGTCTTGATTTTTTCGACACCCATTTCCTTTGCGCGAAGGTCGAATCTGGTGAAAAGCTCGTTCAGTGCGTCAACGATTTCGCTCGCAGTGTGGTTGCTTGAAACTTTCGTAAAACTTACGATATCCGAGAACAGAAGAGTTACGTCCGTAAAACTCTGAGCGATTGAGTGAACTTCGTCTTTCAGTTCGTCAGCAATTTTATCCGGCAGAATTGCGCGCAAAAGCTGGTCAGACTTGTCTTTCTCTGCGGCAAGTTCCCGCGTGCGCTCCCTTACCATTCCTTCAAGGCGGATATTCTCAAGTTTAATTGCCCTTTGCTTGAAATAGAAAACAGCCACTACAATATTAATCAAAATGACAACGGCAATAATCCAGAAAAGCGGCATCTGGTAGAAATATGGCTTCTGAACGAAAAGACGTGCCTCTGCCTCTTCTGAAGGAATTCCCTCTCCGTTTACCGCCATAACAAGGAATGTATGCTTTCCAGGACTGATGTTCGTGTAAGAGACAATTCTCGCAGGATTTGGAGGACTGAAGGAATCCTCGAAGTTTGTCAGCTGATGCTGGAACTGGATCCGCTCAGGAGCATCGAAGCTGAGCCCCGTAAATTTGATGTCAACGCGCTTTGTGCCCGGCTTGAGCACAAACTCATGAGTATTCTTCGGGAGCTCGACATTATCAACGAAAACGCTTTCAATATGAACGAGCGGCATAACAGGGTTTTCACGGACTTTAATCGGATCATAAACCGCAAATCCGTCTACCATCGTAAACCAGAGACAGCCGTGCTTGTCGCAAATACTCAAAGCCGTGGAAGTCGCACCGTCAGAATCAAGGCCGTCATTTCTGGTGTAAAGTTTTAAGCTTGTGACTCTTTTTCCGGTCTGTGCAGATTCCAGCAGCTGTTTTGCATCTACAGAAGCGATTCCATAGTTGCTCACAATCCACATATTGTCTCCGGTATCGGGGAAAACCTGGAATACGGAGTCTGTACCTATACCATTTTCAGAATTGATGTTATGGAATTCAACAGGAATCGAATTTACAGAATCAAAAGGCTTTATATAAGAAATACCGCTTCCCGTACAAATCCAGTAAGAACCTTCTTTGTCCTGAGTAATCTTAAAGATTACGTTTCCGATAAGACCGTTTTCAGAAGTAAAGTGAGAGACTATAACCTCGTCTTTCATAAGGTAGATTCCACCGCCATCCGTACCAATCCAGATAATATCGTTGGAATCTTTCATAATCCACATTACATATTCATTTTCAAGACCATCAATCTGCTTGAAATTTTTTATTGAACCGTCGCTATGTATAATACTCAGACCGGATGTCGTTCCAACATAAAATTCTCCGGGTTTTGTCTCAACTGCAAGCCTTACCCTGTTTCCGGCAAGACCATCATCAGTCGTCCAGTTTTTTATGCTTCCTGTACGCGGATTATAAAGAAGCTGTCCCGGCTCAGTGTAGCAGGAAACCAGAATATCGCCGGCTTCTGTCGTTCCGACATGCCTGATTCTGTATTCCTTCGTGAATTCTGTCAGCGTGTTTTTTACTTCCCGTTCACCGACATAACAGTGAACGCCCTTGTCAGTGCCGACCCAAATTCTTCCGACAGAATCTTCTGTGATAGAATTCGAAGCGACGCCAAGCTTTGTCATGCTGAATTTGCCGTGAGTAAGTTTTCCGATTCCGTTCCGGTCAGTCGCAAACCAGATATTTCCCTCACGGTCCTTGATGATTTTATTGACTTTTGCAGATGACAGTTCTTTTCCCTTTGCTTCGGCAAAAATTCCGTTCTGAAAAGAAACTACACCTCTCTCAGTACCGAAAAGCATTCTTCCGTCCTGAAAAACAAACATCGACCAGGTTGAAGAATTGTCAAGAATTGTATTTGTCGTGACTTTTGTAAGCTCTCCGTTCCTGATTTTTATCAGACCTTTTTCAGCCATTCCAATCCAGAAATTGCCGTTTAAATCCTGAGTCATTGAAGATGCAGAATAACTTCCGAAATATTCGTCAACCTGGGGAATTGTATGGAAAATGCCGTCTGAATAAAGGAAAAGACCGTTTTCGTTGGAAGTTATGAGCCAGACCCTTCCGGCAGTGTCACAAAACAGCGAAACTGTAATGATTCCCTTTGATACGGTTCCAGCCTGAAACTGCGGAGTGATAAGATGACCTTTTGGTGTGAGATAGACAACGCCTGCCGCAGTTCCAATCCAGATGTTTCCGTTTTTGTCCTCACAGATTGCACGGACAGAATTGTTTGGAAGACCATTCTGTGTCGTGTAAGACTTGCTTGAGCCGTCGAGAGGATTGATTTTATGAACACCCTCGTCGTTTGAACCGAGCCAGATAAATCCGTTTGAATCCTCAAAAATAGCCCGGACAGAAGAAAATTTGTAGTGATTTGAACGGCTTCCCCGAATCGTATTGAATTCGACACCGTCAAAACGGACAAGTCCTTCGTAAGTTCCGATATTTAAATATCCATCGGTAGTCTGAAGTATGTCTGTGGCGGTCGTACCAGTTAAACCGCCAAAAGAATTCCAGGTCTGATAAACATAATTGTCAAGAAAACTAGTCTGTGAAAAACCAAACCTTAGCGACAAAAAAAATGCCAGAAGGAAATAAATTCTTTTTCTCATATCTATATTATAGGTTTTAAATTAAGATTTCACAAGAAAATTTTAAGGAAACGAAAAGGAGAGGGGAGATGCAGCGGGAAATAAATCCTACCATCACAACGTTTAAACGAAAAACTCCCTGCAAGGAAAAACTAGCCAGTGAAATTATTATCGCCACCAAGGAGAACAGCAAACTGATTAT
Organism: Treponema sp.; assembly: GCA_017395545.1. Lineage (GTDB taxonomy): Bacteria > Spirochaetota > Spirochaetia > Treponematales > Treponemataceae > Treponema_D. The sequence goes on along the minus strand of JAFPUF010000120.1, from coordinate 384 downwards.
TCCAATAACTGTAGAACTTTTTGCAATGGCTCGTCCTGCAAAACACGAAATAAGCCTTAATGGTCGCAAAGAGGCAGCTCATGCAATGCGGAGAAAATATGAAAGTCTTAGTTGATGCCTATGCGCCAAAGGCGCAGATGTCAATAATTTCCACTTATGCAAACGACGCGAAGCGGCGTACACCAATATTCTCACTTTCTTTCCTTAAATTTTTCTTCAAAACCACCCCTTCGAGTGGTGGACAGCTTCTCGGAATGCGTTATAATCTCTCTTATGGAGAAAGTTGAACTTCAAAAACCGCATTTTTTCGCAAAAATCACGAAAGCTCTTGACACGCTCGCTACTCGCCATATACTGCTTCGGGCTTCGGGCTTCGGGCTTCGG
>JAFPUF010000119.1 GCA_017395545.1 Treponema sp. | reverse complement strand
TGATATGTTCCGCCCGCAGCTTCAGGCCGACGGCGGCGATATGGAATTCGTTTCAATCGACGAGCAGAACCGCGTTCACTTGCGCCTCACAGGAGCATGTGGCAGCTGCCCGATGGCACTTATGACCCTCAAAATGGGCGTTGAGCGTTATCTTAAAGACGCATGCCCTGAAGTTTCTGAGGTCGTTCAGGAGCAGTGAATCCCTTTCTTCCAGTTTCAAAGCAGGACCTTCTCGACCGTGGCATAGACGAAGTTGATTTCGTTTTTGTGTCAGGGGACGCTTATGTTGATCATGCTTCTTTTGCTTCGGCCCTGCTTGGCCGGCTTCTTGAGGCGAACGGCTACACTGTGGCGATTTTGCCTCAGCCAGACTGGAAGAATGTCGAAGAATTCCGAAAATTCGGTCGGCCAAAACTGGGTTTTCTTGTCAGTGCTGGGGCTATGGATTCAATGGTCTCAAACTACACTGCCAACAACAAACCCCGAAGCGAAGATGTCTACGCTCACGGAGGAGTTGCAGGGCACAGACCTGACCGTGCGCTCATCACTTATATTTCAAAAATCCGTGAAGCCTACAAGGGCGTGAATATTCTTATCGGTGGAATCGAGGCAAGTTTAAGGCGAACGAGTCATTATGATTACTGGTCAAACACTGTCCGCCGTTCGATTCTGCTTGATTCCAAGGCTGACCTGCTCATGTACGGCATGGGCGAGCATTCAATCCTTGAAATTGCCGCAAAGCTTCGTGAAGGGATTCCTGCAAAAGCTATTCGGGAGGTGCGTGGAACAGTCTGGTACACGAGCAAGGCTGAGGAACTGCCCGAGCATGTGAACTGGAACGAGCGAAATGCGAAAAATTGCGCAATCATGCTTCCTTCTTATGCTGAAATCGCAAAAAACACGCCGGAATGCAAGAGACTTTTCGCAGAAAGCTATCTTGTTCAGGAGCAGAATACTGACGCGATTAACGGCCATCGCCTGATTGAGCCGGTTGATGCCCGCTTTATCGTTCAGGAGCCGGCGGCTTTTCCTCTAACAACCGAAGAATTTGATTCGATTTACGAGCTTCCTTTTACCCGAAAATGGCATCCGATGTACGACAGCCCTGCCGAAAACGGCAAGACTGGAATCCCGGCGCTTTCTGAGGTTCAATTTTCCCTTGTTTCGAGCCGTGGGTGTTTTGGGGCGTGCTCCTTCTGTGCGATTACTTTTCATCAGGGACGACGCATTCAGGCTCGGAGCCACGAAAGTCTCATAAAAGAAGCGAAAATCATTACCGGGAATCCTGATTTTAAGGGCTACATTCACGATGTCGGAGGCCCGACGGCGAATTTCCGTCACGATGCGTGTAAATTCCAGAAAGAGCGTGGTGCCTGCCCGAACAAGGACTGTCTCGGAACGAATCCGTGCAAAAATGTGAATGTTGACCATACTGAATATGTCGAGCTTTTGCGAAAACTGCGTGCTCTTCCGAAAGTCAAAAAGGTCTTTATCCGTTCTGGAATCCGCTTTGACTATCTGATGATGGATAAGGACAAAACTTTCTTTAAGGAGCTGGTCGAGCATCACATTTCGGGGCAGCTCAAAGTCGCTCCTGAGCATGTTTCAAACAAACTTCTCCGTCTCATGCGAAAATCAAGCCACGAGCTTTACGAAGAATTTGCAGAAGAGTACGCTGACTGGAACAAAAAACTCGGCAAAAAACAGTATCTCGTGCCGTATTACATCTGCTCGCATCCGGGGGCAGGCTTAGCCGAAGCGATTGAAGTCGCTCTTTATCTCAAAAAAACAGGATTCGTCCCAGACCAGGTACAGGATTTTTACCCGACTCCGGGAAGTCTCTCAACCTGCATGTACTGGACTGGCTTAAATCCACGAAACCGGCTCGAAAATGGTGAATTTGAGGAAGTCTATGTTGCCCGAGGTGCGCACGAACGCCGTCTTCAGCGGGCACTTCTTCAGTTCAACCGTCGGGAAAACTGGCCTCTTGTAAAAGAAGCTCTCGAAAAAGCGGGAAGAAAGGATTTAATAAAAGTACTGTTGAAGTAACCAGTTTCTGAAGAGAAAATGCCGCTCGGGATTGGAAGCCCTTTAGTTGGCTGCCGTATGGCAGGCAATGAGCGTTAGCGAAGGCTGGAAAGCCCGTTGCAAGAAAAATTTGCGACTCATTCTCATATTGACATTTTTCTGCAAATCCTATAATTTAAGACCAATTCTCAAATTGAGGTAAAAATGACCTACAACACCGAACAGCGAAATGCACTTCTCACATTTTTGAGCGAAAATCCTGACAAAACATTTTCCGCAAAAGAAATTGTCACTGCTCTGTCGGGAAAAAATATCAGCAAAAGCTCAGTTTACCGCAATCTTTCCGAACTTGAGAGCGAAAAGAAAATTAAGCGAGTTAAAAAAGCGGGGAGCAACGAGTCTTTTTATCAGTTTTACGACAATTCTGAATGCAAAAATCATATTCACCTTTCCTGCATCAGCTGCGGGAAGATTTTTCATCTCGAAAGCGCACGAACCGAAAAACTCGTGAGTGAAGTCGAAGAGGCCGACGGATTTGAAATCAGCCGGGGAGAAACGACACTGTACGGAACCTGTAAAGAATGCCAGTCGGCAAAATAATATGGAGTTTATTTTATGAAAAAGTTTTTTTTGATCTGTGTAAATCTGTGTAACCTGTGGTTGATTTTGAATTTCACTTCCTGCCGCGAGAAGACGGTTTATCAGACAGAGCCGAAACCGGGGCAGATTACCGTGCTCGCTACTGTCTTTCCGGCTTATGACTGGGCTAAGAATATCGTTGGTGAAAGCGATTCAGTTTTCGTGGATTTGCTTTTGAAAGACGGCGTTGACCTGCACAGCTATCAGCCTTCGGCAGCAGACATCGTTAAAATCTCTACGGCTGACATTTTTATCTATGTCGGCGGTGAATCTGACGAATGGGTTACGAACGCCCTCAAAAATGCTGCGAACGATAAGACGCTGGTTATAAATCTTATGGATAAACTCAAAGGCTTCGTAAAAACTGAGGAAGTCGTTGAGGGAATGCAGGCTGAAAGCGAACATCATCACGATGAAGAACATGACGAGCACGAAGAAGAAGCGGAATACGACGAGCATGTCTGGCTTTCTTTAAACAATGCGATTGCTGCTTCAAATGAAATTGCCCGTGCCCTTATGGAGAAAGATGTGGGAAATTCTCAGCTTTATATGGCAAATCTTGTCGCATATGTTGATAAACTTGCCGCACTAAAACAGGAGTACACAAACGCCTTTGGTGAAAAAACAATTGTTGTGTGTGACAGATTCCCGTTCCGTTATCTCACCGATGAATTCGGACTGAAATATTTTGCCGCCTTTGCAGGATGTTCAGCCGAAACCGAAGCCAGCTTTGAGACAATCGCGTTCCTTTCAGTAAAACTTCACGAACTGAACAGTCCGTCAGTTTTCGTAACCGAAAGCAGTGACAAAAAAATCGCACGCACAGTAGTTTCGTCGAGCGGAGTAAAAGACTGTAAAATCGTCGTTTTGGATTCCTTGCAGTCCACAACGCTCAAACAAGCCCAGAAGGGTAAAAACTATCTCGACACCATGCGAGAAAACCTAGAGGCACTGAAATAATGGCACAACTTACTTGCGAAAACCTTACTTTGGGGTACGACTCAAAGGTTATCATCAAAAATCTCTCTTTCAGCGTGAATGCTGGAGACTACCTTTGCATTCTTGGCGAAAACGGTTCGGGAAAATCGACCCTTATGAAGACGATTCTGCACCTCGTTAAGCCACTCGACGGAAAAATCACCACCGGCGACGGACTTCTTGCAGACGAAATCGGGTATCTTCCCCAGCAGACGAGTATCCAGAAAGACTTTCCTGCAAGCGTTCGGGAAATCGTGCTTTCGGGCTGTCAGTCTCGTTGCGGACGACGGCCTTTTTACATCAAAAGTGAACGGCTCCTTGCGGCAAAAGCAATGGCAAAAATGGGAATTACCGACCTTGCAAAAAAATGCTACCGGGAACTTTCGGGCGGTCAGCAGCAGAGAGTTTTGCTCGCCCGTGCTTTGTGCGCCACACAAAAAATGCTTTTCCTTGACGAGCCGGTTTCCGCCCTCGACCCTCAGGCGCAGGAAGAAATGTATGCCCTGATTGAGTCGCTTCACAAAGAGGGAATCACAATAATAATGATTAGCCACGACATCGAGGCAGCCTTGAAATACGCAACCCATGTCCTTCATATCGGCGAAACAATTTTCTTCGGCACAAAAGACGAATTTGTTCACAAAACGACCTGCCCGGACTGCAACGGACAAATTAAGAAAATCATCGGAAGGAGGCCATTCTAATGCTACAGGAGATAATTAATACATTTCATCTCAATTTTCCCTTTGTTCAGCGGGCTTTCATCGTCGGAATTCTGGTTGCGCTTTGCTCATCTTTGCTTGGGGTTACTCTTGTCCTCAAACGCTTCAGCTTTATCGGTGACGGACTCAGCCATGTCGCTTTCGGGGCTATGTCGATTGCCGCCGTCGTAAATCTTTCGAACAATATGTATCTCGTGCTCCCGGTCACGGTGATTGCGGCGATTCTTCTTCTCCGCACAGGAAAAAACACCAGGATTCAGGGAGATGCTGCCGTCGCAATGATTTCTGTGGCTTCTCTCGCACTCGGCTATCTCATAATGAACATCTTTAAGCCGTCAAACAATCTTTCGGGCGATGTCTGCTCAACGCTTTTCGGCTCGTATTCAATCCTCACTCTCACCCGCGGTGAAGTCTGGCTTTGTGTGGGACTTTCAATCGCTGTGATTGCGGCCTTCATCGTCTTTTACAATAAAATTTTCGCCGTCACATTCGACGAAGCCTTTGCTCAGGCTGTCGGAACTCACGCAAGCGTCTACAATCTCGTAATCGCAATCATAATCGCCGTGATTATCGTGCTCGCAATGAACCTGGTCGGCTCACTTTTGATTTCCGCCCTCGTAATTTTCCCGGCTCTCTCAGCAATGCGGGTTTTCAAAAGCTTCAAGAGCGTCACAATCTGCTCGGTAATCATCAGCGTGACATGTGCGCTCGCCGGCCTCTTGATTTCCGTTCCCGCCGGCACCCCGGTAGGCTCAACAATCGTAGCCGCAGACTTGATTGTATTTCTGGGATTTTATATCGCTGGAAAGCTTTAGTTTTTTATTTGACAGCACACAATTTCTCTGTTATGATAATTATAAAGAAAAAAGAGTTTATAACTCCAAATCTCATTGTGAATCTTCGCTCCGGCGGGGATTTTTTATCATCATATCTATTGGAAGAAAGCCATGCAGTTTTTTGATACTCACGCCCATATCGGGCTCATTTACGAGGACCCGATTGAACAGTTACGCGTTATTCAGAAGGCAAAACTTGCCGGAGTTACGCGAATCGTAAGCATTAACAACAGCCTTCACGACTTTAAAAAAGTTTATCCCAACATCAAGGCAATCCCTGGTGTTTATCACGCTGTAGGCGTTGCTCCGGTTGAAGTAATGAACCCGGGAAAGGACTGGGTCAAAACCATCGAGGAGGGGCTCAAACTCCCGAATGTCGTTGCCGTAGGTGAATGTGGTCTTGACTATTACAAGCAGTTCGGTGACAAACGAATGCAGACCGAGCTTTTTATCACTCAGCTCGAAATCGCTAAAAAATACGACAAACCGGTAATCATTCACAGCCGTGAAGCTGGAAAAGATGTATTCGACATTCTCAAAGAGCGCATTCCGCCGGCAGGTGCAATTCTTCACTGCTACGGAGAGGACGCTGCCTACGCAAAAAAATGTCTTGAAGCTGGTCTCGACGTCTACTTCTCTTTTGCAGGAAATTTAACCTATCGTAATGCACGCAACTTGCATGAAACGGTTCTCAATATTCCGGTCGAACGAATGTTAATCGAAACCGAAAGTCCGTTTATGGTTCCTGCAGAATTCCGTGAGCGAAAACGCGCAATGCCGGAATATCTTCCGTCAACGGCACGATTCCTTTCTGAGATGCTTGAGATGGATCTTGAGGAACTCAGCAAAGTTCTGTGGACGAACAGCTGTAAGATTTTCAGGCTGCCAGAGTAATTGAAACAAAATTCACATTCAGTCCCCGCATTCGTGCGGGGCTATTTTTAACATTATGTCGTTATATCATCCAGTTAAAATCGGTAATCTTTCTCTTCCAGGAAATCTCTTTCTTGCTCCTGTAGCGGGTTATTCTGACCGTGCGTTCCGTTCAATCTGTGCGGAATGCGGGGCAGATTTTGCTTACACCGAAATGGTCAGTTCTGAAGCCCTTACCCGCAACAATGAAAAAACTGAAAATCTTATGTCCCGTGCTCCGAATGAAAAAGCGTACGCAGTACAGATTTTTGGCGGAAATCCCGGGACTATGGCGGACGCTGCAAGAATCGTGCTTGAGCGGACTTCTGCTGAATGTATCGACATTAACGGCGGCTGTCCGGTTCCTAAAATCATCAAGTCAAATGCCGGAAGCGCTTTAACCCGCGACCCGGAACATCTCTATAAAATCGTAAGTGCTGTCGTTGAGGCCGTGGAAGGACGGGTTCCGGTAACGGTAAAATTCCGGCTTGGCTGGGATTCAGAAAACATCACATGGAAAGAATGCGCAGAGGCCGCAATTAAAGCAGGTTCTGCGGCAGTAACAATGCACGGCAGAACCCGTGCACAGGGCTACGAAGGAAAATCCGACTGGAATGCTCTTTCGGAACTTGTAAAATTTGTCCGGGAAAAAAGCGGCGGAACAATTCCTGTGTTTGGAAGCGGGGATGCTTTTACACCGGAAGACGCAAAACGAATGTTAGAAACAACTGATGTCGACGCAGTTATGTTCGCGCGCGGTGCAATGGGGAATCCTTTTTTGTTCACGAAGACACGCGAATTCCTTACAAAAGGCACGATAACCGAAATTCCTGTAGAAAAACGCATTCAGGCAGGATTCCGTGAACTTGAACTGCTTGTTCAGGATCACGGAGAAATCGCCGCCTGCCGGGAAGCCCGCAAAAGATTCTGCGCATATTCAAAAGGACTCGAAGGAAGCGCTGCTCTCCGGAAAGAAATTGTGGCGGCAGAAACTGTAGAAGACTACAGAACTGCTTTCAAAAACTATCTTTAAGAATTCTTTTTTGCTTCTTTTGCGGCGATTTTTGCTGCGATGCGGGCTGATTTTCTTGCCTTTTCGGCTTCTTTTTTTGCCGCACGTTCAAGACGCTTTTTCATCTGCTCTGTGACTTTCGCCGCATACTGCGGGTCTCCGCGGTCAATATAAACCATGCCTTCAAGATGATCATATTCGTGCTGAATGATTCGTGCAAGAAGACCTTCTGCATTCAAAGTGAATGCTTTTCCAAATTCGTTGAGAGCCTGAACAGTGATTTTCTCCGGGCGCATGATTTTTTCTGAAAAGCCGGGGAGAGAAAGACAACCTTCTTCGTATTCGCATAGATTCTGGCTTGTAGAGATTATCTGAGGATTTATGAAAACCCGGCGAACTTCATCGTCGGAGATAATCACAAAATAACGGCGTGAATCGCCAATCTGAGGTGCGGCAAGTCCTACTCCGTCCGCCTCAAGCATAGTCTCAAACATTTCATTGAATGTTTCCCGAAGTGAATCATTGATTTCTTCTGCAGATACAGGAACTGCCTTTTTTCTTAAAACTTCTTCGCCTAATTTGTAAATCTTCATTTTATTTCTCCAGTCTGATTCTTGCTGCTCTTGCGTGTCCTGCAAGTCCTTCGGCATCTCCCAGAAATCCTGATGCTTCAGCCGAAGCAACTGCACCTTTTGAGCCCGGAATTGTTCTGAGCGTCGTGACAGTTTTTAAGAAAACCCGAACGCTTAAGCCACCCGTAAATCTTGCGCTTCCTGATGTCGGGAGCGTATGATTTAAGCCTGCTGCATAGTCTCCGAAAACTTCGGCGCTTCCGTGTCCAATGAAAAGCGAGCCGTAGTTGTGGACAAGATTTGCGATTTTTGTGCGTTCTTCTCCGTCTTCCATTGCAAGTTCCAGATGTTCCGGGGCTTTTCTGTTTGCCGCCTCTGCCGCCTGCTCAAGATTGTCGCAGATGATGATTCTTCCGCAGTTTTTGATGCTCTGTTCGGCAGTTTCTCGTGTCGAAAGCGTTTCAAGCTGTTTTTCGATTTCTTTTGCAACAGCTTCCGCAAGTTTGGGGCTGTTTGTTGCCATAACCGGCTGCGCTACGATGTCATGTTCTGCCTGTGCAAGAAGGTCGGCCGCAACCCACGCTGGATTCGCTGATTCGTCTGCGATGATAAAGACTTCGGTAGGACCCGCGACCATATCGATTCCGACAGTGCCGTAAACGAGTTTTTTTGCCTCAGCGACGAATTTATTGCCGGGACCGACGATTACGTCCGTTCTGGGGATTGACTGAGTGCCGAATGCCATTGCGCCGATTGCCTGAGAGCCGCCGCATGCAAATGCTTTCGTGACTCCGCAGATGTATGCCGCCGCCATAATGTTTTCGTCTGCGTAAGGTTTTCCACCGCAAAAAGGTTTTCCTGGGACGCCCTCACCGTTTTTTTCGGCAGCGGCTTTGTCCTGTGGATGAACGCGCGGAGGAGTGCAGAGAATCACTTCTTTAACGCCGGCTGCAACGGCCGGGGTAACTGTCATAACTACGGTTGAGACGAGCGGAAAACGTCCAGCCGGAACGTAAACGCCCGCACGGTCAACAGGAATATTCTTCTGTCCTGTGAAAACGCCTTCGGTAAGCTCAACTTCAAAATCGTCAAAAGATTCGCGCTGTTTTTTTGCGAATTTTAATGCAAGTTCATGACTGTAACAGAGCGATTTGTAAAGGTTCGGATTTTCACGCTCCATTTTTTCTGCGGCTGCTTTTAATTCTGACTGTGGAATTTCAAAAGTCTTTGGGGCAGAAACATCGAATTTTGCGCCGTATTCAGAAAGCGCCGCATCCCCGCGTTTTTTGACGTCTTTCAAAACATCTTTTACAATATCAATAGATGAACCGAAATCACGGCCTGTAAAAAAGTCATCCTCGATTTCGGAATACTTCTGGATTTTTATCATAGAACAAAATATTAACAGATTTCCAGGAAAAAGTAAAATAGACGGGGGACAGCGCTATGAAGGTTCCCGCTATTCATTTTTTGACTTATTGTACAGCGCTGCCACATCAATTTTTCCTTCAGAAACGAGACGGAGCATAATGTCTGCGATTTTAGGGTCAAACTGAGTGCCGCGGCATCTTTTCAGTTCTTCAAGAACGTAATTGAAATCAAGCTGCTTTCTGTAGACACGGTTTGCCGTCATTGCGTCAAAGGCATCCGCGACACCGATAATTCTTCCGTAAAGCGGAATTGCTTCGCCTTTTAAGCCCTGCGGATAGCCGGTCCCGTCGTATTTTTCATGGTGATACAGAACTCCTTCCTGAACGTGCTCAATCATCGTAAAGTCTTTGAGAATTGCCGCCCCGCGGGTGACATGGCTTTTCATTACCGCATATTCCTCATCGTTGAGCCGGCCGGGTTTGTTCAGAATGCTGTCCGGAATACCGATTTTTCCGATATCGTGCAGAAGCGCGGCTTTTCTCAGATTCTCGAGCTCTGCTTCAGAAAAGCCCAGTTCGCGGGCAAGCAGAACAGAATATTCAGAGACACGCATTGAATGTTGGCTTGTGTTTTCATCTTTTGCGTCGACAGTTTTTGCGATTGCGAGAATCGTTTCATTTCCCATTTTTACCTGATTCTGAACGAATTCAAGCTGTCTTCTCTGCAAATCAAATCTTTTCTGAAGGTGATTTCGGACAAAAAACCAGGTAATCCAGGCGATTGCGAGCATTGCCACAAGAACAAGGTAGACCATGAAAATTTTTGTGTCGTGAAGTTCCTGCTCTTTTATGATTTCATATCTGTTTTCTTCCACGACATTCTGTTCTTTATCAAAAAAGGAAAGATGAAATGTGTATTTCCCTGACGGAAGGTTTGTATAGACTACGGTTGAAAGCTGACTCTGAGGAATAAGGGTTTCGTTTTCTTCAAAGCCTTCGAGCCAGTAACTCACATACGGGTCAAGAACCGTGTAATTTACGACTTCCGGGAAAATTTCGATTTTTGAGATATTCCGTCCGATTGTAAAAGGTTCGGTTCTCTCAATCTGAAACAGCTGTGAGTCAAGTTTTATGCCGGAGACCATCATGTGATACGAAAGCTTTCCGAAAATGTAGTTGTTCATATCGACGACGAAAACGCCTCTGTCGGTTGAAAGGAAAAGATGGCCTTCTTCATCGCTGTAATTCCAGGCGTTTGCAGTAAGGCTTGCATTCAGGCCGCTTTTTGAGTCGAGCAGGTCATACTGAATTTTCGGTGAATCGTGCAGAAGAGCAGATTCGTTCACAACATAAATGCCAGCGCTTCCAAGGACAAAAAGATTCTCCTGTCCGTCGGGAAGAGATGAACTGCAATTCTTCTGGATATCGTAATTGTTGAAATACGGAAAGTTTTTCAAGGGTCTTACAGAAAAATCCTTCTCCATATAGCAGAGGGAATTGCTCGTCACGATAAAAGCTCCGTTTTCAAGCGAAGAATTTATGGTTCTGAGGATGACGCCGCTCGTAAGTCCGTCCGAAATGGTTAGGATTTTCTCGATTTTTTCGTCTTTAATGAGCATAATTCCGTCGCCGTCAGTGCCCGCAAGGAGTGTTCCGTCGTTCATTTCCATTAACGTGAGAGTCATTGCGCTGCTGAGCCCTTCGGCCTGGGTGAGCTTTTTTACAACTTTCTGGTTTTTTATGAAAGAAATGCCCTGGATTCCCGCCGCAACGATTGTTCCGTCTTTTAATTCAGTCGATACCCTGATTCTGGAGCCTATTTCTTCGTAATAAGTGATTTTCCCGTTTTCAGAAGCTTCTACCAGTCCTTTTCCGTAAGTTGAAAGCCAGAGATGATTTTTTGAATCGGTTTTAATGCACCGGATTCGTACCCCGGAAAGCGCATTCGTAAGGAAATTATTGACTACAAGCCTGTTCGGAATGTTGACCGCGTCGAGACCGGTGTCAGTTCCGACATAGAGAACGCCGTTCCACATTGTTACGGAGTTTACGACTTTTGATGGAATCGCCAGAGATCCGTAGAGATTTACGAAAGAAGATGCTGACAGACGGAGCAGGCCTTTTCGGGAAGAAGTGAACCAGTAGTTACCCTGATAATCCACCGTCATATTGTCGATTGAGTTGTCAAAAGAACCTGTGTTGATTTTTCTGAATTCGAAATCCCCGGTGTAATCGGGTGCTTTCAGAATTTCAGACTCCCGCACGAAATATCCGATTCCGCTGTCCGAGCAGGTGAAAATTCTGTCATTGTCAAAATAGATTTTTTTGAGGTATTTGAGCCCTTCGCAGACTCCAGTCCCGATCAGAGTTGCTTTTTCTTCTGTGATTTTGTAGCGGAAGACCTGGTTTCGGGAAGTTCCTGCGTATAAAATGCCGTTTTCGTCAAAAGCGCAGCAGGTAAAATTCTCTCCCTTTATTCCGAGAGTCTGTGAATAGCGGATTTCAGTATCGTTGAGCACGAAAAGCTGACCTTTTGAACTGACCGCCGCCACAAATCCGTCTTTGCTTGCGCTCAGGCTTGAGGTATATCCCGCGTCTTTAATGATATTGCAGATTCTCAGCCCGGAGTTCAGTTCCAGGACAAGAATTCCGATTGAAGTTCCGACATAATAGTAGCCGTCCTCGCCCTTTACGATTGAACGCACCGAATTTGAGGGAAGACCGTCGTCACAGCTGAGCGTTTTTATGATTTTTTCGTTGATACAGATTGAAAGACCGTTATCGTTCGTTCCAATCCAGAGTCGTCCTTCTTCATCAACATAAAGACAGTTGACGCTCCGGACCGTGTCAAAATCTTTCATCCAGCGGAATTCACTGCCGTTATAGCGGTAAAGTCCTGCATAAGTTCCAATCCATAAGATTCCGTCAGGAGTCTGGGCGATGTCGTTTGCTTCTCCACAAGGAATTCCGTTCTCGCTTGAATAAACTGTCTGAACATAAGAATTGAAATCCTTGTTCTTTGAGACTGCGGATTGAGCCGAAGATTTTTGAGAAGATAAACAAAGAAGTGAAAGAAGAAATGAGAATTCGACAATTTTTTTCGCGGATTTTTCCAGAGTCCTTTTGATTTTTCTTCGCCTGTGCCAGATTCTTACGCCTGCAAAAACAATCAGAAGAGTTAAGACCTTGTCAACAAAATCGATGTAAAACTGCCCGATGACAGAGCTTGGAAAGAAGGGGAGTCCCTGCTCAGAGAGATAATCGATGACAGCGTCTCCCCAGATATTGTTCGTATATCCGTCAGAAAAAACATGGCTCATGGAGACCGAAAAAACGACGGAAACTAAAGTGACGATTATGCTGGCGGAGATTGTTCCGTAAAACGAGTGAAACCATTTTCTTTTTGCTGCAAAAGAGACCGTAACGGCGATTGCTATGCTTGAAATGGAGTAGATGCAGGACATCGACGAGAAACCGGTATAAACGACATTGACCGTAATGCCCACGATAGAACCGCAGACAGCTCCAAGAATGTATGAGGAAATGGCCGTCCCGATAGAATCAAGCCAGAGAGGAAGATGTAAATTTGCCGCCGTATAATTACCGATAAAATTAAGAAAAATGCAGAAAGCAACAAGAACTGCGGTACGAAAATCTTTTTTCGATAGCATACAGATTCAGTATAACACGGGAAGAAAAGAAAACGCAAAAAAATTAAAGATAACAGGGGAAAAAGTAAGAAAAAAAAGGGCGTCTCCCCGTCCCAAAAGGACGGGGCCGGGCCTTGCGCACTTACGCTGCCGCTCCATTCGGCGCAGCCTGCCGCTGCACCGAACGCCTTACGGCGGTGCTCCAGTCCCTGACGCAGGGGGGGAGGGAGGGTTACATTAT
>JAFPUF010000118.1 GCA_017395545.1 Treponema sp. | reverse complement strand
TTGGGTATTGTTACGTTTAACGGGGGCAGATATTTTTGAAGATGAGTTCTCACGGATTCAGAGACGCAGATTACTCCGTCAGCATGTTTAAGAGGCATTATTCCCAGATTCAGCGAGTACGGAGCGTGAGCGGTCATGAGCCATTTAGTTTTTGAGATTGACGAGAGAAGCCAGGCAATGAACGCCGGGACTCTGGAATGAGCGTGTATTATGTCCCATTTTCCCGAAGAGATGAGACGTTTGGCGGAATACAGTCCGGTGAAGAGATTTTTTCGTTGAACTGGAAGGAGAATGACTCGGACGTTTTCAGGCAAAAATTTTTCGAGTTTCCCTCCGGCTGTGGCAAGAGTGAGATCATGGCCTTTGAGAATCTGTTCGCGGCACAATTCGAGAACGTAACGTTCAACGCCGCCTTCTTCAAATTCAGGGACGATGTGAAGAATTTTCAATTTAATTAGCACCTCGAAGGTTATATAATAATTTAAAAACAATATTCGGAGATTGTAACATGCCAAATAAATTTCGAGAAAGTCGCCTTTATCCCATTGTCAGGAGAGCAGGCAGAGCTGTTGAAAAAGGAATCAAGCGTATTTTAAATGTAAACCGATTTAGGGCCGGAAGGGTTTACATTCAAAAATACAAAAATCTCTACGACGGCCAGCGATGTTTCATAATCGGCAACGGGCCGAGCCTCACGATAAAAGATCTCGAAAAGCTCCATGAGGCCGGCGAAATCTCAATAGCTTCAAACAGCATATATAACTTGTTCCCAAAAACACAGTGGCGGCCTTCAATTTATACTGTCCATGACTTTCAGGAAATTAAGAAGACCCGCGAGAAAATTTCAGCTGTCAAGGCCGGCCTGAAAATTGTCGCAATGAGCGCGTCAGGAAGAATCTATGATATTGACGGGGCGATTTTGCTGAGGCTGATTGAACCGTCGAGAGGCGAGATACTTTTTTCTGACGACATTGCCAGATGTGTTTACGACGGCGGAACTGTTACTTACGTCAGCATTCAGTGCGCTGTATACATGGGCTTCAAAGAGATAATTCTGCTTGGGGTTGACCATTCGTTCGCAAGAGAAGAGACTAAAGACGGCAAAATAAAAGTCAACAGCGAAATCAAGAATCATTTTAAGATTACCAGACTGATGATTTTTGGGGGAACGGCCAGAAAGATGAAGAGGCTGTGATTTTCCCTTGGGATTTTGCGACGAACGCTTTTTTTGCGGCCAAACGTTACGCTGATGAACACGGCGTCAGAATCTTGAACGCTACAAGAGGCGGAAAAATTGAAGTCTTCGAGAGAGTTGATTTTGATTCTCTGTTCGGTGCCCTTCAATGAAGATTTCACGTTTCATAGAACTTTACCGCAATTTCGGCTCAGGAATAGCACTGAGTGCCGCGGCAGCTTCGAGTTTCAAACGGGCAGCGCCGTTGAAGCACGCTCGAATTTTGAGATACCTCAAGGAGAAATACAAAGGTTTTATTGCTGACTACAAG
>JAFPUF010000117.1 GCA_017395545.1 Treponema sp. | reverse complement strand
AAATGATTTTTTAGTTTAGAAAAGTGACCGTGATCTCGGAACCGGTGGTATCATCTGCATGACGGAAAAACCGTTCCCGCTTGACTCGTCAAACAGCTTGATACCTGTTAATCTGCTTTAAAACACAGTGATGCTATAATAAAAGTGGACACGGAGGGGTAGAAAAAAACTGGTTTATCTGGTATGATGGAATCAGTTGGTCTACCAGGAAGGAGTTCGCATTATGGCTAAACATCTTAATCCATTAGAGAAAGAGTTCCTCATCAGGCAGTATAAGAGCAATACGACCGTAAAGTTGACGGATTTTTGTGACGCAAACGGTATATCTGATTCTGCCTTCAGAAAATGGCTCAAACAGTACAATGAGTCCGGAATAGAGGGGTTGGCAAGAGCTGATGCAGAAATCAAGGAGATACTGCCGGAGGGGGTAGATCGCACGGAGGAAGCGTATAAGAAGGAAATCCTGAAACTCCGCATCGAGAATGAAAGACTTAAAAAAAACTATACTGTACGGACGAACGAAGCTGGGGAACAGGAGTATGTTCGCTTAAAGCCGAAGAATTCGAAATAGTTGAGCTTTTATCCAGAGATTACGATGTCAAAGATCTATGTTCGCTTATGGGAGTCAGTCGATCCGGTTACTATAAGTGGAAGAAGCGAGATAAATCTGATCGCGACATAAAGCGTGAAGAGATGATCGCTCTTGTTGAGAAAGTTCATACGGAGCATAAATCACACGGATACAGATGGACGGCGGCGTATATAAGGCTTAACTACGGATATGATTGCAGCGACAACTACATCTACAAATGCTTCCGGTTCCTTGGCATAAAGTCTGAGACAAAACATCAGGTTCATTACAGAAAGCGCAAAGAAAAAGATAAATACCCCAATCTGATCTTCACCACATGGGAGACTGTGGATCGCCCCAGACAGGTCATAGTTTCCGACATGACTGCGTTTAAGTTCTGGATCCTCTATTTTGAGGTGACATTCTACTTTGATGTATTCACAAAGGAAATCCTGTCCTACCGAATAGCAGCAAGAAAAGGAGACAGAAACCAGTATATAGACGGATTAGCGGATATCAAAGAACTCCTGAAAGGACAGACGGAGCCCGTGGTGCTCCATACGGACCAGGGGAGCGTATATGCATCAATAGCATACAATGATCTGATAAAGGATACAGTAATCGTAAGATCTATGTCCAGAGCCGGCAAACCCACGGATAATCCGGTGAATGAGTCGCTGAACGGCTGGATGAAGGAAGAACTGTATATGGATTTCGAAATCAACAAGTGTAGGAATCGAGAAGAATTTGCGGCAGTGCTTGAAAGATACGTAGATTTCTATAATAAACATCGTCCCTGCTACTCGTTAGGATATGAGACACCGGTGAATTTCAGAAAGAGTTTTTTTAAGGGCGAAATCAGGAGAAAACATACATTTGAGAACAGGGTGCTGAGCGAAGAGCCGAAGTTCGTTCAAAAACGGCGAAAAATGGGGTCGTCCTGAGAATGTGTCTACTTTTGAAAACGAAAACGGCTGAAAAAACGCTCAGTGTCTACTTTTGAAAAAGAAAAGCCCAAGAAAAAACGCCGGGTGTTTACTTTCGAAAAACGAAACAGAAAAAAAGTTTTTTTCGTGTCCACTTTTCTTGACACGTACAGGGTGGCTGTTACTTTATCAAACTCGCTCATAAAATTCTCCTATTCTCTTAAAAACTCGCTCATAAAATCATGGTACTTCAGCAAAAAGTCGCTCATTT
>JAFPUF010000116.1 GCA_017395545.1 Treponema sp. | reverse complement strand
GAATACGGAAATCGGGATAACGAAAGATTCACTTTTGAACCGCACTCGATTTCGATTTATAGAAAAAAATAAAAAGGAAAAATTCATGGACAGATCGGCTTGTATTTTTGGAAATATTATCGATAAAAAGACTTTGCGGAAGGCGGCTGCACAGCAGAAGAAATTCCTTAAAAAGTTTGGGGACGACAGAAATACGCCTTATCATCTTGCGGCTGTCGATAACGAGGTTCTGACCCCTGCTTTTGGCGCTAAGGTTCTCGTTCTTTCAAAGGAGCCGATGGGAGCGCTGCCGGAAAAACCTCTTATCATCGGAAATATCCGCATGGGCTTCGGTCATTACAGAATCTCAATGGCGATGGCGAGTGCGGCTCACGCTATGGGCTACACACCTCTCTGGCTTGACCTCAACTCATTCCCTGAGACTACTTGTACGAAAATCATCGCTTATCAGAATAAATTGTACTCAATGGCGAGCCGGCTTTCCCAGAAGTCAAAGCTTTTCAATAAATTTGTCTGGGATCCGCTTAACACTGAGGGCTTCAAAAAGCTCACTTACAATGCGGGAGACCAGAAAACAGCCGAGCTTATGACGCCTCTTTTCCATGATCTTCCCAGGGATACTCCTTACATCGCAACCCATGTCTGGCCGAGTCAGGCGGCACTTCATGCGGGCTTTACTCATGTCGTGAACGCAATTCCTGACAACTGGGCGATGGGCCTTCATTTGAGCGAGGGTGCGCTTCATTTGGTGCAGACTCCTTCTTCTTATCTTTCTTACAGAACTTTGAAGGGCTTTGCGGGAGACAAAATCCTCAATCCGATGGGCGAGAAGGATATCTGCTACGCTGGTCACTACATGGATGATGAGATAGTGTCGAATATCGAAGAAGACTGCAAAAAACGCCTTGAGAGAATCAACGGCAAAAAGCCTCTCCGTTTCCTTCTGACAATCGGAGGGGCAGGCGCTCAGAGCGATTATTTCGCTTCTTTAATCAGCACGCTTATTCCTTACATCAAAGAGAAGAAAGCGACACTTTACCTTAACATCGGGGATTACGAGAATGTCTGGGATTTCTTTAAAGCAAAGATTCCTGGCATCGGAGAAATTTCAAAAACACATTTTCACGACTGGAATTTCACGAAGTCGTTTGCGGAAAAGGCTTTGAATGATTCTTCCTGCGCTGGCGAAGAGTCGAACGGAATTCATGTTTTCTGCCATAAGGACATTTTCGCCGCCGTTTATGCGACAAACATTCTGATTCGTGCCTGCGACTGCCTTATCACAAAGCCGAGCGAACTTGCATTCTATCCTGTTCCAAAACTGATGATTCAGCATGTCGGCGGACACGAGTGCTGGGGTGCGATTCGTGCAGCGGAAGTAGGTGACGGAACTCCAGAGTGCCCGAACCTTGATTATGCGAACTTCATGCTTCGTTCATTCATTGAGACTCCTGACTTGCTGGAAAAAATGAATTATGCGATTATGTCAAACAAAAAAGCCGGAATTTACAACGGAGCCTACCACGCCGTAGAAAAAGCGGTCGGAATTGAGGAGAGTCAGTATGAGTGGGCTGGCAGATAAAAAAATGGAGAGACTATGAGTGAAAAACGAAGCGAAAAAAAAGATGAGCGGATTCAGTCTATAATCGAATGCAGTTACGGTCTGTTCGCTGAGAATGGAATCGAGAACATTTCGATGAATGACATCGCCGCAAAATCAAAAATTGGCGTGGCTTCCTTGTACCGCTACTTTCAGACAAAGGAAGAGCTTGCGATTGAAGTCGCGATTTATGCGTGGAACCTTGAGACTCAGGTTTTCAATGAGGTCTTCACGGGTAAGGAATACGAGGGCTTCACTGGCTTTGAGCAGCTTAAAGAACTGCTTGAAGTTTTCTCTGAGGCACTTGTTACACAGAGGAGTTTTTTCAGTTTCGTCTACTATTTCGATTCTTTCATAAAAAAAGAAAAAGTAAGTTCTGAAAAACTCGCCGAGTACGAAAAAACGATTCTCGGCACGAATAGAATTGTGATTCAGGCCCTTGAGAAAGGAATTGCAGACGGCTCGATTTCTTTCAACGGCTCGAAGAACGAGGTTCTTGCCAGAGCGAGCATTCAGGAAATGTTCATCACGATGATGCACTCCCTGTTCTGCCTGGCACAAAAACTCTCAATCAGCGGTGACCTTCTTGCGATGGATAAATCCGTCGAGTCAAGGAAGCAGATTGAGATTTTGATAAACATCCTGCTTGTAGCATTGAAGAATTAGAACCACAGATTACACAGATGTCACAGATTTTGGATGTTTATAGAGAAATCTAATCTGTGTTAATCAGTGCGAATCTGTGGATAGTAAACGGAGGAAAAAATGTTAGGACTTAAAGAAAAAGCGTCTTACGGACTGGGGGCGGTCGGAAAGGACATGGTTTACATGCTTTCAGCCTCGTATATTCTGTATTATTTTCAGGACATTCTGGGCGTTAGTGCAGCCGCAATGGGCATTATTTTGCTCATTGCCCGTGTTTTTGACGCATTCAATGATCCGATTATGGGCGTTGTTGTTGCTAAGACAAAGACCCGCTGGGGAAAATTCCGCCCGTGGCTTTTGATTGGAACTCTTACGAATGCAGTCGTTCTCTTCCTGATGTTTGCAGCACCTCCGGCTCTTGATGCAAAAGGTCTTGTTGCTTATGCCGCTGTCACTTACATCCTCTGGGGCGTTACTTACACGATGATGGATATCCCGTACTGGTCAATGATTCCGGCTTTCACGAACGGCGGAAAGGAGCGCGAGGGACTTACGACTCTTGCACGAAGCTGCGCTGGTGTCGGTTCTGCAATCATTTCAATCGCAACAATGATTATCGTTCCGATGCTCGGAAGAACGCTTGGCGGCTCAGCTCCTCAGGAACTCGCCCGTCAGTATCCGCCGCAGCAGTGGGGTGAGCTTATGGGCTTCAAGTACTTCACGCTCGGTGTTGCAGTTCTCTTCGTTCTCTTTACCGTGATTATGTGCCTTTCAATCAAGGAAAAATCTTCGGTTGACATGAAAACTGCAAAAATCAGCGAGATGTTCCGTGCCCTCATCCAGAATGACCAGGCGATGTGCGTAGTCCTTACGATTGTTGTCGTGAATGTCGCTCTTTACATCACGTCTAACCTCGTAATTTACTTCTTCAAGTACGATCTGGGAGGCACAAACTGGAATGACGGTTATGCGCTCTTCAATATGGTTGGCGGCGGAACTCAAATCTTAGCGATGATGATTCTCTATCCGGTTTTGAGAAATCTTATTAAACTCAACAACATAAAAATCTTCTATGTGTCTGTCGGAATGAGCATTGTCGGTTATGCGGCCCTTCTTGCAATGGCAACTTTCGGCGTGAACTCGGTCGTTCCGTTCCTGATTCCGGGCGTTCTGGTTATGGCGAGTGCAGGCGTGAACAATGTAATCATCACAGTCTTCCTTGCAAACACTGTAGATTATGGCGAACTGAAGAATAACCGTCGTGATGAGAGCGTAATCTTCTCGATGCAGACTTTTGTCGTAAAACTTGCTTCCGGAATTGCCGCATTCGTCGCATCCATCGCGCTTTCAGTGCTGAACCTCAAGCAACCGACTGACGGAGCAGCCAAAATCGCGAACATCGATTTTTCGACAGGTGTTTCGGTTGCCTCAAAAATGGGACTCCGCATGGTAATGACTTTGATTCCGATTTTCGTCCTTATCTGTGGCGTAATCATCTTCAAAACAAAGTTTATCCTCAACGACAAAAAAGTTGAAGAAATCAGTTCTGAATTAAAAGCGAGAAAATCCGTCTGACGAAAGGTGCGGTAAAGCCGGCCGTCAGTATTCTGCATAAATGCACTGTGAAGGACACGGTGCATTTTTTTTGCCCCTTGAAAAAAATCATTAAGTTTGTTTTAATTATTTCAAAGGAGAATTATGAAAATTATGAAAATTACAAAAAAAATTACGGCGGTGATTTTTCCGCTTGTTCTTGCTGCACTTTTTATTTCCTGCGGTTCTACTGCAACTCTTGATACCTCTCCAAAAAAAGAAGCAGAAGAGCCTTCTGGCGAAATCGAAGCTAAAGGAACCGGCTCCCTCAAAGCGGTTCTTCCTCCTCCTCCTGCACGAATGAAAGAAGCTCCGAAATTTGATTTTACGGGAGATTTCCTCCAGATTGAAGCCGAAAACACATACTATGACGGTTTTGATCTTGTCGGCGATGCGGATGCTTCAAAATCTTACGCTCTCAAACTTCTGGGCGAGTCTTCATGGGCAATCGCAGAAGTCAATTTCCCGGCCGGAACTTACGAAGGGCTTGCCTGTGTTCTTGCTCCCGATATTAAACATATGAAATTCAATATCCTTATCAATCAGGATTCATACCCGGTTTTCGGTTCAGAACCTCCGGTCTTAAAATATGAGCTTACAACCCGTTCTGTCGTGAGTTTTACGCTTGATCAGCCGACGACCGTAACTGTAAAAATTCAGCAGAACAGCGCAAATAATCCGGAAGCTAACGGCCATAACGGAATGACAATCGACTATTTTACTTTCAAAAAAATCAAATAAAATATGCCGGTAAACAAAAATAAACTGTTTTTTTCAGCGTTATTATTCTTCTTCAGTATTACAGCATTTATTTTTGCCCAGCAATCAGAAGAGCCTCAGAAAATTCCTCTCAAGGAAGTCTGGGGCTATGTGATGATTGGCGAGGAAAGTTCTTTTTCTGCTGACTATCCCGTCACGGATGTCGGCTATTTTGTGAATGCGGTCAATAATTTTTCAGATTTTGTGACTGTCCCAAAACGAAGCGAGAAATTCCCTGATTACAAAGGCCGTGTTCATCTTGTTTCAAGCGTGGACTCAAAAGCTCAGACTCATCTTCTCCTTGATCCGAAACTTTCGCTCAGAAATAAAATCATAAAACAGCTTGTAAAAGAATCTAAAGAGTACGACGGAGTTCAGATTGACTGGGAACTCGTGATGAAAGAAGATGACGAAAATTTCCGCGACTTTCTTAAAATCCTGAAAAAAAAGCTCCGTGGAAAAATGCTTACAGTCGCAATTCCCGCAAGACTTAAAACCCTTGAGCGCGATGCCTATGATTATGCGAAACTTTCAGAAATCGTGGATAAGATTATCGTGATGGCTTATGACGAGCACTGGTCAACAAGCGCTCCTGGCCCGGTTGCTTCGGTCGCATGGTGTAAAAAAATCGCAGAATACTCAAAATCTGTAATTCCGGAAGAAAAACTCGTGATGGGCTGCCATTTTTATTCCCGCGCCTGGAACGACGAGAGTGTCGGCCGGAAAGCATACAGAATGTATAAGATTGACGACCTCGTAAAAGAAAACAAAGTGAAGGCTTTTAAACAGAGCCAGGACGGAGACCTGAGTTTTTCATTTGATAAATCAACTAAGGTCACGGTTTTTTATGATACTGTAGAATCTGCCGCAGGCAGATGCAGAATGTACGCCGACAGCGGAATAGAACGGCTTTCTTTCTGGCGGGTAGGCCAGGAAATCCCCGAATTCTGGAACGAATTAGAAATTTGCAGTGAGTAATGCACTTCCCTAAAATCCCGGAACTTTCGGGGCGGCGAATTTCTTTTTCATCTGCTGAAGAAGTTCTATCGCCTGGTCCGCACTCACTTCTTTCTGGGGTTCGTGGTACTGAACAAGGTGCGGAGGAATTTCATCGAGAAACCTTGACGGCTGGCATTCAACCGCGCTGTTCTGCCTTCTTCTTGTACGGCATGACGAAATCAGAAGTTTGTCGCGCGCCCTCGTAATCGCCACATAAAAAAGCCGGCGCTCTTCTTCAACGGCTGCGTCTCCGCCTTCATCTATGGCACGTCCGTGCGGAATAAGGCCTTCTTCTGCTCCGGCGATGAAAACGACCGGAAATTCAAGGCCCTTTGAGGCGTGAATTGTCATCAGGTTTACTTTTCCAAGATTCTCGTCGTCATCAAGATCGTCCCGGCTAAGGAGCGTAATGCGGTTCAGATAATTGTAGAGGGTCGCGTCTCCTGAATCCGGATTGTTCTCCCATTTTTCGATTGAGCCTATCAGGCTTTCTATGTTGAGCATCTTGAATCTTGCAGCTTTCTCTGACTTCGGGTTTTCTCCGATCAGGTAGTCAAAATAATGGATGTTCTCGACCATCGTGCGCACTTTTTTTGCAAGTCCGTGGCCGCCGAGCATAGATTTGTTTCCCTCGATGATTTCGACGAAAGCTTTCAGACTGTCTTTTGTACCTTCTGAGAAAGATTCGTCATCTAAACCGCTCCTGCCTGTGACAGAAGTCGGGGCGCTCATGAATAAATCTGCTTTTTCGTCGGGCACTTCCAGAAGCGCGTTGATTGCCTCCCAGAGTGAGCAGGAGAGATTTTTCGCAATTTCGTTCAGTTTTTCGATTGTAGCGCGTCCGATTCCTCGTCGGGGCGTATTTATGATTCTGAGAAGGTTTACGTCGTCATCGTGGTTTGAGATTACGCGGAGGTAGGAAATGATGTCTTTAATCTCTTTGCGCTGGAAAAATGAGGTTCCGCCGCTCATCGTGTATGGAATGTTTTCGGCCAGGAATGCTTCTTCCAGAACCCTCGACTGGGTGTTTGCGCGCATAAGGACGCAGAAATCGTCATATTTCCGTTTTTCGCTCACGCAGATACTCTGAATTGTCTCGAGAATGAATTCTGCTTCTGCCGTGTCGTTGTCTGGCATGTAAATCTCAATCGGTTTTCCTTCACCGTTTCCGCTCCAGAGTTCCTTGTCCTTGCGGTTCGTATTGTGCTTGATGACTCCGTTCGCAGCTGCCAGAATCGTGCCGGTCGAGCGGTAGTTCTGCTCCAGACGGATTTCCTTTACGTCTTTAAAATCTTTCTCGAAATTTATGATGTTCTGGTAGTCAGCACCACGCCAGGAATAAATCGACTGGTCATCGTCACCGACAACGGCGATGTTGTTCTCAGCCAGAAGACGCATGAATTCGTACTGCTGGTGGCTTGTGTCCTGGAATTCGTCGACCATTATGTATTTGTAGCGTTCCTTGTATTTCGCCAGAATTTCCGGATGCTCGCGGAAAAGTTTTATAGGCAGCGTAATCAGATCGTCAAAATCGACGGCATTGTAAAGCCTTAAGCCTTCCTGATAGCCTTCGTAGAGTTCCCTGTAAATCTCGTTCTCGGAGTTCCAGTGTTTTCGGCCGGTCTTTATGTCAGAAATAAGAATTCCGATCTGGTAAATGTCCATTGCTTCAGGAGAATACTTGAGTTCCCGGCCTGTTTCCTTGATAAGTGAGTTTCTGTCTGTTTCATCATAAATCGAAAAATTCTCGCGGTATCCGAGAGCTGAGATTTCCTGCCTTAAAATGCGTACTCCGAATGCATGGAAGGTTGAGACTGTGAGCAGAGGAAGTTTTTTCCCGGTGAGTTCCTTGATTCGTTCGCTCATTTCGCGCGCTGCCTTGTTCGTGAAGGTAAGCGCCAGAATTGCGCTCTGAGGTACTCCGGCATCAAGCATATGAGCGATTCTGAAAGTGATGACGCGCGTTTTTCCGCTTCCGGCCCCTGCGATAATCAGAATTGCACCGTCAATCGTCATTACGGCCTCGTACTGTTCGGGGTTAAGTTCGTTCTTCAGGTCAGATAAATCAGTCATAGGAAAAGAAGTATAGAGAAAAAAGGAATAAGGAACAAGTAAAAAGTAATAAGCTCTCCTCGATAAAAAAATCGTGCAAAATTCTCAAAACATCGTTATAATAAATTTATCTTAATTTTTTTTGGAGCTTTTATGAAATTCAACAGCCTTAAAACTAAAATCCTCATGCTGCTTCTTATTGTGGTCGTTATTTCAAACGGCTTATTGGGTGGCATAGCCTACACCATGTCAACTGAAGGACTTGAAGATTCCGTAGAAAAAACAATTACAAGTGTGGCAGAAAAAGTTTCTGTTCAAATTGCACAGGCCAATGAACGGGAATTCCACATGCTGGATGTCCTTGCCAGTATGTCTGTCATTCAGGATCCCGAAAATTCCACAGAAGAAAAAACAGCCATCGTTTTCGGGGCGACAAAAACAGACAGCCACTATGAGAACATCGCTTTCTATGATTCAACCGGCATCGGTATTACTGGTGACGGAGTCAAGCTCAATTTCTCGGACCGGGAATATTTTAAGAGAGCCATGGCCGGCGAGCACTATGTCTCTGACCCCACCATCAGTTCTGTTAACAACAAGCTTCTTATGTTTTATTCTGTTCCTGTTTACGACAAAAACCATTCAAAAATAATCGGCGTTATCTGTGCCGTTTTTCATGGAGGCACTCTTTCAGATCTTTGTAAGGAGATTTATGTGGGAAAAGACAGCCATCCCTTCGTAATCAACATGAAGACAGGAAAAACGGTCGCTGATTCAGATGTAAAATATGTTGAGCAAGGCCAGGTCCTTAAAGAATCTACTTCCGGCGCAATGAAGGAAGCCATTATCGATGCAATGAGCGGAAATACAACTTACAAGGTTTTCTTTGAGCCATGGCGCAAAAAAAATATGGTCGCAGCCTATAAGCCTGTAGGGGGCAACTGTGACTGGGCAGTCTTCTGTATGGCTCCCCACGATGAGTATTTCGGCTCAATCAAGAAAATGTCAATCTCAATGCTTCTTACCATCGTTATTATCCTTGTGATTGCCATTTCTGTGAGCGCAGTTCTTATTTCCATCAGCCTCAAGCCTCTCAAAGCTGTTGAGACTTCAATCACTGAGATTGCAAGCGGAAATGCCGACCTCACCAAGCGAATTGCCGTTACGACAAAAGACGAAATCGGAAATGTGGTCAAGGGCTTCAATCAGTTTACAGAAAAATTGCAGTCAATCATTGCCAGCGTAAAGCACTCGAACATGAACCTGGGTTCTGTCGGCTCTGACATGAGCGCCAGCGTCGACGATACGGCAAGTTCTATCACAGAGATTATCGCAAACATCGATTCAATGAAACGCCAGATTGACGGTCAGAATCAGAGCGTAAGCCAGACTGCCGGAGCCGTAAACGAGATTGCCTCAAACATCGAGTCCCTGGAAAAGATGATTGAGAGCCAGTCAAACGGGGTCGCACAGGCAAGTTCAGCAGTCGAAGAGATGATTGGAAATATTTCTTCCGTAAACGGTTCTATGGAAAAGATGGCCCGCTCATTCAACGAGCTCCGCTCAAATTCTCAGGCTGGTATTTCAAAGCAGAAGGCTGTCAACGACCGAATCAACGAAATCGAAAGCCAGTCTAACATGCTTCAGGAAGCCAATGCGCAATTGCTGCAATTGCAAGCCAGACAAATCTTCTTGCCATGAACGCCGCAATCGAAGCTGCTCACGCCGGTGAAGCGGGCAAGGGATTCGCCGTAGTCGCAGATGAAATCCGAAAACTTTCCGAGACATCAACTGCCCAGTCAAAGACAATCGGAGACCAGCTTTCAAGCATAAAGGAATCTATCAATGAGGTCGTATCAGCATCCGGTGAATCGGCAGTCGCATTCGAGGCTGTCACACAAAAACTGGAAGAAACCGATGCCCTCGTAATGCAGATTAAGGCCGCAATGGAAGAGCAGAACGAAGGAAGCCAGCAGATTACCGATGCCCTGCATGGCATGAACGACAGCACGATTGAAGTCCGAAATGCTTCAGCCGAGATGGCTGAGGGTAACAAGATGATTCTCAAGGAAGTCCAGATGCTGCAGAATGCCGCTATGTCTATGGCCCAGAGCATGGATGAGATGGGAATCGGAGCCAGAAAAATCAACGAGACCGGCTCTGCTTTGAGCGGAATCGCAGGAAAAATGAGCGAGTCAATCTCTGAGATTGGCGGTCAGATTGACCAGTTCAAGGTTTAAGTTTAGACTGTTCGCTCTATGAAATTATCAGACTTTTACTTTGATTTGCCTGAGGAACTGATTGCGCAGAAGCCGGCCGGCGTGCGAGGTCAGGACAGGCTCATGCTCCTTAACCGTGAGACCGGCGAAGTCAAACATTTGAAGATGGACGATTTGCCCGAGCTTATTTCCCCTGACACTCTCATGGTATTCAACAATTCCAGGGTCCGCCGTTCCCGCTGCTATGGAATCAAACTTTCCGAAGTCGAGGGGCAGGGCGGGCGTGAGCAGGAATTTATGTTCCTCAACCAGATGACTCCCGAAGGAAACCTGTGGCACACAATGGTCAAAGGCGCAAAAAAAGTAAAAGCCGGAAACAAATACCGCTTTACCGACGGCTCTGTCGGAACAATAATCGAACACGAAAACGACAATGGAAGCGAATTCCGCACGATTCAGTTTGATTCCCGCCTGGATGACGACTGGTTCGGCCGTAACGGTCACATTCCTCTCCCGCCGTATATCCGCCGCGAGGACGATGACACCGACAGCGAGAGGTATCAGACTGTCTACGCAAAGGAAACGGGAAGTTCTGCATGTCCAACGGCAGGCCTTCACTTTACCGAAGACATGTTCCGCCGTCTTGACGAAAAAGGCATTGAGCGCTGTTTTGTAACCCTTCATGTAGGCCTGGGAACATTCCTTCCTGTCCGAACCGAGAATATTGAAGAGCACAAGATGCACGAGGAAGTCTACACGATTCCTTTCGATGTCGCCGAAAAAATCAATCAGGCAAAGAAAGACGGCCGCCCGATTCTCGCTGTTGGAACGACGAGTGTACGAACACTCGAAAGCGCAAGTGATGAGAACGGTTTCGTAAAAGGCGGCTCATCTTCCACCCACATCTTCATGTACCCGGGCTACAAGTTCAAGTGCGTAAATCAGATGTTCACGAACTTCCACACCCCGGAAAGCACGCTGATTATGCTCGTTAGTGCCTTTGCCGGTCGGGAGCACATCCTTAACGCTTATCAGAAAGCCGTAGAAGAAAAGTATCACTTCTTCTCTTACGGTGACTGTATGCTGATAAAGTAAGGGCAGATTTTTTTGCTTTTCAACTTCTTCTATATGTTGTATACTGAAAAGACTATGACAAGATGTTTTGCTATGTGTAAGCCTGGCGTTCTTAACCGCAGGCTCATTGGTCAGGTTATCACACGCCTTGAAAATAAAGGACTCAAACTGGTCGGTCTCAAACTTATGAATATTTCTCCGGAACTTGCTTCAAAGCATTATGCTGAGCACAAGGGCAAGTCTTTTTACGATGAGCTTGTTTCTTACATCACAAGTGCGCCTGTAGTCGCTATGGTCTGGCAGCTCGACGACGAAAACTGCGTCCAGCTTGTTCGTAAGGTAGTGGGAGCGACAAAACCGAGCGAGGCTCTCCCAGGAACAATCCGCGGAGATTTCTGCTCGCACACAAATCATAATATTATTCATGCATCTGATTCGGACGAGAGTGCAGAACGCGAAATAAATCTTTTTTTCAAACCAGAGGAAATCATAGACTGGAAAGACGAGTCTGCCTGCTGGTTCTAAGATTGAGGAAAAATAATGAAACAAAAGAATGTTGGCGTAATTGGCGCTGGTGCGTGGGGATCTGGCCTTGCTCAGGCGATTGCCCGCGGCGGACACAAAGTCCAGATCTGGGCGCGTGAGCAGGATGTCGTTGACGGCATCAACAATGAGCACGAGAACAAAAGGTATTTGCCGGGGTTCCCGCTCTCAGAAAACCTCACCGCTTCTATCAACATCGAAGAAGTCGCAAACGGAAAGGAATATCTCATTCTGGCGTCACCGTCGCTCTTTATTGCTTCGACTGCAAAACAGATTGCAAATGTACCTTCCATTAAAAACGGGGAGACTGTAATCGGTGTCCTTACAAAGGGTTTTGTCGCTTCAGAAAATGGTCCGCGCCTTATTCTTGAGACTCTCGAAGATGTACTTCCTTCCTGCTATAAAGGTTCCCTTGTTTATATTTCAGGTCCTTCTCACGCAGAGGAAGTTGCAATGGGAAAACTCACGGGCCTTATCGCCGCAAGTGAGCATGCCTTAAATTCAATAAAATTCCGCGAGCTTTTGCGTGTCCCGGGTCTTATGGCTTATTCTTCGCTTGATGTAGTCGGCGTTCAGATTTGTGCGGCTGCAAAAAACGTCATTGCGGTTGTTTACGGGGCTCTCGATGCCGTGAGTGAACATTCTGACATTTTCGGTGACAACGCAGAAAGCCTTCTTCTTGCTGCCGGTCTCAACGAAATCCAGACAATCGGCTTTGCGATGGGAGCTACTCATGCCGAAACCTTCACTTCAATCGCTGGTGTCGGCGACCTTGATGTTACCTGCCGTTCAAAATATGGCCGTAACCGTCGTTTTGGTCAGGATATCATCAAAACAGACATTCTTTCAAAATTTAAAGATCTTGATGACCTCATCGCCCGAATCGGAGAACTTGGTTATCTTGCAGAAGGTGCAGTTGCCTGCAAATTCGTTCATCAGATTGCGGTCAGTCACAACTTAAAACTCACGATTTGTGACGGTCTCTACCGCATCCTCAACAAAGAAATCGAGCCTATGGCGCTTCTTCAGGAACTTATGATGAATACTCAGATTGAGCCTGAAAACTAGAACTTTAGAGAATAACTGAGAGAAGAGGGGAGGACTTCCCCTCTTTTTTATGCTACAATTGTTTCTATGAAAAAAAACATCCCTCCGTTTAGAAATCCTGTTTTATTTGTACTCTGTGCCTTTTTTTGCAATCTCTTTTTTCTGTTTTCCTGCAGCCGTTATCCAGAGATGAGTCTCGAAGAAATTGAGGCCGCACGGGCAAGCGGGGCAGGCGAACTTATTGAAAAGACCGTAAAAAAGCCTAAGACTCATAACGATTTTGCTCCGGGAAAGGCGGGCGGAGTCTGGAACGACTCAATCATGGGCGATCCGAAGAGTTTTAATATGCTTGTTGCCGAAAAAGACGGTACGACAGCGGGGGTTGTTGCTCCTCTGGTTCAGTATCTTGCCGACTATGACGTAATCGACCGCAAATGGAAGGGAAAAATCGCTGATTTCGAGATTAAGATTGACGAAGAAAACAATAAGCTCGATATAATTTACACATTAAAAGACAATGTTTACTGGTCTTTTTATCAGAATTCTAAACCAAAGGTAAAAGTCACGAGTGATGATGTGGTTTTCTGGTATGACGAGATTCAGGGAGATGCGGACTGCGGCTCTTCTGCCTACAACTCCCAGTTCATGCCGATGGAGGACGGAACTTCACAGAGAATCACGATTGAAAAAATTGACGACAGAAGTTTTGTATTCCATTTTCCGCAGATTGTCGCTGAGCCTGTCCTTCATACGAATATGGATTTCGGACCAGCTTTTCTGTACAGGAAGGCGAAGGAAGATGGCGGGGCGGAGGCTGTAAAAAATCTTTTTACCGTAGCGGTCAATCCGAAAGAAATCCCAAGCTGCGGCCCGTATTTTCTGGTTGAGTACACCCCGAGCCAGCGGCTTTTGTACAAGCGGAACCCTGATTTCTGGGAAAAAGATGTGAACGGTGAAAGCCATTATTATCCTGAGGAACAGGTTGTTCAGGTTATCGGAGACCAGAATACGAACT
This sequence comes from Treponema sp., assembly GCA_017395545.1. Taxonomy (GTDB): domain Bacteria; phylum Spirochaetota; class Spirochaetia; order Treponematales; family Treponemataceae; genus Treponema_D. Next base: position 18,075 of record JAFPUF010000116.1, on the reverse strand, counting down.
ATCTTCTGTTCAAGCAGGGAAAAATGGAATCATTCTCTCCGTCTCCCGAGCAGCTTGAAGAAGTCGTAAAAAACGCAAAAAATACCCTTACCTCTGACGGAAAAGTGCTTGAGGACGCTGATTCTGAAAAGTCCGGCTACACTGTCTTTAATGCGGAAGGTTCGATGAATGCGTCTTTCTGGTCTTTCAATCAGAATCCGAAGAATAAGGACAAGCCTTTCTACGAATGGTTCTGCAAAAAAGAATTCCGCCAGGCAATGAGCTGTCTTTTAAACCGCGGTCGAATCATTCAGCAGACTTACAGAGGTCTGGGAAGCCCGAAATATTCTTTCTTCCCGGAAGCGAACAAGTATTATGACGAGAATATTCTTCTCCAGTACAGATATTCCCACCCGCATGCAAAAAAACTTCTTGAATCTATAGGTTTCACAAAAAAAGAAGACGGATTTCTGTATGACGAAAAGGGGCGAAAAGTCGAATTTGACCTGTGTTTTGCCGCAAGCCAGCCGTTTTTCTCAGATATCGTTCAGATTATAACTGACGAGTGTAAAAAAGAGGGAATCACGGTCACGGCGCGTCCTACAGATTTCCAGAAACTCGTTGACCAGCTCATGTCGAGCTATGACTGGCAGTCGATCATCATCGGTCTTGGAGGAGGCTCGCTTTTCCCGACGCAGGGAAGCAATGTCTGGGTGAGTGACGGAAACCTCCACCTCTGGAATCCGCTTCAAAAGTCTCCGGCAACGCAATGGGAGGCGCGTATTGACGAACTCTATCAAACTGCAAAATGCATCGTTGATTACGAAAAAGCAAAGCCTTACTGGGATGAATACCAGAAAATCTATCTCGAAGAATGTCCGATTATCTATCTGATTCGTTCCCGCTCGTTCTTCGCCCTTCAGAACCGCTGGGATATGACAAATTTTTACTACGATAATCTTAATGGAGCCGAAACGACGTATCTCTGGCTTAAATAAGTAAAGTCTTAACTTAATTCTTAGTTTTCAAAAATATTTTCCTCAAAATGTCGGTAAAATTCAAAATTCGAAATGAAAACTGTTTTACCGCTTTTGTATACTTCCATTGTAGAAAAGCATCTTTGTGCTTATTTTAAGGGGGTTATTGTGAAAATTAAGATTGCTGCCTCAGGGTTGTTGTGCTGTCTGGCTGTACTTGTTACAGCCTGCTCCGTCAGTTCAACTAGTTATGTAAAAAACAACGTTCAGTCTGTTGTAATTAAGGCTGAGAAGACCGGTCTTAAGGTCGGGGATTCTCCGGTTAAGCTTACTGCAGTCATTACGCCTTCAAATGCGTACTATGATTCCGTAAAATGGGTTTCAACTGCAACTGATGTACTTGAACTTACGAATGCAGGAACTACAGCCTATGGAATTACGCAGGCTGAAGAACTTGATATTGATGAAAGCGGTTCTGCAAGCCGCACTGCAAGCGTTTATGCCGTAATCGGCGGTAAAAAGAGCGGTGAAATTGATATTAACGTTTATGCTGCAGACCAGACGGTTCCTGACTCTGAATTAACAGAAAAAGAAACTTCTGAAGATGATGTCACGGATGTTGATGACGGCTCAGGTTCAGGTGGCGGTGGTTCCGGCTCGGGCTCAGGCTCAGGCGGCGGAAACGGAAAGACCGGCCAGGGAATGACAGGCTCTTCAGGTGAAGGTACTATCGACAGCGTTGCAGGTGCTTCCGTAACGATTACCCGCGTCGTAGGCTGGCTTGAAAGCGCTTACCTCGAATGGAATCCGGTTTCTAATGCAACTTACACAGTAAAATATAAAAAATCTGATGCTTCGTCATGGACAACCATTGATACACCTCTTATCCGCAGCTACGGTCAGATGATCCGCGCTGACATTCCGGGACTTGCCCAGGGTGACTATGACTTTGAAGTTGCTGCAAACGGCGGAACTCCGGCAACTGCTTCTGCTTCCGTTGCAAGTCATGACAGGTGCGGTTATGCCTTCTCAAGCGACATCGTTCCGGGGGCATACAAGGCAGACGGAACCCTTAAAGACGGTGCAATAGTCATTTACGTTGATAATGACAACTTTGATTCCGTACAGCTTGAAATCAACAAGGACAGCAAGGGAACAAAAATTACCCTTACCGGCGTTCAGGGAATCGTTAACAACTCAGGTTACTGGAAATATGCCCAGTATAATAATGATGTTCCTGTATGTATCCGCGTAATCGGTAAGATTGATACTACGGGATTCCCTGAATCTTCATGGAAATCTTCTTCTGAAGGACTTCAGATTAAGTCAAACAATACAAGCCAGAAGACTATGCTTACTCTTGAAGGAATCGGTGATGATGCCGTATTCCACGGTTTCGGCATACTGTGCAGGACTTCTTCTTATGCAGAAATCCGCAACCTCGGATTCATGTGTTTTGCTGACGACGGTATTTCCCTTGATACCGACAACTATTACACATGGGTTCACAACAACGATATTTTCTACGGTTCAACCGGCGGTGACAGTGACCAGGCAAAGGGTGACGGTTCCCTTGACGTAAAGGGTGACTCAAAATATCAGACTTACTCTTACAACCACTTCTGGGATTCAGGAAAAATGTCCCTCTGCGGTATGAAGAGTGAATCAGGTCCTAACTACATTACATATCACCACAACTGGTTTGACCATTCAGATTCACGCCATCCGCGCGTAAGGACTATGACAGTTCACGTTTACAACAACTACTACGACGGAAACTCAAAATACGGTGCCGGCGGAACAACAGGTGCTGACATCTTCGTTGAAGCAAACTACTTCCGCAACGTTAAGTTCCCTATGATGTCTTCACTTCAGGGAAATGACGTATATGCCGGAACTTCAACTTACAAGCCGTCTGATTACGGTACCTTCTCTGGTGAATCAGGTGCTTCAATCAAGTCTTACAATAACAAGATTGTAGATACGTTAAACGTAACTTCGTACTGGCCTCACAAAAACAGCGATACAAGCCCGCTCATTACAAAGGGCGTAAAGGGAAGCCTTCCTTCAGGTGTTGATACTTCGGTCCACTTTGATGCATGGGAAGCTTCTTCAAGAAACGAACAGGTTCCTTCAACCGTAACTGCATTCAGTGGCGGAGACAAGTATTCTAACTTTGATACTTCTTCTGATTTCTACGGCTACACTGTTCAGACACCGGATGAAGCAAGGACGAGCGTAATGACTTATGCAGGCCGCATTGAAAACGGAGACTTTGAATTTGCAGGTTACGGAACCAAGTCTTCGGATTCGACAAACAGCACAAACGACATAAGCTATGCCGTTGACACAGCCCTTAAAACTGCCGTTGTCGGATACACTTCAAACCTTGTTTCTGTTTACGGAATCAGCGAAAAGGCTGTTTACTAACCGGAGGAAAGTTATGAAAAAATTGAGAAAATTAATATCAGTTCTGGCTTCTCTTGCAGTAATGGGTGCAGGTTTTGTTTCCTGCTCAGGTGATGATGAAACGGTTATCGTACAGCCTTCAGTAAAGGTTGATGCAGGAATCGTAATTACGGGACAGACTGCAGTAAAAATTGCAGTAGGAGATACCACACAGCAGCTTACGGCTTCCATATATCCTGAATCTGCTGCGGGAAACGAAATCGAATGGGTTTCATCTGATACTTCGGTTCTTACAGTTGAAAACGGACTTGTAACGGCTCTTAAAGCTTCTGACTCTAAGGTTCAGGTCTGGGCACAGTTTACGGGAACTGAAACCAAATCCAACATAATTGAATATCAGGTACTTTCAGTAATTCCAAAAGTTACCGGAGTGACCCTTGTAAATGCTCCTTCAAAAACAAAATATGCCACAGGAACGGCACTTGCCCTTGAAGGAATGAAAATTTCAGTTTCTTATGATCATCCTCTTGAAGATGACGAAGACTATCCTCTTGAAATTACCGTTGACGGAACGAATAAATCACTGTTCAGCTATACCGGATTTGATTCTTCTGCTGCCGTTACCGGACAGACTGTAACCGTAACTTATGTTCCTGCTGTTGCAGAGTTTGCCAGTGAATCTGTCGTAAAGACTGTAAGTTTTGATGTGGATATTATCGATGCATCAGTAACTTCCGTATCAGTAAAGGAAGGTTCAAAGACTTCATATAATTATGGTGAAAACCTTGACGTTACCCTGCTCGTTGAATATTCAGAAAGCTCCCTTAATGAAGAACTTCCTGCAACAGCTGACGGCGTTACGATGACTGCCGGCGGAAGTGCCTTTACCTGGGATTCCGTTACTGCTGATGATTTTGTAAACGTAAGCTCAGTTACAAAGGATATCACGTTTACATACGGCAGCGTATCAACGGCTTCTTCTACAGAAATTACAGTTAATTCAGTTCCGGCAACATCAATTACTATTCTTGCAAGTGCTTCAACCGTTAAAAAGAACGGAACTGCTTCATTCAGTATTGGTCAGATTCTTCCTGCCGATGCTACAATTGCAAAAATGACTCAGAGCGTAAACTGGTCCGTAGTGGATTCTGATGATACGGGAGCCTCAATCTGGGAAGATACGGGCGTTCTTGATATGTCAGGCGTAACTAAGGACGGTACCGTTAAGGTTTATGCAACTGCAAATGAGGTCGACGGAATTTCTGTTTATGAAACGATTACAATCCCTGTATTCGTAAAGGAAATTGCAGTAACCACAGCTCCTTCAAAGACTGAATATCTTTCAACGGATACTGCCCTCGACTCTGACGGTCTTGTCGTAACTGCAACACAATCTGACGATACAACAATAATCCTTGATTCATCCGAATACACGCTCGGTTCTGTAGACTTTACGACTGCAGGAAGCAAGACTGTAAGCGTTACCCTTTCAGAAGATGAAAGCGTAACGACGTCATTTAACGTAAACGTTACAAAGGTTTATGTTCATACAGTTAACATGGCACAGGCTTCTGCTGATGAGTGGACAGAGGCATATCCTTACAGCAAGGTTACTTCAAACAGCGGAGATGCCACAAAGGTAACCATTGACGGAACAGAAACCGGCTTTGAACCTTATGTTTATTCTCATTTCTGGTTCCAGAAGGGCGCAGTGGTACTCCAGCGTGCTGACAAAAAAGCGCTCTTCCTTAACCGTGCAGCTTCATCAGGGGACGGAAGCGTTGCAGATCAGTCTCCTGTTCTGTTTGCTGCAGAAGTTGCAGGTAAATACCGAATTGAAGCTGACATCTTTGCAACAAGCAAAAATAATACTTCACGCATGATTTACATAAAAACTCTGGAAGAAGACACTGCTTCTGCAGACGGCACAACTACACAGGTTTCTGCTGCCAGCGGAACTGAGATGAATACAGTACTCAGTACAACCCATAAGTCTGCTGACAAGCACACGATTTCATACGATTACACAGGCTCAAGCCCTTATTCTGTAGTCGGAATCGACCTGACGGCAGGTGAAGCAGTCTATGTTTCTGCAGTACGCATTTATACTGAACAGGAAACTCTTGCCGAGCCAGAAATTACAATACATGCTTCAAGCGTAACAATTACTGATTCTGAAGGCGCAGCTATTGCTGTTCCAGACGGCGGTAGTTCAAGAACAGTTGCCCTTAAGAGGGAAAAAACTTCAGTTACCTATCAGCTTAATGCGTCAATAAGGCCGGCTGCAGCAGTTGAACAGACTTTAAGCTGGTCACTTTCTCCAGAGAGTGAGAATATCACATTAAGCAGCGACGGCCTTATTACCGTATCTCCTGAACTGTCAGAAAACTACACGGGAACGGTCACCGTAACTGTGGACGGAACTTCTGTAACGGACTCAATCGCGCTGACTGTAGACGCTTCAAAACGCCTCCTTACGGCAGAAGATGTTCCTTCTGTAAGCACAGACAACTCTCAGATTGCACCATCAACAGGAACTGCAACCCTTACTGCAGTATTTGATGAGACTGTACTTGAAGAATCTGTTTCATTCATCTGGCAGAAAGCTTCTTCTGCTTCCGGTGAATATTCTGATATCGAAGGGGCAACATCAAAGACTTACGAATTCAGTTCAGATGCTGAAGGTTCAGTGTACTTCAGGTTTGTCGTAACAGGAGCTGAAAGCGGTGTAACTGTTGCTTCTGAAGCCGTAAGCGTATACGTTGGCTCTAAACCTCTCGGCGGAAGCATTACATTCGATACAAGTGATGTTACATCACCAACAATCGTAAACAACGCAGTTCTCAATGTTACGGTTTCAGGCTCTGGTAAGGATTATTTCCCGGATAAAGTTCAAAAAGCATTACTTAAGATGGATTCAAAAGGTTCTGTTAAGTTTACGACACCGGGAAGTACTGATTTGACTTATACTCTGACTGTAAACTACATAAATATAAAATCATCAGCCGGATCATATAAACTTCTTTATACCGAAAACAATGAAGAAAAGACTTATGCTACATTGGTTGAACTTCCTGTTGCTGGAAGCGTAGGTTCAACAAGTGATGCAGCCGTTATTGCTACAGCTGATTCAATAACTGTTCCGGGAGGAACTACGTTTACGCTTAAACAGAATAAAACAGAAACTTATCTTACAGGAATTACTATTGAATAGTTTCTGTCGTAACTGACGGTATTTCCCCTTTCCGTTTCTGAGCGGGAAGGGGATTTTACGCAAACTACAGCGTAATTTCAGCCCTTAAATCTGCTGTAGTCGCTTACATGAATACTGGTCTTACAAAAGTAGGGCAGTAATATAAAAAAGTCTCGTAACTGAGATGGTTTTTGGTGGTTTGTTCTCCCCTTTTGGATAAACCACTTTTTTTTTACAAAAAAAACAATATTCAAAATAAGAAAAAACTTATTAAATTCTTAGAAAAGGTCGGGAAAGTGCAAAAAGAAATAAGAAAACAAATTTCCGACATCGGTATACTTTTGGCATTAAAAAAGTCATATAAAAATATTGAGAATCAGCCGGTCTGGTTCAAATCACGGAAAATTTAAAAAGGGGTAAAATCGTGAAAAAAGTATTCTTTAAGATGGCCGCCGTACTTTCGGCAGCTTTTATGCTTTTTGTCAGTTCCTGCTCTGTAGATTCGGGCAGTGATGATGACAAACCAAAACAGGAAATTCCTGCTGACAATCCTTCCGGAGTACCCGGGGATAATCCGTCTAATGTGGATTCAAAATTCACAGTCACATTCAAGAACGGAGAGGAAGTATTTTCTTCTTCTGAGGTAAAATCCGGCGAAAAAGTCAGTGTTCCTGAAACAAATCCTTCAAAAGACTATTACGATTTTTTGGGCTGGCGTGCTGCCGGAGCTGAGTCAGATTTTGATTTTAATTCTCAGATTAAGGGGGATTTAGTTCTTCTTGCTCGATTTGAGAAACATACTTACACATTTTCATTTGATTTGAACGGTGGTGAAGGAGACGCTCCTGTTTCAATCACAGGCAAAATTGGTGATACTGTTGAACTCCCAGATTTTGAGTCAAAAACAAAGCCTTCTACAGACGGAAAAACTTTTACGGCTGTCGGCTGGTCAACTAATGCCCAGGAGACAGAATCTGGTTTCTCTGGAAATTATACTGTTGATTCTGCTGCAATAACTGCCGGAAAATTTTATCTTGTCTGGACTGATAAGAACGTCTGGACTGTAAGTTTTAAGAACGGCGGAGAAGTCGTGTATACCTCGAAAGTTGTCGATGGCGGAAAAATTACGGCACCTTCAGCCCCTGAGAAAACAGGCTATACATTCGACGGCTGGAAAAATTTTGATGCGGAATCAGCTGTAAATGCAAATGCAGACTATGAAGCAGAATGGAAACTTGTCAGATATAATATTACTTATACTGATGAAAAAAATGGTGTCCTTCAGAACGGCGATACAAACCCTGACTTTTACACAGTAGAATCAGAAGAAATCAATTTCGCATCTCCTTCAATAGATGGTTATAATTTCACCGGCTGGTACGATTCTAATAATTTAAAAGTTGAAAAAATCGAAAAAGCGTCAAGAACTGAAGATTTGACTCTCACTGCAAAATGGGAGCTTACTGAATATTCAATAACTTATATCCTGGAAGATTCCGTAAATACTAACACAGACAGCAATGTAACGAATCCAAATACGACAGTTAAATATACCGTTGAGTCTGAAGCTGTTATGCTTAAAGACGCTTCAAGTACAAGATATAACTTCCTCGGATGGTACAAGGAAGGTTCAAAGGTAACTTCAATTCCTAACGGTTCAACAGGAAACCTTACGCTTAATGCAAAATGGGAAGCCGTTGCGGTTACAGGAATCACCCTTAACCAGACAAGTCTTAAAATTTCAAAGGGTGGGGAAAAGACTCTTACGGCTACAGTCCTTCCGGCAAATGCAACTGATAAAACCGTTACATGGACTGCAGAAGGAAACGCCACTGTAGACGAAAACGGTAAGGTAACTGCTTCTTCTGCTGTTGGAAACGCAACCGTTACTGCTTCTGCGGGCGGATTTAGTGCAAGCTGTTCAATCGAAGTTGTAGACGGAATCTCTGTTGAAATCGTTAAATCAGAAGGCTGGCTCAACAGTGCTTATGTCATCTTTAAGCAGGTTGACGGCGTTGAAAAATACACGGTAAAAGTAGACGGAAACGCAATCGACGAGCCTCTTATCCGTTTCTACGATACATACAAGTATAATGAACAGAGTGAGGACGCAAACCTTCAGGTCTCATGGACGCAGAAGACTTATTCAAAAGTTGTTCGTGCTGATGCACTTGGTCTTACAGCCGGAACGCATACAATCACAGTTACTCCTGTTATTGACGGCGGTGTTGCTGCTGAAGAAACAGTAACTGTCCGCTCACATGACAGGACAGGCTTCGGCTTTACCGGAACTACAACCCCTGGAGCTTACAAGGCAGACGGAACGCTCAAGGATAATGCAATCGTAATCTATGTTACGGGCGCGACTGCAAAAACTGTTTCTTACGACGCAGTCAGTGGAAAAAACTCTGGTAAGACTGCAACATACAAAGGACTTCAGAATATCCTGAGTGAAGCTTCTCTCAAAAACCTTAAGGTTCCGATTGATATCCGTATCATAGGAACAATTGAGGCAGAGCAGGTAGATTCTTTCGGTTCAGCAGCAGAAGGAATCCAGATTAAGACTACAAGTGCAAACGGCGTCACTGTCGAAGGCGTCGGACATGATGCCGTCGTTCACGGCTTCGGTTTCCTTATCCGTAATGCAAAATACACTGAACTTTCTAACCTCGGCGTGTTCTACTTCATGGATGACGGTATTTCAATCGATACTGACAACGAATATCTCTGGGTTCATAACAATGATATCGCTTACGGAAAGCCGGGAAGTGATGCAGACCAGAAGAAAGGCGACGGTTCACTTGACTTTAAGAAATCTCAGAGAAGTACGCTCTCATACAACCATTTCTGGGATTCTGGAAAATGTAACCTGCTCGATGCGGGAGCTGCTTCTACGGGCGGATCTAACTATATTTCATATCATCACAACTGGTATGACCACTCAGATTCACGCCATCCTAGAATTCGCAATGCTTCGGCTGTTCATGTTTACAACAACTACTATGACGGAAACTCCAAGTACGGTGTCGGAATTACATGCGGTGCTTCAGCCTTCGTTGAAGGAAACTACTTCCGTGATTCAAAGAATCCTATGATGTCTTCTAAACAGGGAACTGATGCCCGTGCAGTAAAAGGAACATTCAGCGGTGAGACCGGCGGTATCATCAAGGCTTATAATAACTTCATCGGAAATAACACGAAGAATACGCTGCATTTTGTAACGAATAAATATGATTATACCAACAATACTTCTTCAACTCCTGCATTAAATGACATCGATGCTTATGAAGTTGACAGCCGCAGTGATACGGTTCCTTCGACTGTTACGACAAAAGATGGCGGAACTGCATATTCAAATTTTGATACAACAATGAATATTGGTGTAACGGCTGCTCAGGTTGAAGACCCTCAGACTGCAAAAGCAACCGTAATGCGTGATGCCGGACGTCATGAGCCTGACTTTGCATGGAAATTTGATAATACAACCGAAGATACCAATGATACCGTTATTTCGGAATTGAGTACCGCCCTTCAGTCTTATGCAGGTTTAATGACAAAAGTGCAGGGAGGTTCAGCATCTTCTGGCAGTGGAAGCGGTTCTGGAAGCGGTGAGGGAGAACAAGGCGGTGACGCTCCCGTAGCTCCGGAGCCTGAGACACCAGCTTCTTCCGGTGCAGCAGTCATAAGCTTCACAAAAACTGCGGCTTCTGATGACAGGGTTACCCGTACTGCTGCAAAGGACTACGGATCGGTGAAACAGACTTATAACGGCAAGGAATATACTGCAGGTGCAAAGCTTAATTCCAGTGGAAGCGTGACAATTACGCTTGAAAAAGAATATACCGTACTGCTTGTCATGGGTACTGACAAGACCGGCTATACAAAAGGCCTTAGCGTTGACGGTGAGGTGAAAGCTCCTGTTGAAAATGTCGTTACTGTAACTCTGGCCCAAGGTTCTCATACGGTTAAAAACGGCGGTTCAGAGACATCAGTATTCCTGGTTATTCTGCAGTAGTTATGATTAACTTTATTGCGAGATAATTTATTTCCCCCGCATGGTTCTTCTCTTTTTGGGCTATGCGGTTTTTTTTAACTTTCAAAGGAGGAAGTTTTGAAAAAGTCATTATTTAAAAATATGTTAGCAGTCACAGCAGTTCTGGCACTAACTTTTGCCGGCTGTTCTGTAGACTCGAGCAGTACAGATGATGCAAACCAGATTGAAAAGCCAGGTGATGATTCCAAAAGTAAGGATGATTCCAAAAAAAAGCCTCATATAGACCGCGGCGAGTGGGCAGATGAGGATGATACGGAAGAAGAAAATGAGAAAGAATCTGGCGAAATCTCTGACCCTGTTGAAATTTCTGACAGTCCGGAAGGTCTCAAAGTTTTCAGTTCTCTTTCTGCGAACGATGTGAGTGAGTCCAGTTTCACTTCTCAGACAATAAAATACAATGTGATTGTAAATGCTGCTGAAGATGCGCAAATTTTAGTTGATAAAAACAGCCAGACTTTAAGCGGTGTGAAATATTCCAGGAGAATCAAACTTGGTTCGACCGGAAGCAAGACTTCCAGAAATATCACTATATATGTTGGCGCAAATCAGAAAGGCACTCTCACAATTGATGTGGCTTCTTCGAATAGCACTGCGAAAGACCGTGTTTTAATGGCTAATGATGTTCAAGTTGGAAACGCCCCGACAAAGGCCGGAACTCTTTCGGCTTCTGTTCAGGCTGACGAAAACGGTTACATTGCAATCTATTCTGCAAAAGACGGAATCAACATCTACGGAATCCGCTGGTCGACCGGTTCTGAGGGCGGTGTCGCAAAACAGACTTCAAGCGAAGCCGTAATTCCGGTTCTTGATAATTCAGATGTCGCACCTTCTTACAGGAACGGCGTGAAGGCTGGAACTCGCACGGATATTTCTTCCGTTGATACCGATTCAATCGAAATGGTTCTGTTTGCTTCTCCGAAAGGAAAGCCTGAAGGGGCTGGAACAAAACAAAGCCCGATGGACATTCAGACGGCTCTTTCAAAAATTCCTTGTGGCGGCGCTGTCGTTTTAAAAGGCGGAGTCTACAAACTCTCGGAGACTGTTTCAATCGCATACGGAAATAACGGAACTGAAAGCGCGAGAAAATATCTTTTGCCGGAGACCGGAAAAACAGCGGTTCTGGACTTCTCGAGACAGGTAATTGACGATACTTCGCGGGGACTTCAGCTTAACGGAAATTACTGGCATATCTACGGAATTACCTGTTACAACGCCGGCGACAACGGAATGTATGTCACGGGAAGCAATAATATCGTTGAGCGCTGCGTTTTCCAGGCAAACCAGGACACAGGCTTACAGATCGCCCGCCGGGCTTCTGATTTGAGCGACAAAAAAGACTGGCCGGCTAACAACTTGATTCTGAACTGCACTTCTTTTGACAACAAAGACGATAAAACAGGTGAGAATGCTGACGGCTTTGCCTCAAAACTCACCTGCGGTGACGGTAATGTCTTTGACGGCTGTATTTCTTATGCAAACTGCGATGACGGATGGGATTTGTACGCAAAACCTTCAACAGGTCCGATCGGAATCGTAACAATCAGAAACTGTGTTGCTTTCCAGAACGGAAAAACGACAAGCGGTGCGAATTACGCAAACGGCGACATGAACGGCTTTAAGCTCGGCGGTTCTAACAATGAGTGTCCGACACCTCATGTGGTCGAAAACTGTGTCGCTTTTGAGAACGGAAAGGACGGATTCACCGACAACGGAAACGGCGGGGGGCTTAATGTCTCGGGCTGTACTTCTTATGCAAACTTGAACTCAAACTTCAATTTTTACCGCACTTTTGCCGGTGGCGTGTTCAAAAAACTCGTCAGCATGACCGGAAGCGTAAGTCCTAAGCAGGTCGATAAATTCGGCGGAAAAGCAGAAGAATGTAGTGTGGCCTCTAAAATTTCGGATTCTGTATACCTGACTGACAAATCGAAGAAGACTTTCAATTATGTAACAAAAGAAAGCGTAATTTACAACGGTGAGAAGATAGGTGAGACCGGTGTGGCAGACCTCTACAAGAGCGAACTGAAATCAACGGATCATCCTCTCGTCTCGCTTGATGTGGACGCAAAATGCCGCAACACGGACGGAACGGTTAATCTTGGTGGCTACCTTGAAATCAAGGAAGGCTCGAAATACGCAGGCCTTGGTGCCCGGTTCGGGGATGAGGCTCTGAATGTGATTCCGTGCGGACTTTAAAGGTTCCTTGAGTCGTTTTTACCTGTATTTTTGTAGTATTCGTCGAGAGACGGAACATTATCCCGTAAGATTTTGAGAAGTTTTTCCTTGTTGCGGAATTTCTCAGAACTTTCGGGAGTTTTTTCGTCAAAATGACAGATAGGGTAGAGGTCTTTAAGAAGTTTGTCGAGCTTTTCGTCTCCGAATTCGATGTTTTTGAGGACGAGAAGCTTTTCATATTCAGTTTTCTGAGGATTTTCTTCGTCGAGCCACAGCGGTTCGTAGTTTCTTTCGCCTTCCCTTGCACCGATGATTTTTATTTCAATGTCTTTTCCCGGCTCAAGTCCTGAAAATTTTATGATTTGCTCTGCAAGATCGATGATTTTCAGAGGTTCGCCCATATCAAGAAGATAAGAGCGGCCGTTTTCACCGACTCCGCCTGTTTCAAGAACGAGGGAGCAGGCTTCAGGAATCGTCATGAAAAATCTTTCCATTTCGCGGCTGGTGACAGTTACAGGGCCTCCAGTTTTAATCTGCTGCTGGAAAAGGGGCAGAATTGAGCCGCGGGAACCGAGAACGTTTCCAAAACGGACGAACATAAAACTCTTGTCGCCTGACACTTTCTTTGCGTACTGAAGAATCAGTTTTTCGCAGAGCATTTTGCTCGCTCCGTAGACGCTCACAGGGCTTACGGCTTTGTCTGTTGAGATTAAAACAAATTTCTGAACTCCGGCTTCGAGGCTCGCATCAAGAAGGTTTTTTGTTCCAAAAACGTTGTTTTCGATAGATGCAACTGGATTTTCTTCCATCATCGGAACGTGCTTGTAGGCTGCGCAGTGGAAGATTACGTCTGCATGAGTCTTTTTGATGATGTAGCGGACATATTCCCGGTCTTTCATGTCTCCGATAATCGGAACGACGGTCGCTTTTTCACCGACACCTTCCTGCTGAAGGACGTGAAGCTCACGATAAATCTGTACGATTGAATTTTCACCGTGCCCGAAAAGATAGAGTCGTTCCGCTCCTCCTGAAAGAAGCTGCCTTGAAAGTTCAGAACCGATTGAACCGCCGGCACCTGTTATAAGAACCCTTTTCCCGCGGAGATACTGAAGGCTCTCGTGCAGCGGAATGATTACAGGTGTACGGCCAAGAATATCAAGGGGGTCAATTTCGCGCGTCTGAACAAAGTGCGCTTTTCCGTCGATAATCTGGCTTACGCTTGGAAGAATGCGGATATGAGCAAAACCACCCTGCTTAAGGATTTCATAAATCTCGCGTATTTTTTCGGTTGGAGCTGAAGGAATTGCGATAATCGCTTCATCGAGAGGACCGCATCTTAAGATTTTTGCGACTTCTGAAATGGGACCAAGAACTGGTATGCCTTCGATCTGTTTTCCGATTAAGGATTTGTCATCGTCTAAAAAAGAGGCGACCTGACCGAAAATTTTCTTTCGCTTTAAGTCGCTTGCAATCATCTGGCCGGCAAATCCGGCACCAATTATGTAAATCTGTGAATCGCTTTTTTGCAGCATTTTAGTTTCCAAGCACTTCTTCGTAGATTTCGCAGCCGCGTTTTCCTTTTTCTTTTACAATGTAAAGGGCTTTGTCGGCTTTTTTGAAGAGTTCTTCGCTGAAACCTTCTTTACCAAAGGCGACGCCTACACTGATTGAAACCGGCTTGATTCCGTCTTTTATTTTCATTAATTTTTCGTTTACAGTGAGAATCTTCTGTTTGATGATATTCGCAGCACTTGATGAGCAGTGAGGAAGAATCGCCGCAAATTCGTCACCGCCGATACGCGCAACATAGTCGTCCGTTCGGAAAGTTTCGGTAAGAATTCGTGAAAGTTCCTGTAATGCTGTGTCTCCGCCTGCGTGACCGTAGTTGTCGTTGATGTACTTGAAATTGTCCATGTCGATAAGAAGAAGGGCAATCTGCTGCTTTTTTTCTGCGGAGGTGTGGCAAATCTGGTCGAATGCCCGCCTGTTGAGAATGCCTGTGAGTGCATCGTATTCTGCTTTCTGGAGAAGTGATTTCTCGTTCTGGGCTTTGAGCTCGTAGATTTTGTTATAGCTTTCAGCCAGGTGTTTACATTCGAGAGAACCGATTACATTGAGTTTTTCGTCGTTTGCAATTGCGTTCTTGAATTTTTCGAGAGGATAAATTACAAGGTATGCAAATGCAATAAAGAGAATGACATTTACGATTAACAAAACTAAGAAAAGGAAGCGGAGGCGCCGGATGTTTGTTCCGAGTTCATCAGAATTGAGGTTCAGTTCGTCTTTAATCTGCTGCTCGATAGCCTGAATCGTGAGGCGGCAGTTTTCGTTGATTCGTGTTTTGTAGATGAGGTAGCCCTCACCGAAAAGATTGTTTACGGCAGTTTCTTTTAATTTTTCGTCAGAAACATTCAAATCGATGCTTCTTACAGGAATCATGGCGATTTGTTCCGGAATTTTGTCTTTTCCCATTACTTTGTAGGCAAGGCGAATCGCATAGAGCTCCATATTGATAAGACTCTGTCCCTGTTCAAGGGCGATTTTAAGGCGCTGAAGGGCTACGTCTTTTTCACTGCATACTTTTTCGAGATTTTCGATTGCGCACTGCTGACGTTTAGTCTGGTTGATTTCGTCGAGATATGCGTTTACGTAGATTTCTTTGTGTGTTACGACAAAAAGGCGTGCCTGATCCGTAAGGTAACTGGAACTTTCTTTTATGAGTTCAGAACTTTGTTCACAGATGATGAATTTATCGATTGCGTTTTCTACTGCATGGAAACGGTTTGTTACTGTATTTGAGATTACGAGAATAAAACAGAAAACCATCGCCGTTACAACGATAAAAAATATGTTGAGAATCTGGATGTTTATGCCGGTTATTGAACGCTTTTCAGTCGTTCTTTTTTTATCAGTATGCAAGGGTGATAATTTCTCCATATAGTTCTATTTGATTATTATCGGAAGTTAAGGCTCGGTTTATTACGTCTGCGCATGCTTTCTGCCATGGAGTGATGCTTTCAACAGATGTGAATTTCGCTCCCTGTTCTTCGAGTTGTTTTTTAGCATTCTGTTCGGCTTCTTCTGAGATGCTCTTGCAGAAATCCCCGGCGTATTTTCCGGCCTTGATTAAGATTTCCTTGTTTTTGGGAGAAAGATTGTCCCAGGCGCTTGAAGAAATTACTACTTCACCAATTCCCATCTGGTGGCCGTCCATAATCATAAAAGGAGCGACTTTGTGAAAATTGTTTGAAAGATAATTGACAACCGGCTGTTCTGCAATGTCAACAATTCCGGTTTGAAGGGCAGAGTAGATATTTGCAAATCCTACAGAAATCTGAGTTCCGCCGAGACATGTAATAATGTCTGCCATAACAGTGTTGCCGGCTGAACGGATTTTTCTGCCTTTAAAATCTTCGATGGAAGCAAGTTCGCGGGTTGAAAAAAAGTGCCGGAAGCCTTCTTCCATATAGAAAAGACCTTTGACACCAATCTGCTTTTCGTATGGTTCATTAAGAATTTTTTGCGCGATATCAGAATTTGCGAATGTCCAGAAGTGCTCACGATTCGCGAAAGTGTAGGGAATATCAAGAAGTTCGGATTTTTTGCAGTTGTAAGTTACGAGAGAAGCTGGAGATATACGTGCGAGATGGATTCCTTTTTTTTGCTCGGTCATGTATTGTATGACCTGGACGTTATCACCAAGTTTCCCGCCTGTAAAAAGGTTGATTTTGATTTTTCCGTTTGAAAGTTCTTCGACTTTCTGGATAAAAGCCATGTCAACCCTGGCTGAGATGGAATCGTCAGGATTCGGCTCTGACATTGTGAATTCGATGGTATTCTTTTTGCAGGATTGAAATGATAGTATAAGAGAAAAGAAAAAAACAGCAAATAAAAACTTTCTCATATCGATTTATTATATTCCTTGTTTTTTTTGCTGTCAATGAGAGAGAAAATATGCTGATGCGGGCGACATTTTCTCTCTGAATTACTTATCTTACCTGCTCAAGCTGGCCAATGGCACACAGCTTGGTGATGTCGTGGCGTTTTCAATCCGCGCGAACTCTTCCATGAGTTTTTTCTGCTCGCTTGTGAGGCGGGTAGGGATCTGAATGATGATTTTGACATACAAATCGCCTTTGCGGCCTTCAGAATAAGGAACACCTTCACCCTTGATTTTGTAAAGCTTTCCGTTCGTAGTTCCTGCCGGCAAAGCGAATTTGATTTTCTTTCCGTCGAGGGAAGTGATGTCAAGTGTTACGCCCAGTGCTGCCTGTGCGAATGTGACTGGAACTGCACAGTAGAGGTCCCGGCCGTCACGCTCGAAGTAGTCGTGCTGCTCGACATGAAGCATTACGATTAAGTCGCCTGCTGGTCCTCCGTTCGGGCCTACATCGCCCATGCGTGGGATTGCGATTCGCTTTCCGTCATCAACGCCCGCCGGAATTGTAAGAGACATTTTTTTTGTGACTGTCTCGTAACCTGTTCCACGGCATTTTGAGCAGGGTTTGTCGATTCGGGTTCCTTCACCGCTACATGCAGGACATGTCTGCTGAACGGCAAAGAAGCCTGCCTGACGACGAACCTGACCGCTTCCGCCGCAAGTCGGACACGGCTTTCGTTTTGCGCCTTTTGCGCCACCTGTGCCATTACACTCTGTACAAGCTTCGTTGTGCTGGAATGTGATTTCGGCTTTTGTGCCGTAAACTGCGTCTTTGAATGAAATGTTGAGGTCGTAGCGGAGGCTCTGTCCCTGCTGAGGGGCGTTCGGGTCTCTTCGGCGTGAAGAGCGGCCACCACCAAAGATGTTGTCGAAAATGTCGGAGAATCCGCCCATGCCGCCGCCCATTCCTCCGAAGAGGTCTGAGAAGTCGTGGAAGGCACGAGAACCGCCGAATCCGCCCTGGAACGGATTTCCGCCGCCACCCGCACCGCCCATTCCGTCAAGGCCGGCAAAACCATACTGGTCATAGATTGGTCGCTTCTGGTCATCAGAGAGAACTTCGTAAGCCTCGGTAGCTTCCTTAAACTTTTCCTCCGCCTCTTTGTCGCCCGGATTACGGTCCGGATGATACTTGACGGCCAGCTTTCGGTAAGCCTTCTTGATTTCTTCTTCCGTAGCGTTCTTCTGAATTCCTAAAACTTCGTAATAATCTCTTTTCCCAGCCATGATCATTTTCCATTAAATTTTTAACCACAGATTACACAGATGTCACAGATTAGGAATTTTTATATGAAGAAGCCGTTCGTACGAAATTGAAGGATTTTTCATAAAACATAACTTTTAATCT
>JAFPUF010000115.1 GCA_017395545.1 Treponema sp. | reverse complement strand
TGCTTGTTGACGGAGAAGAGGACGAGGAATGGTACGGCGAATCGTTCGCAATGGTTAAGGAGTGTCAGGAGCAGCTGGCGGCTGCGGAGAAAATTCTCGAAGCAGACGAAAACAGAAGCTTTGAAATAAGAAATATCAGAAAGCTTTTTATTTTCACGAAAAGCAGCGAGCCGCTTCTTTCGGTCGAAATCCTCAGAAGCAGGCTTGACGGCAGTAAGGTTGACGTTTTCAACAACGGCGTCAAGGTTTATGTTGTTCCGAAAAATCTCAGCAAGGGAAGGGCTGTGAATCGACTGAGAAAAAAACTCGGAGCGGAGCTTGTCGTTTCGGCAGGCGACAGCGAGTTCGATATTTCAATGCTGAATTCGTCCGATGTGGCGATTGCACCGGCAGAGCTTGCGGAAATTGCGGAGCTTAAAAACGATACGATCGTACATAACGGGGACGAGATTTTTTCGGAGTTCGTTCTGAGTAGGGTTCTTGATATAGGAAAAAATCAGGCGTAACAGTAGTTCAGAATCTCGGAGTAGGTGTTTCCCTGTTCCGACATGAAATGAGCGGTGTTTGGGGTGAGAAAGTCAGATTGGTCACACTGCATAACAGTGAACTGAAATTCTCCGAGAGAATAAAGCAGCGTGAAGCGCCCGTAGGGCAGACCGAAGGCTTCGGAAATATCGCTGCCAGAAAAGTCAATGCCGCAGATGTTCACTGTTTCAACTTCACCTGAAGCGAGAAAATTTATTTCCCCCACGGCACTCTGAGGGTTGGTTTCGGTGCTTAAGGTGCTGTCGAGGGTTCTGAGCGTGCCGTAGAATTCGTCGCTGCCGAATTGGAAAACGGTTGAGTAATCCTTTGAAAGGGAGTTGTACGGGGCGGCGGTGAATCGGATTTCTGTGTTTTCTTCTGGTTCGGCTGAGAAAGACGTTATGTTAAGGTTCATCGGCTTTCCGTTTTCTAAGATCAGCGAACCGAAAACGTTGTCGCAGTATGAGCATAGGGGTGTATAATTCTTTCCAAACTTTTTCTTAAGTCCGTTTTCGTCGAGGAAAACATGGGGATTTTTTGTGTCAATTGAAAGCCTGTCCGAATCGCTTTCAAAACATATCTGGGTGTGATAAGCAACGGCGAGAGCTTTGACTTCGTTTTCGGAGAAGTTTTCTCCGACGGCTGCCCCGACGAGGGAATAGACAACGGATTTCGAAGAACGTGAAACGGTTTTGCCGGTGCTTTTGTCGGTGAAGGCAACATTTTCAGTGATTGAGTATCCGCTGTTTTTTTGGCTGCTTATTATGGAGGTGCTGACGGCTTGTTCGTTTTTGGGGGAGAAAATCCCGGAAAAAACGGAATCGCTGACGGCGACGGGAATCAGCGCCATCATCAGAATCAGCACTGTCATTACTGCCAGATATTTTTTCATTCTGAAAACTTCCTTTCTTTTATAAACAAAATTACAAATGATTTTGTAATAAAAAAATACATTTTTTCTATTGACAGAATTTACAATTTGTTATAATATTGTAACTGGTAGATTATAGGTTTTTGCGCATTTTTTCGCTTGCACTTAATTTATATTCGCATAAATTGGATTTTATTACTTCAAGTCACCGGACGGCAGAGGTTTTTGTATGTTATGTTTTTGAAATCTGACTGTCCGGGATTAAAGGTTATTTATTTTTTTAAGATTTGAAAGGACGATTATTTTATGAAAGTAAAAGCAAGCTGGGGAGCTTTCGTGCCTGTTCTGGTCGGAGCGGTGCTGCTTCATAGTTATCATATATTTT
>JAFPUF010000114.1 GCA_017395545.1 Treponema sp. | reverse complement strand
CCCCGAAGGTTGACAACCGTCTTATCAAACTTGACCCGCTCGGAAATCATAAGTTCAAGTTCAATGAAAACTGTGAGAGCCACATCATTACTCCGAAACTTGTCACCCTTTTACAGGAATCAACACAGAAAGGCGATTACGAAAAATTCAAGGAATACTCAGCCATCGTTGACAAAAAAGAAAAGCCGTTCACGCTCCGTGACCTTCTTGATTTAAAAATCAGCGAAAAAGGCGGAATTCCTCTCGAAGATGTTGAATCCGTCTCTGAAATCGTAAAACGCTTTAAGACAGGGGCTATGAGCTACGGCTCAATCTCAGAAGAAGCACACAAATGTCTTGCCGTTGCGATGAACCGCCTGCACGGAAAAAGCAATTCCGGTGAGGGCGGCGAGAGACCGGACAGGCTCGGAACAGAGTCGAATTCTGCAATCAAGCAGGTAGCTTCAGGAAGATTCGGCGTTACCGAAGAATACCTTCTTTCGGCAGAAGAAATTCAGATTAAGCTTGCACAGGGAGCAAAACCAGGTGAGGGTGGCCATCTTCCGGGAAAGAAAGTCTATCCGTGGATTGCCGAGACAAGATACTCAACACCGGGCGTTTCTTTGATTTCGCCACCGCCTCACCACGATATTTATTCAATCGAAGACTTAGCCCAGCTCATCTACGACCTGAAAAACGCAAACCGCAGGGCGAGAATCAGCGTCAAACTCGTAAGCGAAGCCGGAGTTGGAACAATTGCGGCCGGAGTTGCAAAGGCTGGCGCTCATGTAATCCTCATTTCAGGTCACGACGGCGGAACAGGCGCTGCCCCTCTTTCTTCGATTCATCATGCGGGCTTACCGTGGGAAATGGGTCTTATTGAAACTCACCAGACACTGGTTCAAAACGGCCTCCGACAGAAAGTAAAACTTGAAACAGACGGAAAACTTATGACCGGCCGTGATGTTGTTATCGCAGCCCTTCTCGGAGCCGAGGAATTCGGATTTGCTACAGCACCGCTCATTGTTCTCGGCTGTAAGATGCTCCGTGTCTGTAACATGGACACCTGCCCGTTCGGAGTCGCCACCCAGAACGAAAAGAACCGTGCGAAATTCCCTGGAAAACCTGAATATGTCGAAAACTTCATGCGCTACATTGCTCAGGAAGTTCGTGAAATCATGGCAAAACTCGGAGTCCGTACGCTCGAAGAACTCTCAGGAAGGACGGATTTGCTCAAAATAAAGGAAAATGCAGGAAGTGTAAGGGGGGAAAAACTCGACCTTTCACGAATCATCACTTCAATCTCAGAGAAAGCCTCTGAAGTTAAAAATGCTTCTGAAAGCAAGGCGTCTGTCTTAAATGAACAGGAACTTTCAGAAGTCGTTGATGTTAAAAAACTTCTTCCGTCATTTGAAAAATCAGGAACCTTTGATTCTCCAGTTTCACTCTGCTGTACAGACCGCAGCACGGGAACAATTCTCGGCTCTGAGATTCAGAAAAAATACGGATCTTCACTTTCAGATGATAAATTCTTCCTGAAATTTACGGGAGGTGCCGGCCAGAGTTTCGGAGCATTCATTCCGAAAGGACTCACCCTCTCGCTCACAGGAGATGCAAACGATGCAGTCGGGAAAGGCCTTAGCGGCGGAAAAATCATCGTAAAATCTACGGAAAACTTCACCACAAAGGCAGACGAGAACATCATCATCGGAAATGTAGCGTTCTTCGGAGCCACGAGCGGAAAAGGCTTCATAAACGGAAAAGCCGGAGAAAGGTTCTGCGTGCGTAATTCCGGGGCAACTGTCGTCTGTGAAGGAAGCGGAGACCACGCCCTTGAGTACATGACAGGCGGAACTGTCGTAATTCTCGGAACGACAGGAAAAAATGTAGCTGCCGGTATGAGCGGAGGAATTGCCTACATTCTCGACGAAAAACACGACCTCTACAAAAGGCTCAACCGCGAGCTTGTCACTATGTACGACCTCGACGATGAGGAAACAGCCCTGACCGAAGGAAATGTAACGGACACAGAAAACCTCAGGAATCTGATTGAAGAGCATTTCAAAGCGACAGGCTCAAAGAAAGCAGAGAAAATCCTTGCAGACTTTGAAGCTTACACCCCGCTTTTCAAGAAAATCATCCCGAACGACTATCTCAGAATGAAAAAAGCCATCGCTGAGAACAAGGCTGCCGGAATGAAAGAAGATGAAGCGGAGCTTGCGGCATTCAAAAAAATGACGGCGTAATCCCCCGCCCCGTAAAAAAACAAGGGGACAAACGGAAAAACTTCCGTCTGTCCCCGATTCTTTATTTTTTGAATAAATTAGGACTAAACAAGCCCAGTGCAGGTCCCATAGAATACAAAGAGTATCCGCCGGCCAAGCTGATTCACCTGTGTCTCTTTTCAATCGTGCCTATTTTCCGCGGCCAATCAGGCTCTTGAGACGGGCAATCAGGCCGAGTTTTTTTGGCGGAGTTGCGGTCTTCTTTTCAGAAGGAGCGTTTCTGCTCTTTTCCCTGCCCTTGCCAGATTTTGCTTTTGCGTTTTTATCGTTCTTGTAGACAGCACCTGAAGATTTCGCATATTTTTCCTTGAAATATCTGAGCCGTTCGTCGCTCGACATTCCTGAAAGTTTTGCGATTTCCTCATCGCTGGCACGCCGTACAGTGTTCTTTGATTTGTCGCCCTTAAATGACTTGAATTCCTCGGCTGAGTGTGATTTTTTCTCACCTCGTCTTCCGTTTCGTCCACGCCTGCTTCTTCCGCCATCTGTGTCATTCTGCGCAAATCCGCGTCGATTTTTTCCTTCACGCTCTTCTGAATCAAGGCGGATATATACATCCTTTGATTTGTCCTCTTCAAAGTCTTCGGAAACCGCTACCCGGCTTGGAATCTGCTTTTCGATGTATCGCTCAATCGGAGCAAGTGAATAGACATCACGCTCAGAGCAGAAAGTGTATGCTTTTCCGGTTTTCCCGGCCCGGGCAGTTCGTCCGATTCTGTGGACATAGTTTTCAGCCTCTGTCGGAAGGTCGTAGTTCACAACCATCGCAAGGTCATTTACATCGATTCCGCGGGCAGCTACATCAGTTGCGACAAGGCAGGTAACCTTTCCGGCCTTGAAAGAATCCATAATTTTGAGGCGTTTTGACTGCGGCAGGTCTCCGATGATGTACTCATTTTTGATTCCGTTGATTTCGAGACGCTTTGAGACAATCTCACACATCTTTTTTGTATCGCAGAAAATAATCACGCTCTCAGGATTCTCTTTTTTGAAGATTCCGAGCAAAAGCTTCATTTTGTCATCGCTTGATACATGAATAAGTTCCTGGTCAATCTCATCAACCGTGATGTTCTCTGCCTCGACAGTGATTTCTTTGGCTTCCCGGGTGTATTCCCATGCGAGATTTTTTACGTAAGAATTAAGGGTTGCCGAAAAGAGCATTGTCTGACGGACTTTTTTATCTTTCTCACTCTGCGGCAGAAAGTGAATCAGCTTGCGTAAATCCGGATAGAATCCCATATCGAACATGCGGTCAGCTTCGTCAATCGCAAGAAAGCCCACATTCGACAAATCCATCTGCTTGCCTTCGGTCAAATCAATCACTCGCCCCGGAGTTCCGATTATGATATCAACGCCTTTTTCGAGGTCAGCGACCTGCTTTTCGTATCCGACTCCGCCATAAAACGAAGCAAAGCGAAGTCCCGTGAATTTTCCAAGTTTTCGCGCCTCTTCCTCAACCTGAACGGCAAGTTCACGGGTCGGAACAAGGATAAGCGCATTTTTCTTAGCCTCACCCTCAGCTGCCTGTTCGGAAAGAATTTCCTGCATGATTGTGACAAGGAAAGCCGCAGTTTTTCCGGTTCCTGTCTGTGACTGAACATAAAGATCGCTTCCGTCCAGGGAAGAACTCAAAACCTGCTCCTGAACCGGAGTACAGGTGACATAGCCCGCCTCAGAAAGACCGGCCTGGATTTTTTCGTTAAGATTTAATTCTGTGTAATTCATTAGATTCCTGAAAAAAAAATAAAGATATATAGATAGTTAAGCAAGACTATAGCAGATTTCACGCAAAGTGAAAAGCGAAAACAAAGACAAATCAGCCCCTGAAACTTGACTTTCTGACTGTTCATCAGTATATTAACTGTCTGAAAATACAAACGGGGGTGCAAAGGTTTCGACGACTGTGATCAAGGCACTTACTGCATGTGGGGGTCAAGGTCCCCTGAACTGAGAAAACAATAACTGCAATTTTCGAAAGAAAAGAAGAAGAAGTCGAAGAGGCTTCTTTCGCAGAAGCTCTCGCTGCTTAATTGCGCTTGAGCCGGAACTTGTGGGGTGCTGTTCCTAACTTCACATTTTCCGTCACAAACAGGGACTTGCTGTGCGTAATTTCTGGGGTGCGCACGGGACTTTTTCTCAGAATACGGAGGAGACGCTTGTTATGCTGCTACCTGCTCCCGACAAATACCTCGCATAACTAAACATGTAGATGTATCTGGCTTCCGCTTTCGGACGGGGGTTCGACTCCCCCCATCTCCAGAAGTTCCCCTTTATGCGGGAACTTTTTTTTATATCTCAATTTCCGCACACAAAAATCCGTCTGTACCGCTTTCGATTTCCGACAGAATTTTTCCATTCCGGTCAATAACGCAGGTTTTTCCGTCAATCGTCGAACGGATAATAACAGAAGAAGTCTCTGCCGCGCGGAAAACGCACATTGAAAGATGAATATTCTGCTCTGCCTCAGAATGTGACCAGGCATCATCGCTTATGTTAACAAAAAAATCTGCCCCTGCCCGCTTCATTTTCCTGATTAACGGCTGGAATGAGTCCTCAAAACATACCGGTACTGCAAATTTCAGATTTTTTAGACTGAAGACTTTTATCTCGTCCCCCTTCACAAAAAAATCACAGCCAAGAGACGATTTTATCCCGTCAAAAATCTTATAATCCAGAAATGACGGCCAGAATTCCGTAAAGGGCACAAGATGGTTTTTATTGTAGACCTCAATTTTTTCAGATTCAGGAGAAATAAAAACAGCAGAATTATGATTTCCTTCACTGTCGATATGATTGTTTCCGATTAAAAAAGCGCAGTTTTTGCTTTTTAAAAATGACATCAGTTTTTCAGAAAGCGCATGCCTTCTTTTGTCTTTTGAATTCTCAAGATGATAAAGGATTGACGGCACGACCGCAGTTTCCGCCCAGACAACAAGCTCAGTTCCGGGATTCTCAGTCAAAGCCCTGTCGGTAAGATTTTTCAGAAGTTCAGCATCCTTTTCAAAATCAGAAATACTTCCTGAAGAAGCTGAAGATGCATTCTGAATCAGCGCAATCCTTAATTTTTCAGAAGATTTTTTTTGCGGAAGAAGAGAACTCACCCCCCAGAACAAAAAAATTCCCAGGACAAGCGAAACGGCCGGTAAAGTTTTACGCCCACCCTTTTCTACAGCAGAATTAAAAAACAGAATGACAAAAGTGACTCCGAACACTCCGAAGACAGAGGCAAATTTCAGCATGGCGGGATTTTTCCACTGACTGTAACCGATTATTCCGTATGAAAAGCCGAAAAGTCCGTGTGTACGCAAAACCTCAAAAACAAGAACAGTCAGAACACGGATAATCCAGAAATAACCATTGATTTTTTCAGGGAGCTTATTTTTCAGAAATGTATTCAAAAAGAATAAAACAGAATTATAAAATGCAAAAAGAAAACAAACAAACAGAAGTGCTGTAATTCCGAAAGAAATCAGCCAGTGACATAACAGAAGGTAAGAAAAAAAACCGTACAATGCGCCCCAGATAAAAGAATTTTTAACAGAAATTCT
Source organism: Treponema sp. (assembly GCA_017395545.1). Lineage (GTDB taxonomy): Bacteria > Spirochaetota > Spirochaetia > Treponematales > Treponemataceae > Treponema_D. Next base: position 499 of record JAFPUF010000114.1, on the reverse strand, counting down.
ATCAAGAAGCAGAAAATACGGAACGTACGCAAACCATGCCAGAAAAGAAAGACCGTCCCTGAAAAACGGGGACGGCTCACTAAGGGCGAAAAACGCCGCCGAAAGAAAAAGCAGAATTGTTTTAAACAAAATGCTATTTTTTCTCAACAGGAATCTCCAGAAGTGCCTTTTTAAGATCCTGACCAGCACGGAAAGCTGCTACATAGTGCGGCTCAACGGTAATAATCTCGCCAGTCTTAGGATTTCTTGCCTTGTCTCGTCCGTTACGAAGACGAGGCTCAAGAGTTCCGAAACCACGGAGCTCTACGGTTGCACCCTCTTTCAGTGCTTTTTTAAACTCTTCGATGATTCCTTCGAATGCATCCTGAAGGATTTTCTTTTCGATTTTTGTGCTCTCGTGAACACGGTCAACTATGTCATTTTTAGTGACTTTTTTTACTGATTTATCAGCCATATTCCCACCTGTTTGCCTAAAAAATTTTAAAGAGTAAAAAAAATG
>JAFPUF010000113.1 GCA_017395545.1 Treponema sp. | reverse complement strand
CCTCACGCCTCTCATCACGAACAAGCTGGCCCGCCAAGCGAAGCCAGGAGCCTGTTTTTCCGTCAAAGCAGCAAAGCTCAACTTTAGGATTTTTCTGAATCTGCTTTGAGACATTCTTAGATTTACCTGTCTGAATGTAAAGTTTTCCGTCAAAAATATTAACTGTTCCAAAAGGACGGACACGTGGCTGATCGTCCTCAACAGTCGCAAGAAAATAAGTTCCGCAAGATTTGATGAATTCGTAAACTTCGTTCATGATTTTCTCCATATTTCCTATTAATTTGATAGATTATTATAGCACGAAAGTCTTTTCACTACTACTTACTAACTTTTAACTTCCCATTTTCCGCCTTCAATCGCGTAAATCTTCGTGGTGCTCTTTTTGTAACGCTCATACGGCTCACCGGGCAAAAATGTGCAGAAAAGCTGATCGTAAGGAGGGAGCAAGGTAGTGACGCTCTGTCGTTTATCCGGGTCAAGCTCCAGCATAACATCGTCCATAAGAAGAATCGGATTTTTCTCCGTGACCTGAGTGTAATAAATCGCCTGCGCAATCCGAAGAAGAATCGCAAGAAGCCTGCGTTGCCCCGTTGAGGCATTCGGCACGAAATTCTTTCCGCCACGAACGAAAACAATTCTGTCCCGGTGAGGACCGCTCATCGTTGTCTGAATCACCTTATCCATCTCACGCTTCTGAGCCAAAACCGAAAGCGCAAAATCCATCGTTATCGTCTGATTCTCTTCAGTACGCCAGCTGGGAACATATTTTATTGAAACACCGTCAATGCCCGTAATCTGCTCGTAAAGCTTCCCGAAAATCTGGTTGAATTTAAAAATAGTGTCGCTTCGTTTTTTCTGAATCTCAATTCCATCCTGAGCAAGCTGCTGGTCAAAAATATCGAGCATTTCATATTTTTTTTCTTTGAGAGAAATATTCCGGCTCTTAAGGATTTTTTTGTAACGCCTGTTCAAATCGATATAAAGCACGTCGTACATCGAAAGGCACTGGTCAATAAAAAAGCGTTTTTTCTCAGGCTCTCCCGTCGCATAATCCAAATCATCATGGCAGAAAAGCACGCAAGGCATTGTGTTAATCAGTTCCTTACGGTCTTTTATAGTCTTGCCGTTTTTTTCAATGCGTTTTTTCTGATTTTCGTAAGTAAAAAAAAGACTCGCCGTGTTGCCGTTTTCCTCACGGTACAAAGTCTTCACGCTGAAAGACTTCTCTCCCTCCCGAACAATCTCCGCATCTGACCTGGTACGAAAAGAATTCCCATAAGCCGAAAAATAAATGGATTCCAGAAGATTGCTCTTTCCCTGACCGTTCTCGCCCACAAAAAAAACTTCCTTGGAAAGAAGGTCAATCGTCTTATTTTCGAGATTTCGGTAATTTACATAAGAAACGGAAAGGACAGGCATAGGGCTAGTGTAGCATATAAACGGAAAGTTGAAAACGGAAGGAGGAAAGATACGGGGGCTACCCTCATCTCAAAAAAAATCCCCGGAACCTCCATTTCTGAAAGCCCGGAGATAAGGTTTCTCTCCGTACCTCAATTCACAATTCGTGGAAGCACCGTTATCACATTTCAAGCCTGGAACTTGCTGACTCTGGCTGCAGGACTTTCGTTTTTTAAAAGGCGTATCGAAAAAAAATACATCATGCTTCTCAAAAAGCAGAAAAAGAATCTTGAAGCAAAAACTTTCGGGAATTTTACGCTTTTGTATGACAATAAAGTAATTAAATTTTCAAGAACCAGATCAACAATTTCCGCATAAATCCCGATGCCGTACAGTGCGATTATTACGATTTTCTCCAGGGGGACAAAAATGTTGCAAAAACATTTACCGGAGAATTCATGAGCCAGTACAGCTGGGCAGAAGACACTGCGGGATTTATCGAGCGGAAAAATCTGTCAAAGTCAGGACTCTAATAGTTCGCCAAGAGAAAGCACGGCGTTACGCACGCAGTTCTCGCACTCGCACAAAACTTTCCCTGTCTCAACGCCTTTCAAATCTTTGCAGGTGACAGCGCCGCACTTATCTTTGAATTTTGCAAGAAGTTCCCTGCTCTTCCGGACAGTCCCCTCACCGTTCGTGCGAAGCCCGAGAATCATATTCGCCCCGACAAGAGCACCGCAGGTCGCTTCCATACAGCCCATTCCGGCCGCAAAGCCCGCTGAAAGCGTGTTCAGAGTCTCCGAGTCGAGATTCGTTGTGTCCGCCATAACGCGGGTGACTGCCTGACAGCAGTTGCACTGCCCCGTAAGTTTTAAATTCGCGGCAGTATCTGCCCTTTCCTGAATTGTCATTTTTGTACCTCTAAAACCTTTGCGGTAGCAACGCTGCAAGAATACAGCGAGTCGTCTACCTCTTTGTATTTCAATTTACAGATTCCCTGTGTCATTGTTCCCATCGGACAGAATGTGCACCAGCTCCGCGGCTTGTAAAGCACCATCACGATAAGCCCGATAAGTGTCGAAGT
>JAFPUF010000112.1 GCA_017395545.1 Treponema sp. | reverse complement strand
TTGCGGGGTGCGGTTCAGGCATAGCCTTTACCGAGACTCGCCTAAAAACTTGCCTCGCAAGTTTTTTCGCTATTGCGAACGGCTCACTACCCCGCAGAGGGGGTAGCGGAAAAGCAACGCTTTGGAGCGAGGGGGAGACTTCCCCCTTTATACAAAAACAAAATAGGAGAAAAAAATGGATTCTGTAACATCAATTTTTGGTGAAAATGTCTTTAACGAAACCGTGATGAAAGCCCGCTTGCCAAAAGAGACTTTCAAACAGCTGATGAAAACGATTGATGACGGCGAAAAGCTTGAACCGACCGTTGCAAACGTAGTCGCAAATGCGATGAAAGACTGGGCGATTGAAAAAGGTGCCACACATTTCACACACTGGTTCCAGCCGCTCACAGGCACCACGGCAGAAAAACACGACTCATTCATCACACCTTCAAGCGAAGGCAAAGTTATCATGGAATTTTCAGGAAAAGAACTTGTTCAGGGCGAGCCTGACGCTTCTTCATTTCCTTCTGGCGGAATCCGGGCCACATTCGAGGCACGAGGCTACACTGCCTGGGATCCGACTTCTTACGCTTTCATCAAGGACGGCGTTCTCTGCATTCCGACGGCCTTCTGCTCTTACACAGGCGAGGCTCTGGACAAAAAGACTCCTCTCCTCCGCTCAATGGAAGCAATCTCAAAACAGGCCGTGCGTGTGCTTCATCTTTTCGGAAACAATGAAGTCACCAGCGTAAAAACCACGGTTGGCCCTGAGCAGGAATATTTTCTTGTGGACAAAGCCGCATGGGAAAAGCGGGAAGATCTTATTTTCTGCGGCCGAACGCTTTTTGGCGCAAAATCTCCAAAAGGACAGGAACTTGAAGACCACTACTTCGGTATGATTAAGCCTCGGGTTCAGGCCTTCCTGAAAGACTTGAATGAAGAGCTCTGGAAGCTGGGAATCCTTGCTAAAACTGAGCACAACGAAGTTGCCCCGGCCCAGCACGAGCTTGCTCCGATTTTCACCACGACGAACATTGCCTGCGATCACAACCAGCTTACAATGGAGATGATGAAGAAAATCGCCTCAAAGCACAATATGGTATGTTTGCTTCACGAAAAGCCTTTTGCGGGCGTAAACGGAAGCGGTAAACATAACAACTGGTCCATTTCCACCAACACTGGAAAGAACCTTCTTGATCCCGGTGCCACGCCCCAAAGCAACGCGCAATTTCTCCTATTCTTGTGTGCTGTGATTAAGGCTGTGGACGAGTATCAGGATTTGCTCCGTATCTCTGTCGCTTCGGCAGGAAACGATCACCGACTTGGCGCAAACGAGGCACCTCCGGCAATCGTCTCAATGTTCCTAGGCGACGAGCTTAGTGAGATTCTTGACTGTCTTGAATCTGGAAAACCATACGGCAGCCACGAAAAGGAGAAAATGCAGATTGGCGTTACGGTTTTGCCTGAGTTCAGCAAGGACACAACAGACCGAAACCGAACTTCACCGTTCGCATTCACAGGAAACAAATTTGAGTTCCGTATGCTCGGTTCAAGCGAATCAATCTCATGCGCAAATGTCTTTTTGAACACTGCTGTGGCCGAGGAACTTTCTCAGTTCGCAGACGAGCTTGAAAAATCTTCTGACTTCAAGGGCGACTTGCACAAACTGATTCTCAAGACAATCAAAGAGCACAAACGAATCATCTTCAACGGAAACGGCTATGATGATTCCTGGGTAGCCGAAGCTGAGAAGCGGGGACTTTACAACCTCAAGTCAACACCGGAAGCTTTACAGCATACTCTCGACGAGAAGAATGTAAAACTTTTCGAGAAGCACGGAGTTTACTCAAAGGTCGAGCTTGAGAGCCGAAACGAGATTCACTACGAGCACTACTCAAAGATTCTCAACATTGAAGCCCTCACGATGATTGATATGACCAAAAAACTCTATCTCCCGGCAGGAGCAAAATACGCAAAATTCCTTGCTGATTCAGTTGCGGTCAAAAAGACTGTGGGCGCTGAGGATTCTTACGAGAAAGACGCTCTCAAAAAGGTCAGTGAGCTTACTGCAAAAATCTATGCTGAAGTCCAGAAACTTGAAAGCAATGTCGAGAAGGCATCTTCAATCGAAGGCTCAGAGCAGAACGCCCTCTTCTACAGGAACGAAGTTTTTTCTGCCATGGGAACTTTGCGCGGATATGTGGATGAACTTGAGGAGCTGGTCCCGGCAAGCGAATGGCCTGTTCCAAGCTACGGCGAATTGCTTTACAGCGTGAAATAAGCGGAAAGCTGAAAACGGAAAGTTGAAAGTTAAAAACTAAATATTAACAAATGGCAATGGCGCCGCAGGAAATTTCTTGTATGAAAAAATTTTCTGCGGCGTTTTTTTGTATTTGAGGAGGATTTTATATGAACGAAGTTTGGGGCGTTTGGTTCCTGATTGGTGCGGCACTTGTATTTTTTATGCAGTGCGGATTTGCGATGGTTGAGACTGGCTTTACCAGGGCCAAGAATGCGGGAAATATCATCATGAAAAACCTGATGGATTTCTGTATCGGAACACCTATGTTCATGCTGCTTGGTTTCGGCCTTATGATGAGCGAGAACTACATTTTCGGTCTTGTCGGAAAACCGAACTTGCAGCTTTTCACAAACTTTGCTGAGCTTGACTGGTCGAGCTTCGTGTTCAACCTTGTTTTCTGTGCGACAGCGGCAACAATTGTTTCTGGTGCAATGGCAGAACGCACTAAGTTCTCTGCTTACTGTATTTATTCTGCGATTATTTCAGCAGTTGTTTATCCGATTGAAGCAGGCTGGGTCTGGAACTCAAACGGATGGCTTGCACAGCTGGGATTCGTTGACTTCGCGGGTGGTGCGGCAATTCACTCAGTCGGTGGAACTGCTGCTTTGATTGGAGCTATGTTCCTCGGCCCGCGAATCGGAAAATATGACTATGACAAGAACGGAAAAGTAACAAAGGTTCACGCTATCCCTGGTCACTCACTCACATTGGGTGCATTGGGAACATTCATCCTCTGGTTCGGATGGTACGGATTCAACGGTGCGGCTTGTACAAAAATGCTCGGTGTCGGCGGTCTTGCGGCAGTCTTCACCACAACAACAATCGCCCCGGCTCTCGCTGCCGTAACGACAATGATTTTCACATGGTGCAAAAACGGAAAGCCTGATGTATCAATGACATTGAACGCCTCGCTCGCAGGTCTGGTCGCAATCACACCAACTTGTGCTACAGTTGACGCACTCGGAGCAAGCATCATCGGTATCGTATCAGGATTCGTAGTAGTAATCGTTGTAGAATTTCTTGACCTTAAGCTCCACATCGATGACCCGGTAGGTGCAGTAGGCGTTCACCTCGCAAACGGTATCTGGGGAACTTTGAGCGACGGACTTTTCAATGTCGAGAGCGGACTTTTCTACGGTGGCGGACTCAAGCATCTCGGAGTTCAGGCACTCGGTGAGTTCACAATCGTACTCTGGACTCTTGTTTGTATGGTAATCGTGTTCAGCCTGATTAAAAAACTCCACGGACTTCGTGCAAGCCGTGAGGAAGAAGTAATCGGTCTTGATAAACTTGAGCACGGACTCGACTCTGCTTACGGCGGATTCATCATGGCACCACAGGTAATGACAGGCGGAGAAGCAGGAATCGGCGGACTTTCAGCAGGAAACCTTTCTGCAGGAGTTTCAGGAAGCGTTCCAGTTGAAAAAGCAGTTCCAGTCACAAAGGCACCAAGCCGGCCTGACGCAAAGTTCCACATGGTTACGATTATCACACGCCCGAGCAAGTTCGACGAGCTTAAGACAGCAATGAACGATATCAATGTAACAGGAATGACTTTGACAAATGTTCTTGGATGCGGCGTCCAGCACGGAAATGTCCAGAAGTACCGTGGCGTTGAAATGGATATGACGCTCCTTCCAAAAATCAAGGTTGACATCGTAGTAAGCGAAGTCCCAGTAGACCTGGTAATTACAGCCGCCAAGGAAGTGCTCTACACAGGCAACATCGGCGACGGAAAGATTTTCGTATACGATGTAGCAAATGTAGTTAAGGTCCGCACCGGCGAAGAAGGATATGACGCCTTGCAGGATTAAGGAAATCGCATAATATCGAAAAAATTAGGCGTTACCGCCTGCCTCACGGCAGGCGGTCGGCGAGCACTTGCGTTGTTGTGCTCGTTTGCTTTTCGCCCTTCCGCTATTCGGCTTTTTATCATTATTTCTTATAGAAAACAAAAAGAGAGCCGTAGCTCCCTTTTTTCATTTGTTCTGTTTATATTCAAAAAGAATATAAAAGCATTTTGCGGAGTCAAAAGACTCCTTGTTAGCAGGTTGACCGGATAAATTAATCAGTAGATTTATAATATTACATCAAACTTCGTATGTCAAATTTTTTACAAATTTTCCTTATCGTGGTATAATTTTTATATGAAGTACCGATTAGGCCTTGACTTAGGCACAAATTCTATTGGTTGGGCTGTGTATTCTTTGGATAATCAGAATGCACCTTTGAATCTTGAAGATATGGGTGTCCGTATCTTTTCGGATGGACGAGATCCAAAAACGAAAGAACCTCTGGCTGTTGCGCGAAGAATCGCCAGAGGTCAGCGAAAAATAATTTATCGAAGAAAACTTCGTCGAAAAGCAACTTTCAGACTTTTGCAGGAAGAAGGTTTATTCCCAAAAACAAAAGAAGAAACACAAAAACTAAAATTGTTAAATCCTTACGAGCTTCGTGTCAAAGCATTAGATGAAAAACTAGAACCTTTTGAACTTGCTCGTGTTCTTTTTAATCTTTCTGTTCGTCGTGGTTTTAAAAGCAACCGAAAAGATGCCGAGAATAACGAGCAAGAAACTTCAAATTCAAAAGAAAAACTATCTCAAAAGGATATGTGCACAGAACTCTCAAATGCAATAAAGGATTCTAATTGCCGGACTCTCGGAGAATTCTTGTGGAAAAATCAGAGCCAAAATCACGGTATAAGATTTGTTCCTGGTCGAATGAAATATTATCCTCTTCGACAAATGTATATTGATGAATTCAATACAATTCGCTCTGTTCAGGAACAGTTTTTCAAAAATATTAAGTGGGATGAAATCTATAATGCGATTTTCTTTCAACGACCTTTGAAAACTCAAGAAAGAGGTCATTGTCAATACATGCCAGAAAAAGAAAGAACATTCAAAGCTCTTCCTTGCGCTCAAAAACTTAGAATTCTGCAAGAAGTAAGAAATTTAAATTATCAGAATGCAGAAGGAAAAACTCTTCCAATAACCAATGAAAATGAACCATCCCTTTTCTCCGAATCTGCTGAAACTATTCTTCTAAATCTCCTGAAAACAAAAGAAAAAGTTACTTTTGATGCATTCCGAAAAGCACTGGGGCTTAGTCCTGCCTGTACTTTTAACCTTGAACGAGGCGGAAGGAGTTTTTTACAGGGAAATACCACCGCTGTAAAAATGAGAAGCAAAAATCGATTTGGTTCTTTATGGGATTCACTTCCGCTTGAAGAACAAGATTTTATTGTCGAAAAATTGATTACCGCAGACGAGGATTCTGAAATTCTTGAAATTCTCGAAAAATACAATCTTAATGATGAGCAAAAAGATTCTATTTTGAAATTACAACTTCAAACAGGTACTACGATGCTTTGTAAAGAAGTTTCCGAAAAACTTGTTCACAAAATGGAATCTGACAGAGCATTTACTTACACAGTAGCAGTTGAATCTTTAGGTTATAAATATGCTGACCAAACTGTGGAGAAATGTGATGAACTCCCATATTATGGAAAAATCCTTGTTGGTTCAACAATGGGAGTCAATCCGTCTGAATCAGAAGATAAGCCAGAGTTAAAATATGGAAAAATTAGCAATCCAACGGTACATATTGCCTTGAATCAAACAAGAGTTGTTGTGAATGCTCTTATCAAGCAGTATGGAAAACCTAGTCAAATTGCGATAGAACTTTCTAGAGATTTAAAAGCAAGCCGTGAAGCAAAAGATGAAATCTTACGAAAGCAAAATGAGAATAAAAAGCGAAATGAGGCTCTGAACAAAAATATTACCGATGCATACAAAATTGCATATCCGAACCGAAATGACAGATTAAAATATCGTCTTTGGGAAGAACTTGGAACAGATGGATTGCCAAGAAAATGCATTTACTGTGGAAAAACAATTTCAGGAGCAGAAGTTTTTACAAAGAATATCGAAATTGAACATATTCTTCCATATAATCGGACATTGCTTGATGCTGAGTCAAATCTGACTGTAGCACATGCAAGTTGCAATGCCTTTAAGAAAGAACGCTCTCCTTATGAAGCTTTTGGCTCAAATCCGAAAGGGTATAATTGGGCTGAAATTCTTTACCGGGCTAATCAGCTAAAAAACCCTGCAAAACGACGACGATTTGCTATCGATGCTATGGAAAGTTTTGAAAAAGACGGCGGGTTTATTGCCCGCCAGCTGACAGATAATGCATATCTTTCAAAAATGGCTCTAAAATATTTAAAAAGCATTTGTGATGATATTTGGTCTGTAAATGGAGGAATGACAAAACTTCTTCGTGATAAATGGGAGATAGATTCGATTCTCAAACGAAAAATCGGAGATGTAGAAATAGCTCACTTTGGATTGAAAGATGAGCAAATCGGAGAATATAAAAAGAATCGTTACGATCATCGTCATCATGCTTTGGATGCATCGGTGATTGCACTGATTGACCGTTCTCTTGTAAAACAGATTTCGACACTCAATGCTCGCTCTCAAAAGAACAGAATTGAAGTACCTCAGATGGCTGTTCCAAGACCAAAGCTTGAGGAAAAAGTCAAAAAGATTGTTGTTAGTTTCAAACCTGACCACGGAGCAGAGGGAAAACTTTCGAAAGAGACTCTGCTAGGAAAAATCAAAGTTGATGGCAAAGATTGTTATGTTGCAAGAACATTTATAACAAGTCTAAAAGAAAATAACATCAAAGATATTGTTGATTTAAAGATTCGTAGCAGACTTCAAGAATTTGTCGATTCACATAAAGGTATGAAAATTGAAGATGTGCTACAAGATTTTAGTGAGCAAACGGGCATAAAAAAAGTTCGTTGCTTCAACAGAGTACAAACCCCAATTGAAATAGCAGGAAAAGTTCCTCGTTATCTTGCTCCCGAAGACTATTTTGCAGCAATTATCTGGAAGATTCCACCAAAAAAAGAAGGGGCCAAGCCGACTTTTGAAGCTCAATATATTCGCAGAAACGAAGTTGGAAAAGATAATAAGCCTAAAGCAGAGATTATAAAAGCACCTCATCCAGCTGCAAAGAATCTTGGCTTGATTCACAAAGGTGATTATCTGGAATTTTCTGATAAAGGCAAATGGTATAAATGTCGTGTCGCAGGATTGAATAGTGCTTCAAATCGATTTGATATACGTCCTGTTTATGCCGTTACAGATTGCAAAGATTGGTTGATTGCAACTAATGAAAATCAAATCGAATCATGCTGGAAAGCACAAAAGGGACAGAATTTTATTTCCGTTAATGTTTTGTTCGGTGAAAAACAAGCTAGATTCATAACAGTAAATCCAATCGGCAGGGTATTCAGAAAGTAATAATAAACTCTATTCAGTATGCCGATACTTAAAATATGCTGAATAGAGTACTGGAGATTTTTGAAGAAAATCGCTATTTGTCTCTTAATCGCGGCTTTATCGTCATTCAGCACGGTTCGGAAGTTTTAGGAAAAGTGCCGCTTGACGATATCGGTGTGCTCTTGTTGTCTGCTCAGAGTGTCACTTTTTCAAAAAACATTTTAAATGCATTGGCAGAAAAAGGTTGTGTTTCTGTTTTATGTGGCAAAAATTATGCCCCGCAAAGTATGGTTCTGCCGGTTTATACACATTATCTATTTGCAAAAATCCTTAAAAAACAAATTGATGCATCCGTTCCATTTAAGAAAAGAATTTGGCAACAAATCATTATTCAGAAAATCAAAAATCAGGCTTTGACTTTAAAACTATGTGGTAAAGATGAAGATTCTAAACTTCTAGAGAGAATTGCGACAACTGTAAAATCGGGAGATTCTGATAACAGAGAGTCTTATGCTGCAAGAATGTATTGGAAATCTTTATTTGGGAAGGATTTTGTTCGAGATAGAGAGCTTGAAGGAATCAATTCTTTCTTGAATTATGGATACGCTGTAATGCGGGCTGCAATGGCTCGTGCAATTTGTTCTGCAGGTCTTTTGCCATCTCTTGGAATTCATCATGAAAATCATTTGAATCAATTTGCACTTGCAGATGACTTATTTGAAATTTATAGACCGCTAGTTGATTGTATTGTCGCACATTTGAAAGTTGAACAGGATACAGAATTAACACCTGAAAATAAAACAAAGCTGACAGAAGCTTTATGGATAAAGGTTCATACTTCGGAAGGTAATTCACCGGCATTTCAAAGTATGCAATATCTTTTGGCTTCTTATGTTCACGCATTAGAAGAAGGAAAACCAGTCATTGATATGCCTGAATGGGCAGGAGATGAATATGGCAATGCCAGAACTAAATAGGTATGAGCTTATGTGGATGCTTGTTTTGTTTGATTTACCTGTCGTTGAGAAAAAAGAACGGAAAGCAGCGACAGATTTCAGAAATTTTCTGCTCGACCATGGCTTTTCTATGGTTCAATATTCGATTTACACAAAATTATTCTCTGGAAAAGATGCTTGTGAAAAATATTACCGATTGATAAAACAAAACTTGCCAGATGCAGGTAAAGTTGATATCATCACGATAACAGATAAGCAATATGAAAACATTATCAGTTATAAGTCAGCAGAGAAAATCAAAAAAAAACAGCCACAACAGCTGCTATTATTCTAAATTTTCTGCAAAAATAACACGGCCGATGCATTCTATTTTCTTATATGAAAGAGAATTACATCGGCTGTATTATAACTGATTAATTTGTCCGGTCAACCTGCAACTGGACGAGGCGGACATGTACCACGCCGACAATTATAACTGATTAATTTGTCCGGTCAACCTGCAACTGAAGCAACGCTCGCAAGGAAGTCTTCCTGATTATAACTGATTAATTTGTCCGGTCAACCTGCAACTCATTTGTCTGAGCAGGCCGTCTATAATAAATTATAACTGATTAATTTGTCCGGTCAACCTGCAACACAGTGCGAACAGCTAGGAAGTTCAGGAAAATTATAACTGATTAATTTGTCCGGTCAACCTGCAACGAAAT
>JAFPUF010000111.1 GCA_017395545.1 Treponema sp. | reverse complement strand
CGTTTCAAATCTCGACGAGCTTACATCGACTTCAAGCGAAGGTCAGTCACTCATAAAATTACAGTTTAACTACGGAACGGACATCGACCAGGCTGTGAACGACATCCGTGACAAACTCGACCAGGTAAAGGAAAGCCTTCCTGATGACTGCGACACTCCACAAATCTTCAAATTCAGCTCTGACTCAATGCCTATAATCACCCTTGCTCTGAGCGGAAACAGGAGCGCAGACGACTTGCGAAAAATCGCAGACGACACTGTTAGCGATATGTTCGAGCAGACACCGGGAGTCTCACAGGCTTCAGTCTCTGGCGGGCGAGAAGGAATCGTCCGTGTAGAACTTTCACAGAACCGACTTGATGCCTACGAACTTACCCTTTCAGGGATTGCCTCGACCCTCGCAAAGCAGAATATCGAACTTGGCGGTGGCTCAGTCTATGAAGGAACCCGAAAATACATGGTCCGCACCACAGGCGAATTTGAGTCAATTGATGAAATCAACAATACGGTCGTTGGAACGAAAAACGGCTACGATGTAAAATTAAGCGACATCGGAACTGCTGAAATGGGCTACAAAGACCAGACCAGCGAAGTCTACATCAACGGGAAGCCGGGCGTTTACATCTCTCTCAAAAAGCAGAGCGGAAGCAACACAGTCAATGTCGCAGATGCGGTCTACAAAAAGATGGCGGAAATCGAAAAAGTTCTGCCGGAAGGAGTCAGCCTCACCATAATTTCTGACCAGTCAACCAGCGTCCGTGACACACTTTCTTCATTAATAAAGTCAATTCTTGAAGGATTCGTTCTCACAGTTCTTATTCTTTTCGTGTTCTTGCGGAGCGGAAAATCCACCATCATCATGGCGATTTCAATTCCCTTCAGTATTCTGATTACGGTTCTTCTTATGACTTTCGCAGGAATCACCCTTAACATGATTACAATGACCGGTCTTATTCTCGGAATCGGTATGGTCGTTGATGCTTCGGTCGTCGTTCTTGAGAACATCTATGTCTACCGTCAGCGTGGAACGAGCGCAAAAGTGTCGGCATCAATCGGCACTCAGGAAGTCATGGCTTCGGTAGTATCTGGAAACCTCACGACAATCTGCGTTTTCATTCCCTTCTTCGTTTACAAAAGTCAGCTTGAGATGATGGGAGAGCTTTTCACAAGCCTCATGGTCGTAATCATCATAGCCCTTCTTTCTTCGCTTTTTGTGGCTATGTTCCTTGTTCCGGTTCTGGCTGGCGTATTTCTCAAAGTCGATAACAGAAAGGAACGCCCGATTAAAAGCCCTCTCTTGCAGAAAGGAGACAAACTCGTCTCAGACGGAATCAGCTGGCTCACAAATCTTTACAGAAAAGGACTCAGAATCGTTTTGCGCCACAGGTTTGCCACGGTTCTTACGGCCTTTACGATTCTCGGCTCTTCAATTCTTCTGTTTAATCAGCTTCCAATTTCATTCATGTCGAATTTCCATGATACTTCGGTCGGACTCAATGTGGAACTTCCTTTGGGAACAAAACTTTCGGAGACTCAGAATGTGCTCGACCAGTTCTACGACATCGTAAAAAACGAAATTGAAGGATACGAGACAATCGTAGTCTCAGTCGGAACTTCAAGCGGAATGGGAATGTCGAGCGACACCTCATACAAAGGCTCAATCTCAATTTACCTTCCAGACGCCTCAAAGCAGATTGACAGCGCAGACACCGTAAAGCAAAAACTCCGCCGGCATTTCGACAAATTCCCGACAGCGACATTCAGCTTTGACCAGGGAAGAATGCAACAGATGAGCGGAAGTGACATAGACATCGTTTTCCACGGAAGCGACCTCGACAAAATCCTTGCGACGGCAGAAGAACTTTCCGCCCTTATGACCGAAAAAATCCCCGAGATTGCAGAGCCTGAGATTGACCTTGAGGACGGACTTCCACAGGTCGAGATTAAAATTGACCGTGACCGGGCCTCAACCTTCGGACTTTCGGTGAGCGCAATCGCAAACGAAATCAACTATTCGATTAACGGAAAAACTGCGACAACTTACCGCTCAAACGGCGATGAATACAGCGTGGTTCTTCTTCTTGAAGAGCGTGACAGAACGGACATCCCTGACCTCGAAAAAATCTATGTTGAGGGAACGAACGGCAGATATTCAGTCTCGAATTTTGCAGAAGTCATTCAGGGAACAGGCCCGGTCTCAATCAGCCGGGAGAACAAACTCAGAACTGTTCATCTTACCGCAAGCATTAATGGTGGCACAAACGCAGGCGAAATCGAGAACAAAATCAAGACTCTCGTAAAGGATGACATGATTTTGGACGAAGGAATCTCAATCACTTACGAGGGAGCCTGGGGCAACACTATGGATATGCTCAAAGTCTTCGTTTTGATTATCATTCTTGCGATTATCCTTGTTTTCGGAGTCATGGCGGGAACCTATGAAAGTTTCAGGGAGCCTTTCATCAATCTGTTCACGCTTCCATTCCTTATAGTAGGTGCGGTTCTGATTCACCTGCTCACAGGAAGCTCTTTCAGCATGGTTTCTATGATTGGCGTTGTCATGCTTATCGGTATCGTCGTAAACAACGGAATCATTCTCGTAGACCAGACTAACCTGCTTGTCCGCCGTGGAACTCCGCTTTTGGAAGCCTGCGAGGAAGCCGGAGCCAGCCGTTTCAGACCGGTAATGATGACGACGCTTTCGACTCTGCTCGGCATGGTTCCGATGGCATTCTTCGGAGACGCAAACTCCAGTATGACCCAGCCAATCGGTCTCTGTGTAATCGGCGGATTAACGAGCAGCACGATTGTAACGCTTTTCATAATCCCAGTGATTTACTCAATCTTCAATCAGAAAGCCGACAAACGGAAGAAGTTTGAGATGGACGATGAGCTAAAAAGAAGGCTGGAAAAAATTCGGAATGCGGAATTAGGAATTCGGAATTAGGGGGTTTTTATGATACGAGCGGAAATATTTGCGAACCAGTCAATGCAGGACGTTTTGTTGAATAATCTTGAAGCGGCTATTCCGGGATTTTTGTACTCGGTTGTGCCTCTCGCTCACGGTCGGGGCGGAGAAAGCTACAAACTCGGAACCACGACATGGCCTGAGACGAATGTAATCATAATCGCCTACTGTGACGACGACAAAGAAAGCACGATTGTGACAGTAGTTGATTATGTGAAAGAAAAATTCAAGGACGAGGGAATAAAACTCTTCGTCATGCATGACCGATAAAAAAACGGGTGCGCTTTGTGAAGTGCACCCGTTTTTTTTGTCTGTCTTAGTCTTCTGCCATTTCTGCAAATTTCTGTGCATCTGCAGCATCAATTTCTTCGTCGGCAGAATGCAGGTAATCACAGTCAGGATTAATGCAGGACTTGTAATTACCGTTCTTTTTATCGTATTTTTCGACCAGGAACCAGCCGCACTTAGGACAGTACTGATTTTCAAGAGGCTTGAAGTGAGAAATAAAGTCACACTTCGGATAGTTCGTGCAGCCGTAGAATTCTTTTCCTCTGCCACGAGTTTTTCTTGCTACAATCTCACCGTCACAGCCTTCTTTCGGGCATTTTGCGAGCGGAATTGATTTTGTGTTGTGACACTCAGGGAAACCTGAGCATGCAAGGAAATAACCAAAACGGCCGAGTTTCTTAAGCATCGGCTTTCCGCATTTATCACAAACTTTATCTGTCGGCTCGTCAAGGAAGCCCTTTACGCTTTCTATGGTCGTTTCTACTTCGTCACAACGCTGTTTAAAAGGACCATAAAAATCTTTAAGCATATCATTCCATACAATCTTGTCATTCTCGACTTCGTCAAGAGTATTCTCGACTTCTGCGGTAAAATGCTCGTTGATTACATCAGGGAAAGCCTCGACAAGAATTTTACAAATCATTTTGCCAAGAATAGTCGGCATAAGCTGCTTGTTGTTCCTTGTGACATAATAGCGGTCAAGAAGAACCGAGATAATCGGAGCGTATGTTGAAGGACGACCGATACCTTTTTCTTCGAGGGTGCGTACAATTGAAGCGTCGCTATAGCGTGCCGGTCCCTGGGTAAAGTGCTGCTCCGGATAAAAGGCGTGTCCGGATTCCAGAACTTCATCTTTTTTGAGGGCTGGAAGATTTCCGGTTACTTCCTCTTTTGCAGACAAAAGCTTAATAACAGAATAAAAACCTTTTTCAACAAGTTTTGAAGCAGAAACACGGAAAAGTGCGTCTCCTGCCTGAATCTCAACGCTCGTAGTTGCAGTTTTTGCGTTCGTCATTTGACTTGAGACGAAACGCTCCCAGATGATTGTATACAGTCTGAGCTGATCGCGGCTGAGATAATCTTTTACATAGTCTGGAGTGTATTTAGAATAGGTCGGACGTATACATTCATGTGCATCCTGGGCACTTTTACCGACTGCATAATGAATAGGTTCTTCCGGAAGGTTATCCGGATGCTCCTTTGAAAGCCATTCACGAACTTCATCAAGGGCCGTCTGAGAGATTCGTACTGAGTCAGTTCGCATGTAGGTGATGAGACCGACACGCCCCTCGCCCATCTGAATACCTTCGTAAAGCTGCTGGGCAATCTGCATTGTTTTTCGTGAAGTGAATCCCAGCCTGTTTGCCGCTGCCTGCTGCATTTTTGATGTTGTAAACGGAGCCTTCGGACGGACAGTTTTTTCAGTTACTTTTACATCTGAAACCTTGCATTCTGAATTCTTTATTTCTTCGATGATGTCATTTACAGCTTTTTCTGATTTTAATTCAGGATTTTCGCCCTTGTATTTTGCAAGCTGAGCCGTGAATTTTGTTTTTCCTTTCTGAAAGTCGGCTTCGAGAGTCCAGTATTCTTCAGGAATAAAATCTTCGACTTCTTTTTCGCGTTCACAAATCAGCCGGAGTGCAACAGACTGAACACGTCCTGCAGAAAGTCCGTTTTTTACTTTTTCCCACAAAAGCGGACTCAGATTGTAACCTACAAGACGATCAAGAACACGGCGCGCTTTCTGAGCGTTAACTTTGCTCTCGACAATCTCGCCAGGATGTTTAACAGCCTCTTTGATTGCGACAGGCGTGATTTCATTGAACACGAT
Source organism: Treponema sp. (assembly GCA_017395545.1). Lineage (GTDB taxonomy): Bacteria > Spirochaetota > Spirochaetia > Treponematales > Treponemataceae > Treponema_D. The sequence goes on along the minus strand of JAFPUF010000111.1, from coordinate 14,758 downwards.
TCGCTTTATGTCAGCGCTGGTTTTATCTTTAAGGGCATTGTTCAAATGCCAGGCGATTGCCTCTCCTTCGCGGTCATTATCGGATGCGAGCAGAACATGTGTCGATTTTTTTGCGTCCTTCTGAAGTTCTTTTAAAAGTTTTGCCCTGCCCCTGACAGTAATATATTCAGGCTGGAATCCGTTCTCGATATTTATTGCCATTCTGGATTTTGGAAGGTCAATCAGGTGTCCCATTGAAGCCTTGACAGTATATCCCGGACCAAGGTATTTTTCGATTGTTGTTGCCTTTGCAGGGGACTCCACAATTACAAGAGTAGATTCTTTCGGTGTTTTTTGTGCATCTTTTTTAGACTTCGCCATACAAAACTTCCTTCTGATTACAACATTTTCTACTATTATAACTATGATTTTTGAATTATTGCAATAGTTTAATTAGCAGTTATTTTTTCGGCGAGAACATCCTGAAGTTCATCCACGGAAATATCGTATGCTGAGATTCAAGGCGTGTGAGCCACTCCGTGCTTACCGTATTTGAGCCAAGAGCGTCAAAAGCAATCATGAAAGCCTTAATCGCTTCCTTGAAACGCTTTTCGGCATATTCCGGGAAAACTCCGTCATGAATCATCATCGCCCATTCGCCGCTCTGCGCAAGCATAAGTTCCTTTGCCCCCAAATCCAGGAGACGAACCTTGAGTCCTGTTTCATTTGGAAAGCGGTCGGACAAATCTATCATTCTTTCGCTCATTTTTCTGGTATAGCGGATCATCCAGCCGTTCGTGCTGTCAAGCAGGTCTTCGCCGTAACTGTTGCCCTGAGCTGCTCCTGAATAAGGCTTGATTTTTTGAAGCGTAAAAAGATTTCCCAGAAGCGGAGACGGTACGGAAAGGGAGACTTCTGATTTGAACGCTTCCCGGATAACGTTTTCGAGCCAGTCAACGCCCTCTGCCCACCTCTGTCCAAGAATTCTGGCATCAAAAACACATAAAAGCGAAGGTGATTTTTCCCCCATGACAGCCTCAGCCTCAGAAAGTTTTGCGTCTTTTGCTTCGACAAAAGCTTTAGCGTCTTTTAGAGTCTGTTCTTTTGCAAGAGATGAATCATAAATTGCTTCTCCGTCATCATCTTTTGCCCAGTAACGGAAATATGACGGAATTCTTGCAGAACCAGGCTCAATGAATTTTGCCTCTACAAGATTTTCCATAGGAAGGTCAAAAGCAATGTCTTTTTCCTGATTTCTGTAGACAGGATTTGAGATAAAGCCGCTTTCATCGTCATCTTTTCCAAGGATATCCTCAGGAGTATCACAATCCTGAGCGAAAAGTGCCAGAGACATACGGCTCAAAGCATTTTCTGAATCAAGGTCGCAGCGAACCGGATAAAAAATGCCATATTCCGGAACTGTGTCACTGAAAAGCATTGAGCGGTTATCAACGATTGTGTACCTGAAACCGTAAGAGCGAAGGACATTTTCAATTCCAGGAGTATAGCCCATAAAAGGCAGGAAAAATCCGTCTGGATTTGTTCCAAAATAATGACGGTGAGAATACAAACCGATTTCAACCTGAGCGTTAAGAATTTCGGTCATATCCCCGTAATGCGGCAAAAAGGCATAAGTTCCGCAGGTTGCCAGAAGTTCAAGATTACCTTTTGAAGCAAAATATGAAAATTCTTTAAGAAGATTCTGCGAATAAACTCGGGTAAAGTCAGACAAGTCTTTTTTTGCCTTTTCAAGGCACTCACTGGCATTTTTTAACAGTTTTTCGTCTTTCTGAAGGCGGATAATTTCCTTCTCGCCAAGGGCAATTCGTTTTTCAAGCCAGTGAACATACTGTTCTTTTATGAGTTCATCGTCCAGAAGTGAACATAGAGACGGAGAAAAGACCATCGCAAGATGAAAATCAAGTCCTTCATCCTCAAATTTATGAAAAAGATTTAACAACGGAAGATAGGTCTGAGAAATAGCACCGAACAGAATGTCATTCTGAAGCGCATATTCTTTTTCATCTTCGTGTCGGATATATCCTTGATGGGCAACAATTGTTAAAATCAGATTCCTGGACATTTTATTTTCCTTTTTTAAGGCACGATGTTATTTTACGAACGACTGCCTGTATTTTTCATAATGAGCTTTTAAAAGTTTTTTCAAGCCTGAAAGTTCCAGAATCTTCGGAATTTCGAGCTCAGTTCCCGGAAATGCATTCTCCAGAATTTTAGGAGAAGAAGGGACAGGGATTCTTTCAGAGATTGTGAGGCTGTCTGTCTGACCGTCAATGAATGCCGCAACAAGGTCTACTCTGAAATATTTTTGTCCTGACTCCAGAAGAACGTACTGTTCCCTGTCATCGATGGAGACATCCATATCAAAATACATTGAAGGGCCTGCTGACTCAAGATTGTCAAAATAAGAAACCCTTAGAAAAAGATTTTTGAATTTTGATGACTCAGAGATTTTTTTGAGTGCTTCCTCGCTTATGTCCCAGTAGACAAAAGCCCATACAGGATTACGCAGAATTACAGAAATAGTCGTTTCATTGAAAGACTTTGGAAGTTCAGAATTCTCAAAATCTACAGGATTTTCTTCGGAATTTTCGACAATTTTAATATCTGTTTTTGGTTTTTCCTGCTCAAGTTCCTGAGCGACCTCCAGAAGCTCACCGATTATAAAACGACGGCTTAAGTTGTCAGGAACATCAATTCCATAGTCGTCCGCAAGCGAAATCAAATCCGCAGAAGACAAGGTTTCAAGATAAGGAAGCGTTAAAATCTTATTTTGCATATTTTAGATTCCAGATTTTTTTAATTATTATAATTTTCTTAGAAATTAAAATAAAAATCAAGTGGAATAAAGTAGAAATCAATAAAAATATTAATTTTTTCTTAAAAAATAAGAAAAACTACAGATTTCATAGGAATAAAAAACAAGCGGATCTGTTCGCATCTAACGATGCTCACTAACAAAAAAGTGAAGACCGTTAGATCTAAACAAATCCGTTTGTTAAAATAATGGCGTGTTTTTATTCTGTCCCACAGATTACACATCCTTAACATCTGTGTAATCTGCGGTTAATTTTTATGCACGTTTGAGGTGGATAGCGAAACCGCCAACTTCTTTGTCAAGGTAAACAACCTTGAGTGGAGAAGCGTTCTCTTTGCCCATCCATTTTGCTGTTTCCATAACTGGTTTGAATCCGTATGGCTCGAGGAATGCGAGGGCGCGCTCAACATTGTTGCAGACCATTGAGATGTGACCGTGTGTTCCACGACCGTTCTCTTTCATAATCTCTACCTGCTCAGAAGCGAAGATTGAAGAGTTGCCGATCTTTGAGCAGAATCCGAAGAGCTCAAACTGTTTTGCGATTTCGAGAGCTTCTTTTTCGTTCTTTGCATTGATTCCCATGTGGTCAATGTGGAAGTTGTGCATTGCTTTTACAGCGTCTTTACAGATCTGTGTGATTTCGTCCCATTTGCAGCCTTCGATGAGTGGCTTTTTAACCATCCAGGTACCGCCCATGCAGAGGATGTTCTTGCGTTTTGCATATTCGCCGACATTCTCAGTTGTAACGCCACCGGTTGGCATGAATGTACACTGTGGGAAAGGACCACCGAAGTCATCGATGATTTTGTATCCGCCCTTGCGCTCTGCAGGGAAGAGCTTCAAGTGTGTGACACCCTTGTTGATACAAGCAGTGATTTCTGAAGGATTTGAGATTCCAGGCATTGTAGGAACATTGTTTTTGATACACCAGTCAACGACATCCGGGTTGTATCCCGGGCTGACGATGAATTTTGCACCAGCTTTGACAGCCTTTTCAGCCTGCTCAACGTTGAGAACTGTTCCGGCACCAACAAGCATGTCAGGCTCAGCCTTGATCATAGCCTCGATAGCTTCTGCAGCGCATGCAGTACGGAAAGTTACTTCAGATGCAGGAAGGCCGCCCTTTACGAGAGCGTGTGCCAGGTCAGCTGCTTTTGAAGCATCTTCAATTGCGACAACAGGAATAATACCGATGTCACGGAATGTGTCATAAATGTCTTTTGCCATTTAAAAGCCTCTTTAATACTAAAATATCGCTAATTTTATCGAATTTTTTATTTAAAGTGAATACTTCACTTATTACTTATTTTTCAAAGCTTTCTGCCTTGCCTTTTCTTCTGCGGCATCACGTTTTTCATATTCTTTCAGAATGCCGGTGACTGTCTTGATTTCAGTCTGCTTTTGCTCCCAGACAAGCTTTCCTTTTGATGAGAAAGACTTTTTGTTGAGAAGAGGGTTTTCTCCGTCTTTCATGAATTTTACGCGCACTTCTTTTGCAGAAAATTCATAGGTTGAAGCACCTGAGGCAGGTGAAACTTTATAATCGACCTCTACAAGAAGCGGCGGATTCTCTCCACGGAAAGCAAGATTGTAAGTATCGATGTCATCGGAATACTGCTCGAAAGCATCGTAATCCATTTTCTTAGGCTCGACATATTTTTTTCCGATAACCTGGGTACAAAGTTCTTTGTAAGGAATTGCGATTGTCGTGTAAAAAAGGTCTTTTCTGTTCAGAATATTTGAATTGACGGTAACTATCCACTGATTTTTTGCTCCGTCGTATTCAGAAACAGTAAATTCAGCCTCGTCGATGAAAGAACTTGCAGTATAAACTGCAGTTTTCAGGGTCTGAATGTCTGCGTTCATTGCGTTGACGCGCTCAGTCTCTTCATCCTTGATTTTGTCATAGAAAGTATCGTAATTCTTCTGTTTTTCGACCTTGTTTTCATCTTCAAAGACTTTAATTTCGGCCTTACGGCGTTTTTTAGTCTCTGAGTTTATTTTTCCCTTCGCATCTTTTTCAGTGACTTTCAGCGGACGGTTATTCACTTCATCAATTTTAGAATTTGTCTTTTTCTGAGTGGCATTGTCAGCAGCATAAATTTTGTCTGCAGCCGAAAGCCTTATTTTCTGAAGTGCTTCTTTATTATCTTCGATTTCACCGATAAACTGGAGTGAACTTTTTTCTGTTGCTTTCTGGCTCTGGAACTTCTTTCTCTGAGCAGCAGCCTCTTTCTGCATTCTCTCCATTTCTTTCTGATTCTTTTTCTGAATAGCATCGGCGCGTTCTTTCTGCTCTTTTTTTACTTTCGCGTCTTTTTCTGCTTCCTTCTTTCGCTCCTGAAGCATCGCAATCTCAGCTTCTTTGAGTTTCATTTCTGAGTCACTGAATTTTGCAGCGGCTGATTTTGATGATTTTGAGTTTTTGATTGCGTTCTCAAGTTTTTTGATTTTGGCAGCCGCAATGTCTGCGTTCATAAGCTCAAGGTTCATGCCGGTTCCGGTTACGAGAGGTGTCTGTCGTCCGCTCGTAGCTTCTTTTACATCGCTTGCGACTGAGTTGAACACTGTTGAAATCGGAGTATTGAAATCATTTTCGATATGGAAAGAAAGTTTTTCGGTGAAGAGGGAATTTTTTCCGCTTCCGTCGTCAGCAGTCGCACCGTCGCTTGTCGAGAAGAAGGCGATAAAGTTTGTGACGCCCTTCGGGTTTGCGATTCGTGAAAGACCTTTCTGGAAAACTTCTTTTGTGGAAGAGAAAGGATTGTTACGGCACGCATCGAGAACTACAATCTGAGTTTTTGAAGGAACAAGGCTGAAAACTTCGTCAATTTTATAGCAGAGGGATTTTGCCTTGAAAGCCGTCGTGATTTCCTTGTCATCAACAGGAACGAGGTAGTTTTTTCCGTCAAGCTGAACACCGTGTCCTGAATAATAAAAGAAAGAAATAGAATTGCTTCCGCTTTCACTTACTTTTTCTGCATAATCTGCAATTGTCTTACGAAGTTTAGTAAGATCCAGGTCAAGGGCAAGAGTTACCTCAAAACCACACTTTTCGAGCGATTCCTTCATCATTTTTGCGTCGGCAACCGGATTTTTAAGGGCACTCTGCTCATAAGTCTGGTTACCGATTACGAGAGCGTACCGCGGAGTGTCAGACTTGACCTGCGCAAAAAGCGAGGTCAGAGCCAGAGTCATTGCTGCAACAATAGAAGTAAGTTTTTTCATTTTCATCTCCATAAATTACCATGTAAAGCCAAGTCCAAGGCTGTATTCTACAAGATGGAAGTCAGGATGTTTGAGAGCTTCCATAAATCCGGACCCCATCTCGATTTTTCCAGTGTCATCAACTGTAAGAGTTCCGTTCTTGAAAGTTCTGATATAGTGCATCCAGTTGTAATTTGCTCCAAGAGTCATCATAAAGTGCTTCGTGAAGATGATATCGAGTCCGCCACCAGCACAGAAAGCAAAGACATTGTCCCTTCCAGGCTCCAGATCTTCATCGCTTGTAAAATAACTGGTCAGATAATTCTCGCTGCCCTGGTTATAATCGATAAAGTTGTAAACATCTTTGAAGAAAGCAATTCCCGCCTCTCCGTAGAGCCTAACATGATTTCCCAAAGGAATTGCAATTCCGTTCACGAATCTTCCGAAATAGACTTTTGTGTCCAGGTCATCGCAGAACTGCTGTGCGCTCTCGCTCTTATATTTTTCAGCATAGGTTTTGGCATTGTCGTAGATTTTTCCGTAATCCCATTTCTGAACGCCGCCTGAGAATCCCCAGTAATAGAAACGTGACAGGTTGAATGTGAGATGAACCTGGAAATCAAGGGCATAAGGTTTGTCATAGTCTTTGTACGCAGAAAGCAGTTCATCCTGCTTTTTAAAGATGTCAGAGAATCCGAGTTCTCCGGAGACATAGAATGTGTTTCGTCCGCGTCGTTCTGTATCGTCATCGTCATCGTCATTACGGTAACTGCTGTAATCAGAGTCTTCTTTACCAGAACTATAGGTCGGATCTGAGTATGAATATGACGGAGAGCTTGAAAAATCAGCTTTTTCTTTTTGAGTTGCTTTCTGGACGGCAATTCCCTCTTTGTAACTGTCGCTGTTCTTAAGCTCCTTGTCAGCTGTTTTTTCAGCCCGGGTTCTGTCATCATCGATTTCCTTTGCTGTACGGATTTCGACGGCCGGAGTCTGAACGAATTCTGTCGGAGTAAGTGAATTCTGACTGATTTTTGTGATTACCTTATTCTTTTTACCGAGTCGGATAATCTCACATTTAGTCGGGAGGAAATGATATTCACTTGCCCCGCCCCATTTCATAATTTTATAGTAAAGCTTGACATAAAAGACCGGAGTTCCGCTTCGGAAAAGCGAGTCGTAAATCTCAACGTCTTCGTTGTATGCTTCGAGTTCGTAGTCCGAAAGTTTTGAGACATCCGGAGTCTTTTTTCGGGTAACATCTGTATAACCGAGATAAATATCATCCTCAAAGACATCGATATGTCCGAAAAGATCGGCTGAAACATGCAGCTTCCATTTTCCGATACTTCCGTCGTAGTCAGCGACACGCACTGTGAGCGCTTCTTCGAGAGATGTAAGGATATAAGTATCGCCTTCAAGTTTTGAATAGGCGGATTTAATCTGAGGGAGGAATTTTTTGTTATCAACTTCAACTTCGGCATCTTTCTGAACCTTGTAAGCTGATTTTTTAGCCTCCCCTTCCGCAACCTTGTCGGCCTTTTCTTTATCACGGCGTTTTCGCGCTTCTTCCGTAATCACGCCTTCTTTCATCTCGACCCTTTTGAGTGGTCTGTTCTCGATTTCAAGGACTTTCTGATTTGTGAGTGCGTCTGTTTCGATATTGAAGTCTTCAATTTGAGAGGCTGCCGTATCACGGATATCATAAAGGTTGTGCTTCATGCTTTCGATGTAGTCAACGCGTTCCTCTGCAGAGGCATTTTTCTTCATGCTGTCACGGAGAACGGCCTCGCTGGCTTCAAACTCCTGACGAAGGGCAAGAATCTGGGCTGTTGCAGCGGCTGAGCGGTTCTGGGCCATTTCGTTTTCTTCTGCAAGTCGGCGTGCATCTTCCTCACGCTGAAGACGGCGCTTTTCTTCGATTTCGGCAGAAACTGCGGCATATGCGGCTGAAGCGTTGATGGTTGCATCTGCAAGAACTGCGTTTCTCGCTTCCTGCTCTTCCTTGAAACGGCGGCTCATCTCAATACTCTGAAGTGAAGTTTTGTCAGCGGCCGCAATTGCAGAGGCTTTTTTGAGCGCAATAAGTTCTTCGCCGTTGAAAGCAAAATTAAGGCTTGTCGCACTCGAATACGGTTTCTGTTCGTCTGAAGTTTTTGAAGCAACCTTTGTCTTTACGTCGTCAAAAAAATCAGCAAGATTCTTTGTGCTGGATGAGATTTCGTCCGCAAGTACATCGGCAAAGACAGCGCTGTTCTTTTTGGCGATTACAGTCTCAGGATGGGCGGAGAACAAAAAACCGACTGTGCTTTCTCTTGCAGATTTTGCACTTGCAAGTCCGCCCTTGATTCCGATTGCGCGGCTTCCCTTTGCCTTGAACGGATCCTCGTAAGAACCGTCAATTACATAAATCTGTCCGACAGTCTTGATTTTTCCGGCAAGATCACCTTCGATGTCAATTCCGTAGTTCTTAGCCTCGTCCTCTGTGTTGAATTTGTTGTTGTCGATCGGGAGAAAATAGTTTTTGTCCTGATAAGTGAACGCATGTCCCGAAAGATAGACGAAAACAACGGAATGGCTGTCGGCATTGACTTTGTTTACAAATGAAGCGACAGTGCCTTTGAGTTCGTCAGAATTCAAGTCTTTTTTGAAAGTGACCTCAAATTCTTTTTCTGAGAGAGCGTCTGAAATTTTTTCCGCCTCGGAGATTTTTGAAGCGAGTTTCGCATGCTTGTAATTCTGATTTCCTATGACCAGAGCATATCGTTTTCTGCTTGTCGCATTTTCCTGTGCGAACACAGAAAGCGCAAGAACTGAAAATAAAAGAACTGAAAGTAATCTTCTCATATTTCACCCCTATTCTGTATTTTTAGATTGTTATTTTCGTGTTGAATAAGAAACTGAATTTTCCGCAGTGTTTACGATGTTTTTAGCTTTGTTTGCCACTCTTTTGACATTCAAAGCCCTCGTTTTTGACACTGTTTCGACCGGTTTTCCACTCACAAGGAAAAAGTCGTCCGTTTCGGTGTAAGAAGGAATTTTTGCGGCGAATTCATCAAAGTCTGTCGTGGTAGAAGCAAAGACCTGCAAAGTTTCTTCACCGAAAGGCGGAATTACCTCAATGTTCATCACCTCGTTGTCAACGACAGGATTTATGACGACCCAGGTATTCGCTTCTTTCGGAGAGATTTTTTTGACGAACATCTCCTTTCCTTCAGCATAAGGCGCGAGAGGAAAAAGATAAGAAAGCGGATCCCCCTCGTCGTTGTAGACATAGCCTACGACGTAGATATAGCAGGCAGAAGTTGCGCGAACTTCAATGACAAGGGAATCTCCGCGCTTAAAATTAAGCGCATTCCGCTCGCCGTTCACGCGGATTGAAATGTCAAAAGCAGGGTTCGCCGTTCTTCCTGCGGCAATTTCTTTATGAAGGTCGTAATTGCGCGGAACATATTTGTACTGGCTGTAAACCTTGTAAGGGATTTTTATCATTCCGCTTGAAGCAAGGACAGTTCCCGAGGATTCCTGAAGATAATAGTTTACGATGATATCCTCACCATTCACGCTTCCGGGAGCGAAATAATAGGAGCCTGACAAAGAAGAGTCTGAATCAATTTTTGTCAGGGAGATTTTGTTTCCAAGCTTAGATTTTACGGCGTTCGCAAGTGCGACAGAAAAATCCGTGGTCGTGTTCTCGCCCTCAAAAAGCGGAGCATAGACATAGATTCTGTTTTTTGAAGATGACGAAAGAATAGCCTTCGCAATGTTCTCAGCGGCTTTTTCGAGTGTATTGTTTTCTTTTGCCCTTCTTTCGTACTTAATTCTGAAATCAGAAGAAGAAAGTTTCGGCTTTATTTTATTTTCGCCGGAAAGGGCAACAAGAACCATCTCAAGCTTGTCAAAAGAGGCGTAATCAGCAGAAAGCGACTGCCATTCTTCGTCTTCTTTGTTTGCAGAAAGAGACGGCAGGGCTGCAACACGGGCATCAATTTTTTTTACGAGACTTTTGATTTCAGTTTCATAGAATGGCGCAGATTTTGAAGTTTCCATTGTCGCACGGACAGTGTATTTCTTTTCTTTGCCTTTTTTGCCGTTGTCAGCGGTCTCAAAACTAACTCCGTAAAGCTGCATGTCGCTCGTAACAAGGATACGGATGTCCATTTCGCGCATTGAGGCTGTTTTTCCGCCGGAAGAGGCATAGCTTTGACGTGCCTGAGACGAAGACTGGATTCTGTTTGAAAAAGTAAGCGAAAGTTCCCGAAGAGCCTGTGCACGGGCTTCCTCAAGAGACTGACCATAGCCCTCACTTGAGAAAGTTTCCGCGAAGGAAGAGAAAGTGAGGGTCAGAACTAAAACTGTAAAAGATAAGATTTTTCTAATCATCGCCTTAAGTTTAGATTAAATTCTCATTTTTTACAATAATAAAAACGTTTTCCAGGCGGCCCCCAGTTCGCTGACTCTTTGCGCTTTCATTATTCATTCTGAACTCCGCTTCCCTCGATTCTGCTGTGACCGCACGAAACAGGCTCTACTTTGATTCTCTGGTCAATTTTTTCGATTACTTCCTGAACATGGGTTATGATTCCAAGCATTTTCCCCTGTTTTTCGAGATTTTTAAGGACTTCGATTGATTTTTCAAGGGGCTCCCCGCTTAAAGTTCCGAATCCTTCGTCCAGGAAAAGGGAATCTACACGCACGTTGCGGCTTGCAAATTCTGAAATTCCAAGTGCGAATGCAAGGCTCACGATGAATTTTTCGCCGCCGCTCAGATTTTCGATTGAGCCGGTCTTATCGCTGTGGATGTCCTCAACCTCAAATTCGAGTTTGAGCGGATTTCTGAGAAGAATTTTGAATCTTCTGGTTATCTCCATGAGTTTTGCGTTCGTAAGCCTGAGAAGAGACGGAGCCGTAAGACTCTGAACGAAGTTCGAAAAGTCCGAGCCGTCCATTTTTCCTACGAATTTTGACATCTGCTCCCAGGTCGAAAAATCTTCCTGAAGTTTTTTGTATTCTGAAAGAATCTTTGTAAACTGCTCCCTGTTTGCCGCATTGGAAGCAATCTTTACCCTTATTTCGGAAAGTTCGGCGTTTGATTCTTCGCGTTCAGAAACAAGCGAATTCTTTTTTTTGACGACGGCTTCTTTCGTGCCCTCAACTTTATGAGACTTTCTGTACTCATCGAGAGATTTTTCTGCTTCTTTTAAGGTTGTCTCTGCCTGAGTTTTCTGATTTTTGAGATTTTCGCTCTGTTTTGTAAGATTTTCGAACTCGATCTCCCCCAGCCGCGCATTCTCAAATTCTTCCTCTGAGATAAAGCCGTTTTTAGAAATTTTTTCAGAGAAATTCTTTTCATCCTGAGAAAGCTGCAGTCTCTGTCCGTCAATATTTTTCTCAATCTGAATTTTATTCGCTTCGAAATTCGATTTTTTGACCTCAGAGTCGTGCATCGTTTTTCTGGCAATTTCCGATTCTTTTTTGAGACTTTCGATTTTCTGTCTTCCGGCGTTTTCCGCCTCGTCGACATTTTCGTCCCCGAAAAGTTCTTTGCGTTCATCACAAAGTTTCCGGGTCTCACCGCCGCAAGCTGTGAATTCTTCGAGAGTTTTCTCAGCCTGAATTTTCAGCGCAGAAAGATTTTCGGAAACAGCCCCGCTTTCCGCCTGTTTTGCGCCAAATTCTTTCTCCATTTTTTCTTTTTCTTCGATTTTTTCTTTCCAGAGATCCGCACGCTCCTTAAGTTCTTCAAAAATCTGCGGAAGATTCTCAAGGCTGGCCGTCTTTTTCCACGGAGCAATCGAATCATTTATCTCCCTGAGACTCTCATCAAAAGAATTTTTTGCCGAAGAAAGATTCTTTTCTGAATTTTCAATCCTGACATCAAGATTTTTGAGTTCACTTTCGATATTCTGGATTTTTTGAGAAAGATTTTCCTGAGTTTCGGTGAGGTTCCGGCTTTTTTCTCCGATTTCCTGCTTTACAGAAAGCTCAACATTCTCAGGTTCATGATTTTTATGGTAGACAGAGCCGCACACCGGGCATGGATTTCCGTCCGCAAGGTCAGACTTCAGGATTTTTGCAATCACAAGTGATTTTTCTGACACGAATTTACGGATTTCTGCCTCAATTTCAGCAAGCTTCTTTTTTGTTTCCTCAAGATTTTTCAGTTTTTCTTCTTTCTGGAGAATAAATTTTTCCTTTTCGGAAGAAAGGCTCAGAACTGACTTCTGGTTTTCTTCAGCGGATTTTTTGAGGGTGGAGATTTTTGTGATTACCTCGGGCAGTTTTTCATCACCTGCTCTGGATTTCAGATAAACTTCGTTTTCTTCCAGATTTTTTTTGAGGATTTCGATTTCGTCCGAAAGTTTTTTGAGATTCTGACTTCCAGTCCTCAGATTTTTTTCGGCCTCGACCTTTCGTTTTTCGGCTTCACTGAGATTCTTTTTCGCAGAAGCAATTTTAGAATCCAGTTCCCGCACTTTTTTCCAGAGAATCTGGTCGTCAGAAAATTTCTTTTCTGCAAAGGACAGCATTTCGCCTGCCTGCTTTTCGATTTCGGCCGCTTTTTTATAATTCTCCAGGGCATCTTCGATTTCTTTCTGAAGGATTTTGACCTGATTTTCGTTATCTGAAAGAATTTTCCGCGAAGTTTTTAAAGAGACATACCCGGTCTCACAGTTTTTTGCCTTTTTTGCAAGCCTCAGCCTCTCCTCATCATTCTTGAAAAGAAGAATTTTATTCTCAAGGTCAAGTTTTTCCTGCTCAGACTTTTTGAATTTTTCCTCAAATTTTTCAAGCTGCTCAAAATATGAGATTTCGACTCCAAGTTCCTCGATTTTTTGATTCAGTTCTCCGCAAGTCTTTGAAAGCTCAGCCTCCCTCTTTTTTGCAGCATTTTCTTCTTCCTCTGAAAAAATCAGCTTTTCTTTTTCTTCTTTTTCAGTTTTTTTGAGGATATAAGCGTTTTTTACGTCACGGAATTTGTCGGAGACTTTTACAGCAATCTGACGGTACCGTTCTGTCCCCGTAAGTTTTTCAAGAATTGCTGCTCTTTCCTCAGGAGTTCCGCTGATAAATTTGTTGAATTCGCCCTGGGCAAGCATTATCGAACGGCAGAACTGATCGTAGTCAAGCTGAATTATTTTTGAAGTCTCATACTCAAGAGTTGTGCTGTTTCCTGCCTGGGCTACGACCTCCTGAGTATTGAGGTTCGTGATTATGAAATCAGTTTTCTGAAGTTTTCCGCTTTTTGCCCTGGTCTGAGAGAATTCTGATGAGAACTCGCCCTTCCGGCAGGAATAATAGACTTTCGCACGGCAGCTGAAGGTTCCGCGGGTCATAATCTCGTTTCCGGCCACCCCGTTGTTAATTGCCTTTAATCTTGGAGTGCGTCCGTAAAGTGCAAGAGTTATCGCATCAAGAATCGTAGTTTTTCCGGAGCCGGTAGGACCGTAAATCACAAAGATGTCGTGATTTTTCGCATAATCAGGGTGAGTGAAATCTATCGACCACTTTCCTTTCAACGAATTAAGGTTTTCAAATTCTATTTTTTTAACTCTCATTCCTGTTCTCCCGCAATCTGCATGAACAAGGGCAGAAATTTTTCGAGCGCTGCTTTTCCTTCTTCACTTTCAGCGCTCAGGCCTGATTTAGCAAGAATCAGCTGTCTGAAAACTGTCTCCTCATCAAGATTTTTAAGTTCCGTACTTTCAAAACCTTCGGAATTCTCAGAGAAAAATTTTTCGGCATCCTGAACTTTCCAGCTTGCCACATGATAATTCTGAGGAAGTGCGCGGATTGTGTCTTCAAGAAACTCCTGCGCATTGAGGCCATTCTCGCGGAGATAGGAAACCTCGATGAATTTCGGGCGTGTTTCGCTTTCTGACTGCATTTTTTCGAGCTGAACTTTTACTTCTTCGAGAGTTCCCGAGATTCTTTTGTAGAGGAAAGTTCTCGGGGTCTCGATTTTTTCGATTTTAAGACTGTCACTTTCTTTTTCTGAAGATTTTTCAACTTCTCCGAAAAGAACATAGTGAGGCCGTTCCGCTTCGTCAAAGCCCATCACAAACGGAGACCCGGAATATCTTATGGAAGGATTTTTAGCCACTCCGACAGAATAATGAATATGACCGAGGGCAACATAATCCGCCGGAGGAAAAACGCCCGAAGGAACGTTTCCCAGAGTTCCGCGCACATCAATGAGTTTTGTGCCGTCGTCACAGTCTTTTTTGCTCACTTCCTCTTCAAGATCTGCGGCATACAGATGTCCTGTCGCAAGCACAGGAATTTTCCGGCCTGAGCGGAGTTTTTCTGCCGACTCAAAGACATCAGAATAAAGTTTTTTCAGCGCAACGGGATACAGTTCCCCGTCAGAAACTGAAGTGCGTCCACTGAGCGTAGTCGAAGCGAGAAGATAATTCCGCAGTTCAAGCTCGCGCACAAAAGGAACCGCCATCGCAATTCCGCACGCCTCATCATTTTCATTTTTGAGTTCAAAGCACATGTCTTTTGGAGAAAGAGCCGTAACAGAGCCGACGACGCGGATATTAAGGACATCAAGAAGTTCTTTTGAGCTTTCGAGCATAGCCGCAGAATCATGGTTTCCGCCGGTGATTATAACGTTTTTACAGCAGGACTCTGCGAGCGAAGCAAGAAAAGTGTAGTAAGCTTTTCTCGCCTCAACGCCGGGATTCGCCGTATCAAAGATATCGCCCGCAACGATGAGCGTATCTGCATTTTTTT
>JAFPUF010000110.1 GCA_017395545.1 Treponema sp. | reverse complement strand
AGCAATCATTAAGATTTCTTTTATTTTCTGCACTGTTTTCAGCTTTTTTTTCTTCAGCATTTGCAAAACCAAACGGAATTGACAAAATTAAAAAAGCAGGCACCCTCACGGTAGGAATAAAAGAAGATGTACCGGGCTTCGGATATTTAAATCCAGTAACAAAAGAATACGAAGGGCTTGAAATAGACATTGCCAGAGCAATCGCAAAGCAGATTTTAGGAAGCGAATCAAAAATCACATTTGTACCTGTTACAGCAAAAAACCGCAGCGCCTTTCTAAACCAGGAGCGGGTCGATGTTGTAATTGCAACTTTCACAGTTACAGAGGAACGAAAACAGAATTATGACTTTTCAGATATTTACTACACTGATTCAGTGGGCTTAATGGTAAAAAAATCTTCAGGCATTACGTCTTTCAAAAACCTTGAAAATAAAAAAGTCGGAGTCACACAAGGCTCAATTACTATAACATCAATTAAAAATGCTGCAATCAAAGAGGGAGTTTTTCTCAATGTCGTTACCTACCCTTCAAATCAGACTTTAAAAGCTGCACTTAATCATGGTGAAATCGATGCATTCGCAATTGATCACTCAATTCTTCACGGTTATCTTGATGACAGCGTTACGATTCTTCCTGAACATTATGATGAAATGATGTATGCTGTAGCAATCAAAAAAGACAACTCTGCAGTCACAAAACAGGTCAATACAGTAATTCAGAATCTCATAAAATCTGGAGACCTTGAAAAATTACTTATAAAACACGGATTAAAATTTTAATGATTTAATATAAAAGGAGCTAACATGGAAAAGGCAGAAATCTTAGAACGTGCGAAAAAATACATCGCCGAGGAAAAGGACGAGCGGTTCCGAAAGGAAGTTGAAGAACTCGTCGCAAAAGAAGATATGAAGGAGCTTGAGGACCGCTTCTATCAGACTCTTGAATTCGGTACAGGCGGTTTGCGTGGCGTAATGGGCGGCGGAACTAACCGCATGAACACTCTTGAAATTAACCTTGCGACACAGGGCCTGGCTAACTATGTTCTCAAAGCATTCCCACAAAAAGCAAAAGACGGCACTTTGAGCGCAGTTGTCGCTTACGACAGCCGCAAAAACTCAGATGTATTCGCTGAGGCTACGGCTCTTATTCTTGCCGCAAACGGAATCAAGGCTTATCTTTTCACAGGTCTCCGCCCGACACCGGAGCTTTCTTTTGCAATCCGTGAGCTTAAGGCTCAGACTGGCGTTGTCGTAACGGCTTCACACAACCCGCCACAGTACAACGGCTATAAGGCTTACTGGGATAACGGTGCTCAGGTCATCGAACCGCATGATGCCGGAATCATCGATGAGGTTAATGCCGTAAAAGAAGTTAAAACTATTTCCAAAGACGAAGCTATCAAAAGCGGAAAACTCGTTCTTATCGACAAAGAAATCGACGAAAAATTCTGGGCTATGTGTAAGGCTCAGCTTTTCCGACCGGAACTTATCAAGGAAAAAGCTTCTTCTGTCAAAATCGTCTACACACCGCTCCACGGAACTGGCGCGATGCATGTCGAGAAGGTTCTTGGTGATTTGGGACTCAAAGTTATCACTGTTCCTGAGCAGAGAGAACCAAACGGAGCATTCCCGACTGTTGAAAAACCGAACCCAGAGGAAGCACCGGCACTCAAACTCGCTGTTGCTCTTGGTGAAAAAGAGAAAGCTGACTGTGTAATGGCTACTGACCCTGACGCAGACCGATTCGGAACTGCATTCCCTGGAAAAGACGGAAAATTCGTTCTCGTTTCAGGAAACCAGATGGGCGCCCTTCTCTGCGAATATGTTCTTCTTTCACGAAAAGAACTCGGAAAACTGCCTTCAAACGGTGCCGTTATCCGCTCAATCGTTACTTCTCCGTTCTGTGACTATATCTGTAAAAAATACGGCGTAAAAATGCACGAATGTCTCACAGGCTTCAAGTGGATTGCTGCCGTTGAAGACGAATTCGAAAAAGCCGGAAACGAAACTTATGTTTACGGACTTGAAGAAAGCTACGGCTACAAGGTCGAAAAAGAAGTCATGGATAAAGACGGTGTCTCTGCTGCCGCAATGTGCGCCGAGATGACCTTGTACTGGGCTTCAAAAGGAAAATCAATCCTTGAGCATCTCGACGATATGTACAAAGAGTACGGTTTCTTCGAGGACAGGGCAATTTCTCAGAACTTCCCTGGAAGCGCCGGAAAAGAAGTTATGGCTGGAATCATGACAAAACTCCGGACAGAGGGCTTGAAGACTCTCGGCGGAAAGAAAGTCATCGAAATCAGGGATATCGGAAACTCTGTTTCTTACAACCCGGAAAATCCATCTGCAAAAACAGAAATCAAGCTTCCGAAATCAAATGTCCTTCAGTTCATTCTTGAGGGCGGAACGATTGTTTCAGCCCGACCAAGCGGAACGGAGCCTAAAATCAAGTTCTACATTAACGCAAGAACTGAAGTCGGCGGCGCAAAATGCGACGGCTGCCTTGCAGAAGCAAAGAAAGCCTCTGCCGCTGTTTGTGACGCAATCACGGCTGACATCAAAAAAATGCTTGAAAAAGCGTAAGTTTTAAAATGAAAACGGAAAGTTGAAAAAATGAAAACTTCGGCTTTCCGTTTTCAATTTTCATTTTTCAACTTTGTAAAATGAACAAAGCGCGACGAAAATATTTTAGAAAGCAAAAATGGAGAGCGAAGAAAAACCTGCCGCTTTATGAGCGATTTTTTAACAGCATACTTTTATTTTTTGTCAGTCTTGGAACTGCATTTTATCTCATTTTCGTTTGGCTAAAACAAGCATGGCTTTATTTAGTACCTTTTATTGCCTATGTTCTGAATGCGGTAGGAAAGCGTGCCTTTATCACAGCAGACTCAAAGGTTCTTGCATTTAAGGACGACAGCATTATTTCATTGATTGCCAAAGTCGTCTTTCTTGTTTTAATTTTTGCTAATTACTTTGTTGATAGAAGAGAAAAACGCAAACTCAGCAAAAAACAGCAAGCGAAAAAAGAAAAACGAGTCTTGCGCTTTCTCATCGTGTCGGCAGTTGTGTCGCTTTTGGGTGCGATATTTTCGTTTTTTCCGCGACAAGTGCTTTATGCTGACCACATCGAAACACGAAATGCTCTTAATATGCGAACCGAGACACTTTCACTTGCAACGGCGCATATCAGCCGTATTGGTATCGAAAAAGAAAGGTCTCATTATTCAAACAATTACAATCTGCGAGTCACCGTGCAAGGCGAAGGATTTAAGCGAGGTTTTAAAATTCAAGCAGACAAGTTGCTCACTCTGAATGATGCGCTTTTTAGCGAAAGAAATCCGTTACCCGACATCTTTGGCGCAGAATATTGCGAGCTGTATATCCAAAGTCACAAAAATTTGACCGAGCAAGAACGAAAATTTCTTGCAGATGTATTTAAAAAGACTGATTGAAGCCCCGTTTTCGCTTTTTGAAAAATCGTGTAGAATTAAAACAATGAAATTTCACTTACCTTTTCTGACAAATTATCTCCAAAAGCACCGACTTTCGCATAGCGACTCAATTTCTTTTGCTTTGTATGCCTTTTTGATAGTTGCGCTTATGTTTGGAAGCGTGCAAGGGCTTGTCTTTGCGTTTTTTCTCGTTTTTGCCACATTTTTTGTGTCGCGCATGAAAAGCAACAAGGCGTTTTTGCTCTGTTTTCCGCTGATAATGATTCCGATTTTTCTGGAAAGCCTTGTTGAACGCCAATTTTTCGGCGCGTACAATGAGGGCGTACGCTTTCTTTTTGTTTTCAATATAAACGCTCTGCTTTTCATTTTTACGGTGATTTTGGTCGGAGCCGCAACATTCATCATTCATCACTTTCAAAAGAAAATTCACCGTCCGCAAAAGGCAGAAGTCGTTTCTCTTGCAAAAAATCTGATTTTTATCGCTCTTGCTTCCGCCGTCGTTTTCGCGATTTCTTGGATTTTAGGCACACTGACAGGGCGGATTTTCTGGCATTTTATCGACTATGAGTTTTGGAACAACGAGGAAGTCGTCAAATATGGCGCGGGTTACACGCTCGACTATGTTGAATCTGGATTTCGTTGCGTGTTTGCGCTTCCCGTCGCTTATATCTGCATTTTGTGTCTGAAAAAAAATTTTTTGAACCGACTTTCGCGCCGCATGGTTTACCTCATTCTTTTTCTTTTCACGATTTGTACCGAACTTGCAATCGCACCGATTGGCGGGGAAATGCCTTGCTTTTGGAATCCGCTTGAAGACACAAAACATTCCGCTTCGTTCAAGCCAGAAAATGTGCCGCTCGTCAAAATCGGCATGACAAAAGAAGAAGTCCTCGCACTTGTAGGCGAACCGTTTCGAGCAAAAGACAGCAAAAATCACTATGCCATTGAAGACGATTTCAGAACCGCAGATTTTTTTGATTACACGGGCGATGCCGCAAGTTTTTTCGCAGATTTTGGCTGGTATGAGTTTTCTGTTCAATTTGATTCGGAAGGGAAAGCGAGCGAAATCACTTCTCGCTGGATGGACGATTAAAAGGCTTGGAGCAAGATAAATGAAATCTCACTTACACCTAATGAACGATTACCGCCGAATGAACCGACTTTTGCATAGTGGGGCGGTTTTTTGTGCGCTTGATACTGAGACTACGGGGCTCAGGCCTTCCGAAGATAGAATTATTGAGATTGGGGCTGTCAAGTTTGATAAATCGGGCATTCTCGACACATTCTCAACTCTTGTGAATCCTCGTGTTCTGATTCCGCCTTTTTGCACGGAGCTTACGGGAATCACGAACAAGATGGTTTTCGGCCAGAAAGAATTCTGTGAGATTGCGGGTGATTTCCTTGACTTTTTGGGCGAGGAGACGATTATCGTCGCTCATAACGCTCAGTTTGATTTGCGCTTCGTAAACGCCGAGCTCGAGCGGATGAAACACGAAATCTTACCGAACAGGGCGATTGATACGCTAAGATTTTCCCGCTGGACTTACCCCGAGAACGGTCACTGGACTCTCCAGCACCTTGCGAAACAGTTCAACATCGAAGTGAAAGCAGCTCACCGGGCAGAAGATGATGCCCGGGTCTGCATGGAGCTTTTCTTTAAATGTATTGAAGGAAGTATGGAGAGACAGAAGCCTTTAGAACAGCCATGAAAGAAAAACCAGTCTTAAAAAGGCGCTTCATCAGGATTTCTGTTCGGCCTGATCTCAAGGTTAGTTAAACCTGCTATCAATTCACTGTCGGAACTCTCAAGTTCAAAATCAAAGATTCTGGAATTCTCAACAATCCTCTCTTCGTGAACGCTTTTAGGCAAAGGCAAAACTCCCCTTTCAAGACTCCAGCGCACACAAATCTGTGCGATAGAACGGTTATATTTTTTAGAAAGATTCTGCATTTCTTCGCTTAAAAAGATTTTGCCTGTTCCAAGAGGACTGTATCCTTCGACAACCATTTTATTCTCTTTGCTGAACTTTACGATGTCCGTCTGAGGCTGACCTGGACAAACTTTAATCTGATTTACCATCGGACGGATTTCTGCAGTTTTATAAAGTGCATTAAGATGCCGTTCACAGAAATTTGAAACTCCTATAGATTTTAGAATTCCTTTTTTATAAGCCTCTTCCATTGCTTTCCAGCTTTCTGCATTTTTTTCTTCCCAGCAATCTCGAAATTTCAACGGATTTGGCCAGTGAATCAGATAAAGGTCAAGGTAATCAAGATTCAGTTTTTTCAGGGAAGTTTCAAGGGCTTTTTTTGTAGAATCATAACCATGGTCATCATTCCACAATTTTGTAGTAATAAAAAGTTCTTCACGTTTAACGCCGCTTTCTTTCAAAAAATCATTAATTGCTTTTCCAACGCTCTCTTCATTTTCGTAAGCAGCCGCCGTATCGATATGCCTGTAGCCGTTTTTTAGAGCAGAAAGAACTGCATTATATGCTTCTTCGCCGTCTGCGCTTTGCCAGGTGCCGAAACCAATACAAGGGATTTTTACTCCGTTTTCGAGAGTGAAAGTATCTGTAAGTGATTTAAAATTCATAAAAGAATTATATCATATTTCTGAATAAAATCCACATTTCAATTCTTTTTCTTTTTTGATATAATTCTTTTTAAATGTCAGAAATCGTAACAACACAAAAAATTGTCTCCGGCGGAAACTGTCTTTCTCAAATCAACGGAAAAAATGTCTTTATTCCATATGCAGTTCCTGGCGAAAAAATCGAAATTGAAATCACAAAATCATTCAGAGACTACGACATCGCAAAAATAATAAAAGTACTCGAACCGTCGCCAGAACGAACGGATGCATTCTGCCCTCTTTATGGAGTTTGCGGAGGCTGTAATATGCAGCACATCAGCGGCAACTACCAGAAAGAACTCCGAAAATCCATTTTAAAGGACTGTTTTGAAAGAGAAGGCCTCACAAATATACCAGAAATAGAAATAATCTCTGGAAACAGCATCAGCTACCGCTCAAGAATTCAGCTGACTGACGGAGGCTTTAATCAAAAAGAAAGCAATGAAATCGTAAATCTCGAAAACTGCCCGATTGCTACAGCCCAGATTAATGAATATCTGAAAAACACAAAACAAAATAATCGTCCCAAAGGAAGGGTTCACATTTTCGGAGACGAAAGAATAATTTCCGGGGATAATTCATCGGACCTTTCAAAAGTCATAGTCGCCGAAGAACGGGAAAAATCAAGATTTTCAAACGAAGTAAAACTTCAGGGCGGACTCTCATCCAGAAAACGTGAAAAACTTAAGATTCAGAAAAACCGTCGTTTTGCAGGAACAACCCTGAATCAAAATAACAGATGCGAAGTCAATATCCTCGGAAAAAAAATAGCATTCGATGTCCAGGGATTTTTCCAGTCCAACCTTGAAGTCCTGGAAAAAACAATCGGGGTCTTAAAGCAAAATCTTGGTGGCAGAAATCTCCTCGATATGTATGCCGGATGCGGAACTTTTTCTGTCTTTCTCTCAGAATATTTCCAAAAAACCTGCCTTGTCGAACACAACCGGGACGCAATCGTCTTCGCCGAAGAAAATTTAAGGGGCGTAAATCACGAGAGTTTCGGTCTTTCCGGCGAAAACTGGATTAAATTCTCTTCTCAAAACTACATTTCCAGTAACGGAAATTTCGACGCCGTCGTAATTGACCCGCCAAGAAGCGGAATGGAAAAAGAAGTCTCAAAATGGCTCTGCCGCACAAAGATTCCTCAGATCCGCTCTGTCAGCTGTAACCCCTCAACACATGCCCGGGATGCCGCATTTCTTGTAAAAGCGGGCTACAGCCTCACGAAATTATATCTTCTAGATTTTTATCCTCATACTTCACATATTGAATCCCTTGCCTTTTTCGAGTATACAGAATGAAATTATTTTTTAAGATTGCCCTCCTCTTTTATCTTTCAATTTTCAGTTTACATGCTCAGCGTGCCGTTGACTTAACAAAAAGAGAACCGGACTGGTACACAGTTATCGGCGGAAACGCAGTGTCTCCCTGCATAGAGACATCTTACGGAGTCGCACTCTTAAGTGACGGCCGTCTTCTCTCAGCATGCACAGGAGCTGGAAACGTAATCTGGCAGAGAAGCATAAAAGGCCGCCCCTCTCAGTTCATAACATCTTTCGGTGACTTTCTTTTTATAGTTACAGACAATTCTAAACTGAATTTCGTAAATCCTTCAGGAATGACTCTATGGACTGTTACAGCACCTTTCCAGATTTCTGATTTTCCACTGACAGGCAGGGACGGCAGGGTTTTTGTAAGAGGTAAAAAAGGTTTTGCCTGCTACGGTCTGGACGGAAAGCGAAAGTGGAAGGCTGATACTCCGGAACTTGGAGAATTCAAAATCGGAGAACTTAATGACGGAACTCTTCTTTTATTTCTAAAGAATCCCAAAAACGGAATGTCTCAGGCAGCCCGTTTCACTGTCTTCGGAGAACGTCTGGAAGACATAACATTTTCATCAATCGTAAGCAGCGTCGAAAATTCTTCAAAAGGCGTCCTCGTTTCCCTTAAAAACGGTTCTATCGGTCTTGTTACTGTTGAAGACGGAGCAGAAACAGCAGACTCAAAATGGGTATCCGGCTCCGGAAACTCAGGCGGCGCTTTTAAAATCTGTTATTCACCAGTAAGTGAAAATTCTGCATTTTTCTTTCAGAACGGAAACAAAACCGAAGCCGTTATCGTAAAAACTGAAACCGGAGAAATTCTAAACAGATTCCAGGTAGGAGCAATCGCTTCAAAAGATTTCAAACTGGCCCGCTCAACCTCTTCCGGTTATTTTATTTCCGGAATTTACAGTGCCTGTGAGTTTATGGAGGACGGAACGATATTATACACCGCGAACCTTCCCCCTCAAAAAAACTGGACCTCACTTTTCTACACGAGTAAAAACTATCTCATTCTTTGTATGAAAGACTGGACAATGAAAGCCTATCTTTTGAGCCAGACACCAAAACCTCAAAAAGAACAGGAACATAAAAAAATATCATATGTTAAAACGCAGCATTTTGACTCAACAGTCCTTGAAATCGGAATCCGCCCCCTCACGAACGAAAAAATGTCCGAAATCTCACGGAAATTAGAGGCAGGCGACTACGGAAAAGACGAAGAAGAGTTTCTGTCACTGATAAAAACAGAAGCTGAAAATTACATCAATTCGTATTCAACGGCAACAGTTTTTCAGGGTTCTGGAAAGAAAAGTTTTTTTGCAGAGAATGCGGTCTACACACAGAATCTGCTTTACTTAATGTCAAAAACCGGAACCAGGGAATCTTCAATACTGTTCTCGCGTCTTCTTTCCAGCAGCATTGATTCAAGCCAGCTTCTTTCAGTCGTTACATTTTCCGGGAAAACCGCCTACGACGAAAACGGGCAGATGCTGGCATCTCTCGAAAAACTCATAATGAATAAAATTTCAACTCAGGAAACTACGCTTTTAAAAGCAGTCTGTGATGCGACATACGAAATATGCCGTTATATGGGACGACCGGCGCTGAACAGAAAAGGAAAAGCAATACTCACCTACATGATGCTTCCTCAATACGACAAGACTATTCAAGAATACGCGCGGAAAACTCTTGAAAAAATGATTGGCTTCGAGAAAAAAAGATAAGAAGATAATTTCTAGCATTTATTCAGGACTTGTGATATAATATTAATGTTCATTTAAAATAAAGGAGTAGTTATGAACAGCAAAAAAGTTCTGAAAAAATTATTTTTCACAATACTGGCAGGTTTTACGCTTTCAGCAGTTTCTGCAATCAGCGTTGACCGCAACGAAATCGAAAGTGCAGAAGGAAAAGAGGTTGTTTTCCGTAATTATTCGGGTCCTCATTCTGTAATCAATACAATTGAACAAATCCGGGCTATTGGTGCAGAACTCGGAAATCAGGTAAAAGACAATCCGAACAAAATCGGCACAATCGGAAATTCTAACCGTTATGCAGTTATCCATGCAATCGATCCTACAACAAAAGAAAAATTCGATGCAGATATTTTCATTATTGGCCGCGGTGCTACAGTAGACCACATCACAAACCTCAGGCGAATCATCGGAGCATACCTCGTTTCTGCCTACGGCTACTCTTACAAAGACGCTGAAACAATCGCAACCTTCGTAACAGTTTACAATGCCGTATACCGCAAAAATCTCGATTATTTCCAGACAAAATACAAAAATATCGTAACAGAAAAACTTTCTGCCTCAATCGTTGGTCTTTCAACTGATTACGAAGAATGGCCAGGAAAAACCCAGATTGTAATTCCTCTCTCAGATTTAAACGGCGGCTTAAGCACTGTCGACACATCCCTTATTTCTGACAAGGAAGTCATTAAATCCATGCAGGACGAAGATGACAAGGGCGTCGACACCCGAAAAGATATGGTAGACATCAAGGAGCGCGAGGCTGACAACGCTCAGGAAAAAGCAGACGCAGCACAAAAGAAAGCCGATGAAGAAAAAGCAAGATTAGCAGAAGAACAGAAAAAGAAAGCCGAAGCAGACGCAGCGGCTGCAAAAGCAAAAGCAGATGCCGACAAGAAAAAAGCTGAAGCTGACGCCGCAAAGAAAAAGGCAGACGAAGCAAAAGAAGCCGCAAAGAACAATCCAAATGACAAGCAGGCTCAGAAAGACGCAAAAGATGCCCAGAAAGAAGCTGATAACGCCAAAAAAGATGCTGAAAATGCCCAGAAACAGGCAGATGACGCCCAGAAGCAAGCAGACGAGCAGTCTCAGAAAACAGACGAACAGTCACAGAAAGCAGACGAGGCTCAGAAATCTGCAGATGAACAGCAGGAAAAAGCCGACCAGAAACGGGACGAAGCCCAGGCCGAGCGCGAATCTATTGCCAAAGACCAGAAAGAACTTCTCGAAAGTCAGCGCAATCTCGAAGCGAATGTTATGTACGGCCTGAAGAACGTTGATGATGCAGGCGTCACAAGCCAGATTATCAAGATGAATCCGCAGGACGGAACTGTCACTAAAGAATCCCCTGTCAAAGTAATCCGCGCAAGAACAGTGTACGAAGATGAAAAAGGTTTCATCGCTGTTGCAGGAACAAACGTAGGAAACGGAGCTGTAAGGCTCGTTCAAATTGATAAAAAGAACCTCGAGATTGCAGCTGAAAGCGCCGAAAAACTTTCTGAATTCTCAGTTCTCGTTGAACAGGGTGGAAATTATTTCTGTACACTCCAGGACGGAAATGACTGCTATATTGCTAAATTCAACAACAATGTTGAAAAACTTATGCAGTCAAATGTCAAAGTCAAGGCAGCAACTCCAATCACAATCACAAATGCCGGAATTATGGTAACAGACTCAAATGGACAGCCGATAATTCTTGACCCGACAAACCTTACAAGTATTTCATCAGAATCTAAACCTGACAACAGAACTTTAATTCAAAGAACCGGAGACGCAGCGTCTAACGTTCTTGATGCGAAATAATAACACAGCATAATAAAGGCCGGTGATTTTCATTCTGGAATTCACCGGCCTTTTTTTTCGTTTTAAAGGAACTAATGCTTAATATTCTTGCAGTCCCCGCCTCCATGCGGGAACCGCGTTATTTTTCAAGACCTGCGTTTACAAACAATGTATCCTGGTACCAGTCTACAATCATACTGAATTCCTTTATTTTATAGCCTTCGCATTCAGCGTGAATTTTCAGAACCTTTCCGCTGGCGATGTCTTTTTGAGGAACCTGACTGAACGGGACATATTTACCATTATGAAGCATCGTAAATTTCGTTTTATTTGTAAGAACTTCATTAGTTATCGCATCAAAAGCCCTTGTCTGAACTGCGACCTGCCTGTTAGTCTTATGGAGATTATCAAAATTAAGATTAACCGGCTCACCGTTCATCGCAAAGCTTGACCACATCACATAAGGTCCGACCAGGACTTTTACCCGGTAAAGTCCGTCTTTCAGGTAAACAGGCTTAATAGTCAGATATTTTATGTTCTGTGCTGAACTCTGACTGATTCTTTTTCCGGAATTAGTTCTTGTCACAATTCCTTCAGCCGGCTTGAAATCTCTCCGGCTACCACCTACTTCCGGCAACTCCTTGTCTGACTCGTCAAAGAAATACGCTTTTACAGGAAGCTCTGTGCCATAAATATTATTCTGAACTCCGGCAACAGGAGTGACCAGATTAAGGGTGACAGGCTTATACCAGTGACTCAAAACCGAAGCATGAAAAATTCCCTCGTTCCATGCGTACATTCCTAAAATTCCAGCCACAGCAGCACAAGCGATATAGCTCGTAATCTTTACACCCAGCCGGCTCTTTTTTTCAAATTCAGGAACTAAAAACTGATTTTTAGAAAGAATAATCTGAGCCAGGGATATTCGTATGGCATGAGTATCATAATCTTTAAGATACTTTTTAATGATTTTTATGACAGAATCAATCGAAGAATAGCGTTTATCCGGATTTCCTTTGAGCATCTTCTTAATCATACCGCAGATGACTTTCGGTATTGTTTTGTCAATTTTTCTCGGACTTATATACTTACCTTTCCTGATTTTCTGAAGATTCTCTTCGCTGATTGTTGAAGCAAACGGTTTTGTACCGGTTAACATTTCATAGAGCATGACGCCCATGGAATATATGTCTGCACGGTTATCTACAGAGCGGGAATCCATAATCTGCTCTGGACTCATGTACGCAGGAGTTCCAAGGGTAACGCCTGTCTGAGTAACATCCTCTGCAACCTTAGAGACAATTCTGTCAGACTTAGTGACTGCAATCTCCTCGATATCGTCACTGGCGGCAATTCCAAAGTCAGCAAGTTTGACTTCAGCACGCCGGCTGATAAGGATGTTTCCTGGCTTTATGTCACGGTGAACAATTCCGCGGGCATGCGCAAACTTAAGGGCATAGCATGCATCCAGAAACACGAGAAGTGACAGTTCCGTTCCGAGTGAAACCTGTTTTTCGATTACCTGAGCGAGAGAAAGTCCGTCAACGAATTCCTCGACGATATAATGACTGTTTCCCTCAACAAAATAATCAAAAAGATGCACGATATACGGGCTTTGCATGTCAAGGAGAATCTGAGCCTCGCGCTTAAACCGTTCCCGAATCATTGCATTTCCCTTAATCGTGAGTTTTTTAAGGATGACCATGCGTTTCAACGTCGGATGCACGGCCTTATAAACAGCCCCCATGCCACCTTTAGCGACAAGCCCCATAATACGGTACTTACCAATCATCTGAGGAACATTCTCTGCCATAAAAACTCCTATAATCTTTCAACTTCGACAATATCGTTTTCCGGGTCGAACTTTTTTCCTGGAAGAAGCAGCGCCACCTGCTCAACATCAGGATTGTGAATCTGAACCAAACGGCCTTCCTGTCTGAGAGCGTACTTTCCTAAAACAGGTCTGTGACCTGAAAAATAAAATGCATTACCGCGGCTCTCTTCTGGCAAAAGCTCGTTAAAAAAGTGCTCAACAGTACCGGCTCGAGCCGTATCATTAGCCGTCCATGTTAGTGCAAAAGTGACTTTTGAAAAGTCTTTATGATAATTTATAATCTCTTCACGACTGAAAAAGACCGCCGGCTCTGCATGACTCACAACACAATTAGAGAAAGCAGCACAAACAGGAAGCAAATTTTCAAAACAATAGATTTCATGAAGAATAAGGTCATCGTAAGTGTGCTGCAAAAAATCCCTCACCATATTTCCCTCATCGCAGAACTTACAGAAAGGAACATTTCCATGTCTGGCACGCATTTCTTCATTTAAAATATTTTCATGATTTCCTTTCAAAATATGAAAATGACCTGCAAACGCAGATTTTAATGAAAGAACCATCTCAAGAAGAGAAAGATTTTCCTTCATTTCTTCAGTCAGAAATTCGTTGGTAAGATTTCCGGCTACAACTTCAAGAAAAGCTTTTTTCCATCTCTCCCGTCCCCTGCCTTCTGAATGAAAAATATCACCAACGCACACTACAATTATTTTGCCGGATTCTAAAAGAGAAAGAACAGACTTTCCGTCAATCTCAAAATCTAAAATATCCATAATAAATTTACCGCGCCCGTGCAAATCAGGTACGATAATAACCGGCAGTGAATCATATTCAGGAGAAGTAAAATCTAAAAGACCGCCGGCTTTTTTCTGTTCATCAGGCGGACGATAGGAAGAATTTTCAGAATCAAGAACAGAAATACACCCTTCCAGTAAAGATAATAAAACTTCATGTGAAGGGAGAGTCTGAGAATCAAGGTATGATTGTAACAGTGAACGAATATTTGACATTACGACATCACAAAGGTTGCGGCACCTATTGTAATTCTGTCACCAGGATTAAGTTTGACATATTTTTCCGGAGGAATTCTGTTCCCATTTAAAAAAGTGCCGTTCGTGCTTTTTTCGTCTTTTAAGAAATAAGCGTCACGTATTTTCTGAATGGTCGCATGAAAACGACTGGCCAGTTTATTGTCAATAACAATAGAACACTCAGGAGAACGTCCAATTGTCATTTTTGCTACAAGGCTAATCTTTTTCTGATTAAACATAAGATATGAGACAGGTGCACCTTCTGCAACCTTTTCCAGATGCTGCCCTACAGGGCTTGTCATTGCGATAGTTGTATCATTTGCCATAGGTAGAATTATATCACCTTGATAAAGATAATGCAAAAAAAATTTAAAAAAACGAAAAAAAAATGAATTTTTTTTCGTTTTTTTGTATCACACCTATTGCAATTGTTTTTGCTTTTGTGTATATTATATTCACGTTTCGTACAGAACGGGCAGTTAGCTCAGTTGGTAGAGCCCCTGGTTTACACCCAGGTTGTCGGGAGTTCGAGTCTCTCACTGCCCATAAAGAACGGGATGTAGCGCAGCTGGTAGCGCGCTTGGTTTGGGACCAAGATGTCGCAGGTTCGAATCCTGTCATCCCGACGAAATATTTGCGGAAATAGCGCAGTGGTAGCGCGTCACCTTGCCAAGGTGGATGTCGCGGGTTCGAATCCCGTTTTCCGCTCTAATTTGGGCGATTTGGATTTCATCTAAATCGCTTTTTTTTATTATCTCAATCATAAGGGGATTATTGTGAAAGTCACAAAAGAAATCGAAAAGCTGGAACGTTCAGCAGTAAAACTCACAGTCACAATTGCAAAAAAAGATGTTGCAGACAGTTACAACGAAACAATCAGCAAATATGTAAAACATGTTCAGATTCCAGGATTCCGAAAAGGACATGTACCTGCAAGCGTACTCGAAAGAAAATACGGAGAGCAGATTAAAATGGAAGCTGCAAGCGACCTCATCGACAAATCTCTCAATGAAATTTTCCAGGACGAGAAAGAACTTGAGAACCGTCCTCTTCCATATGCACAGCCTGTACTCGAAAAAATGCCTGAGTACGACACATCAAAAGATTTCGTCTACACAGTAACTTACGACGTCTTCCCGAAAGTAGATCTCAAAGGATTTGACTTCAAATCTGTCTCAATCAAAGAACCACAGGTAACAGTCGGCGATGCAGAACTCCAGGAAGAACTTAAAGGAATCCAGGAGAGAAATGCAGTCGTAATCGACAAAAAAGATGACGAGAAAGCCGAAAAAGATAACATCATCACAATTTCTATCGTTGAGAAAGACGAGAACGGAGCAGAAATCGCTTCAACTAAACGTGAAGAATTTACATTCACCCTTGGCACTGCTGAAAACGTCTACAAAATTGATGACGAGCTCATCGGTCTCAAAAAAGGTGACTCAAAAGAAATCACAAAGAAATACGGAAAAGACGAAAAAGATGAGTCCCTCAAAGGACAGACTAAAAAATATTCTGTAACAGTAAAACAGATTAAAGTCAGAAATCTCCCGGCTCTTGACGACGATCTTGCACAGGATGTCAATGAAAAATTCAAGACTCTTGATGATCTCAAAAAAGACATCATGCAGAAACTTGAAAACGCCAGAACAAACAAAATCAACGAAATCAAAACAAACGACCTTCTTTCAGCACTCGTTGAAAAGAATCCGTTTGAGATTCCAGCAAGCATGCTCAATGCAGAACTTGACGGTCGCTGGAGAATGATGGCTCAGCAGTTCCAGACATCTGTCGAAGAACTTGACAAAATGATCAGCGCTTCCGGACAGAAAAAAGAAGACATGCTCAAAGAATGGACCGGTGATGCTGAAAAAATGCTTAAAAGCAGGATTATCGTTGACAACCTCCTCAAAGAGCGCAATATTTCTGTCACCCCAGAAGAGATTGAAGCAGAATACCAGAAAATCGCAGATGCAAACGGTATCACAGTCGAGGAAGTAAAAGATCACTATAAAGATCCTCGCTCAAAGGAATACCTCATTGACGAAGCAAAAGAACAGAAACTTTACAAGGAACTTTTTGCAGAAGTCAAAATCGGCAAGGGTGACAAAATCACTTTCAAAGAACTTTTTAACTTGAAATAATTCTGGTAAACTCCGATTCAAAGCGGAATGTTAGCAAAAAACATTCCGTTTTTTTTTGGATATTTTTGAAAAATGCACTATATTTATTGTTGAGAATTCAATAAAATTATATGTGAGGTATATAATGCAAGAACACACAAATGTACAGATGAACAACAATATTCCTTTTGTTATCGAACGAAGTGGAAACGGCGAGCGTTCTTATGATATTTTTTCAAGACTTTTAAAAGACCGGATTGTTTTTGTTGACGGAGAAATCAATGATTTAAACGCTGATCTGGTCGTTGCTCAGATTCTTTTTCTCGAATCTGAAAACCCGGACAAAGATATCAGCATCTATATCAACTCTCCTGGCGGCAGCGTCACAGCAGGACTTGCAATTTACGACGCCATGCAATATGTCAAGTGCGACATTCAGACAATCTGTATCGGTCAGGCAGCTTCAATGGCAGCAATCCTTCTTGCTGGCGGCACAAAAGGAAAAAGATTTGCACTTCCCTCTTGTCGCGTAATGATTCACCAGCCTCGCGGCGGTGTACAGGGACAGGAAAGCGATATCGCAGTTCAGGCAAAAGAAATCATCCGCCTGAAAAAACTTTCAATCAAGTACCTGGCCGAGAAATGCGGAAAAACCGAAGATGAAATCGCAAACGATATGGAACGCGATTTCTTTATGAGTGCGGAAGACGCTCTTACATATGGTATTGTCGACAAAGTTATGCCGGCACGTGGCTCTGAGCAGTCAAAATCTTAATCAAAATATCTGGAGAAAACAATGCGTGGATTTCGTAGTGATGTTCAGTATTGCTCATTTTGTGGAAAACCTGGCGACGATAAACGTCATCTCATAGCAGCCCCTTCAAACGGGATTTTTATCTGTGACAAATGTATCGCTGTCTGCGAAGGAATGCTTGAACAGAAGGACAAGGCTGTAGAACATATCGATATGTCCGAAGTTCCTTCACCAAAAGAGTTCAAAGCCTATCTTGATGAATATGTAATCGGTCAGGATTATGCAAAAAAAGCTCTTTCAGTTGCTGTTTACAACCATTACAAAAGAATGTCAAAGCTTGACACCATTAGAACTGAAAATGATGTTAAAATCGAAAAATCAAACGTTCTGTTGATTGGACCTACAGGAAGCGGTAAAACTCTGCTTGCAAAAACTTTAGCAGAGAAACTCAAAGTTCCTTTTGCAATCGCAGATGCTACAACTCTCACAGAAGCCGGTTACGTTGGTGAAGACGTCGAGAATGTTCTTCTCAAGCTCATCAACGCAGCAGACGGGAATATCGCCGCTGCCGAACGCGGAATTATCTTTATCGACGAAATTGACAAAATCGGCCGAAAAAGCGAGAACACATCAATCACACGAGATGTTTCTGGCGAAGGCGTTCAGCAGGCCCTTTTGAAGATTATCGAAGGCACTCAGGCTTCAGTTCCACCTCAGGGCGGACGAAAACACCCTAACCAGGAAATGCTTCAGATTGACACATCTAACATTCTGTTCATTCTCGGCGGAGCTTTTGTAGGCCTCGACAAAATTATCGAACAGCGAATTGCAGCACACTCACTCGGATTCGGTTCAAATATCGGCACAATGGATGAAACACAGCGAATGGAACTCCTTAACCAGTGCACACCTGATGATCTCGTAAAATTCGGAATCATTCCTGAACTTATCGGTCGTATGCCTATTTCTGTTGCCCTCAAAGAGCTTACAAAGGCTGATCTTACACGAATCCTTACAGAGCCAAAAAATGCCATCACAAAACAATTCAAAGCCTCTTTCAAGATGGATGACCTGGATCTTGATTTCACTAGTGATGCTCTTGACGAAATCGCAGAGACTGCAATCAAACAAAAAACCGGTGCACGCGGCTTGCGCTCAATCGTTGAAAAGCTGCTTATGGATTTGATGTTTGAAGCTCCAAGCATTAAGGGGCAGAAACATCTCACCGTAACAAAAGAAATCGTACTTGGTAAAGAGAAGCCTGATTTAAGCCATCTTTTACTTACCCAGCAGACAGCGTAAGCAACGCTTAAGGCTTTATCAAAGAACCACAGATTCCACAGATAACACAGATTAAAACTAAAATGAGTCCGTGAAATCTAGATGCCGAGCATCATGGATATCTGTGGTTTATTTTTTTTAGAGATATTTATGCCACAACTTCCTTCTATCCAAAAACTAGAATCCTGGATTGATTCTTATCTTAATTTTGAGAAAACACCTGAAAAAAATATTTTCTGGCTCGATACAATGAAATATTTCTGCAAAAAATTCGGGCATCCTGAGAATTTCGCACCATGTTTTCATGTCGCCGGAAGCAAAGGAAAAGGTTCAGTTTCAAAATTCATTGCCTCAATTCTTGATAAAGCAGGCTTTAAAACCGGCCTTTACACTTCTCCGCACATTTTAAATTTCATCGAACGTGTTTCAGGAGCACAGGAACCTTTTGAAGATGAAGTTTATGAAAGAGCAGTTCAGGAAATCATGAATGGAGTCAAATCCATAAAAACAGAAGATCTTCCGCAGGGTCGCCCTGTCACCTGGTTTGAGCTCGTTACGCTTTTTTCATTTTTAGTTTTCAGGCAGGCAAAAGTTGATTATTCAGTTTTTGAGGTAGGTCTGGGCGGAAGACTTGATTCTACAAACGTTATAACTCCAAAGATTTCTGTTATCACTCCTATCGAACTTGAACATACGGAATTCTTAGGCGATACACTTGAAAAAATCGCTTTTGAAAAAGGTGGAATTATCAAGAACAATACTCCGGTAGTTATAGCAAGACAGAAGCCAGAAGTAAGGAAAGTCTTTGAAAAAATCGCAGAAGAAAAACAGTCCAAAGCAATTTTTCTGGATGATGAGGTAAAAAACCTCAATTTTAGAATAAAAAACATATCAAACTGTATACATTTTTATACAGACAAACCAAAAAATGGCAATTATATAGACTATAACTGTATAAAAAATAATACTACTTCAGAATTTGCAAGTTTTTTTTCACTAATGGATGTTAGTTTTTCTTCAAAACTGTTTTCCAGGCCTCTTAATTTCAGCTTACGAATGGCCGGCAGTTTTCAGGCCGAAAACGCAGCTCTTGCGGCTATTGCTGTTAAAACAGTTCTTCCCCAAATCAGCGAAGAAATCATTGAACAAGGACTTTCCAAAGCAAGGCTACCTGGGCGCTTTGAAATAATTCCATTTCCTCAAAATTATAAAAATCTCCCCTGCTTGATTCTTGATGGAGCACACACCGTAAACAGTGTAAAATTCACAATGGAAACTATGAGTCATGTATTTGAGGGGAGCGACAATTTTACCCTTCTTTTTGCCTGTGCAGCTGATAAAGACTGTTATGATATAGCACCATTGTTTAAAGATAAATTCCGCACTGTATTCCTTACAAAACCGGGCAATGTAAAACAATCTGATTTAACCAAACTTGAAAATGCATTCAAAGAAACTGGCATATTTTACGATTTGAACGAAGACTTTGAAAAGCAGATAAAAAAAGCGTTCGACTATGCGAACGCCAGTAATTCAATTCTTCTTGTTACAGGTTCTTTTTACCTTATTGCTGAAGTAAAAAAGTTTA
Source organism: Treponema sp. (assembly GCA_017395545.1). Taxonomy (GTDB): domain Bacteria; phylum Spirochaetota; class Spirochaetia; order Treponematales; family Treponemataceae; genus Treponema_D. Next base: position 38,970 of record JAFPUF010000110.1, on the reverse strand, counting down.
TGGGTAAGAATAAATAACAAAAATTAAAGTGGAAGTGCTGAAAACACTTCCATATTTTTAGTCATCTTCGTAACCGCGCATTGCACGCATATAGGCAAGATAATAACCGCCGCCTACCAGAATCGAACCTCCAACAAGGTTGCCAAGCGTGACAGAAAGAAGATTCCAGAGCATTCCCAAAACCGTAATATGTCCTGGCCAGCCATATACAAATTGTGCAATCATTCCGCATGGGATAAAATACATGTTTGCAACGCTGTGCTCAAATCCACATACGATAAAAAGGAAAATCGGAAGGAAAAGAGCTATAATTCGTCCGCTTAATTCTTCGGCAGCCTGGCTTGCCCAGACAGCGATACAGACCAGAATATTACACAAAATGCCTTTAATAAATCCGTCGATGAACGGGATATTTGCTTTTACTGATGCTGTATTTACGGCATTTCGTACCAGTTCCCCCTCGTAAAGCGATAAAACATGTCCATAATTTGCAAGAAATGCAATAAGAAGGCTTCCGACCAGATTACCGATATAGACGATAAAAAGATTCTTGAAGAAATCAAACATGGAAATCTGATGATCAAGAACAGGAATAAAAAGGAGACAGTTGCCGGTGAAGAGTTCTCCGCCGGCAATGATTACCATTGAAAGACCTATAGGAAATATTATACCGCTCAAAGCCCTTCCGAAAGCAACCGGAACTACGGCACAGGAAATAATCTGACTTCCGAGTGCTCCCAAAGCGATGAATGCTCCTGCAAAAATCGCAAGAATAAAGGTCTTAAAAAAAGGCTGGTAAACTTTTGTAGACCCCATCAAAGAATACAATTTAATAATTTCTGATGGCAAATGCATAATGTAATCCTGATAAATATAATTTTTTGTAATCCTAAGGTAACACTTTAATGCAATTTTGTCTATAAAAAGATTTTCCTGCCTTATACAGGTCTCATCCACCTGCTTAGTTAAAACCTTTTTTGATACTTTTTTCAAATTCTTCATCGTAAAAATAATGAGTTCCATAATATTTGAAAAAATCTGCTTTGGAATTAACAGTTCCATCTGACTGATATCCCAGGAATTCCATATCATTCGTAAGGAAGACTCTCATAACGATCCCCTCTCCGAGTTTATAAGCTGACTCTACAAATGCTATTTTATACCCCCTTGCAAAACTGGAATCAGGAGAGCCGATGACAGTGAGTCCAAAATAGTCAGAATTTAAGTTAGCAGCCTCCTTTCCTTCGAAATATCGCATAGGAGCAAATGGGGAATCTCCGGCAATATTGCGCAAAATCATTGAATTCCATGCAGAAACTTCTTTTCTGAAGTCGATATCATCAACACCGGTGTCAGCAAACAGAATAAAGTGAACCTCACCTTCTCTGCCGTTGTATTTTGTTTTAAAAGATCTGTCGGGACTTACCTCATTTTGATATTGTTCGTCCAGAGTAAATTCCTTAAAGATTTCCGGAATATCATAAGAAATCTTTATGCCTTTCTCCCCGTTACTTACTGGCTCAAAATGAAGTTCAAGTCCATATGCGAATGCAAGGACCGTAAAACACAACACTGTAAATGACAAAAGAATTTTTTTCATAAAAGTCTCCTTATCTATTATTGTAAGTATTATCTAAAACTAAATCTTTTTCTAGTTTGGTTTTGTAATGGTATCTATTCGATTGATTCTGGATAAAGGAACATACACTTTTCCTTCGTAAATAATCCAGCCGGCTTTACTTCTGTTATTTCCGAGAGTTAAAGCCGTATCATACTTTGACGTTGGCGTTATTTCGACTGCCTTAACCCCATTTATAGTTGTTACAGTCGTGGAAATTCCAACGAAATGGAGGCCTGCATTTTTATTTGAAGAATTCTTATCAGAATCATAACAAACCTGAGCAATGACAACTGTCGGAGTGCTTGAGTTTGCGATATCAGCTAAAACCGTACAAATAGCCGTTTCATTCTGAATTACCTGAATTGCAAATCTTGGACTTGAGTTAGGATTCTGAGCCTGAGCTGCAAAAAAAGCCACTGAAATGCCAGCCGTAAACACAACTTCATGGTATAAACCTAAAGCACTTTGTACAGCGGACCAGTTAATGTAAGCTCCGTTAAAACACTCCTTATAAGAATTTATAACGGAATTTGCATATTCGCTTCCTCCCAGGGCGCTCAAAGCTTCTGCGATTGCAGTTACTACACAACCTTCATAGTCTGTCCATGAATCGGTGGAAGTTCCAAGGTAAACATGTCCCATATCCTGCATGTGCTGCTCATAGTCTTTCGTTGATACTTCATAAAGTCCCGACTTATCATAGTATTCAACCGGATTACCACAACAATATGCGTACCAGTTTTCTCCGTTATGAACAGGATCTATGCTCGAAAAACGGCCGTTCCGGCTCTCATAGTCACGGAAACCAAAATCATATAAGCCGGTCTTAGCATCGAAAATTTTACCTGAAAAAGCAAATAAGGAATTTTGCGCAACCGGGCTTCCAAAAGCCTCGTATTCGTAAGACAGAGTTCCAGTAATTCCCGAAACCTCTGATTTTACGTTTCCAGCCTTATCGCTCATAAGAACAGAACGGCTCGAACCCGCCTCCGTACCGTTTGAAAAATACGAGACTAACCTTCCATCACATGAATACAAGGGACAAACTTCATAAAGACAGTCCTCATAACAGGAGGAATCTGAACGACTTTGCGTGTCTAAAGCATCGTCACTGATATACACATAACGTCCCTGATAAGCATTTGATACGCTGGTCGTACGTGATTTTGAAACGTCAGCAGTTTCTGTAAATTCTGCCGAATAATTCTTTTTAATCTCAAAAATCATAGTTGAAAAGCCTGCATAACATATGCTTCTGGAGCCGTTTTCAGACTGCCATACATAGTTTTTTCTTCCAAGGGCATCATAGGTGTTCTGTCTTTCAAATCTTTCGTCAGAAATAAAATCTTTTCCTGACACATACCTGATACGGTTGATTCCGTTGTACTCATATGAGATTTCTGAAAAAGCAGTCTTTTTATGTATCATATTCCCGTTTTCATCATAATCTGCACTGCAGTCATTTCCCCAGGAAACGAGCCGATTCTCACTATCATACGAATATTTAATGGTATTGTAAGGATTTACACGTTTAATGAGATTGTCATTGTCATCATATATAAATTGCTCCGTTAAGACTGTCTCATTTACAGGTATCTGAAATGTTCCGAAAGCAATTCCAGAGCAAAGTTTCTGAATCTTCTCATATTCTGAATTTGAAAGTGCCAGAGTTTTAAATTCAGCGGCACTTTCATGAAAATAAAGACCGGATTCTGAAACAAGATTTTTCATTTGCACTGAGAGACTTTCTGAATACGGGTATGATACTGAAGAAAGCCTTCCGTAATCATCATATGAATAGGAAGTGACCTGAAAGTTTGAATCAAGTGAATAAACTTTGTGTCCGTTTTCATCATAAACAGCACCATCCACAAAAACAAGATTAAGGTCAGTGTCATACCCCAGCTGAAGAATCAGCCGGCCGCTCAAATCGTATGTTGATTTTACGCTTTCCCCGCTGTCAAATACCCGCAGAGTTTCGTTTCCCATATTGTCATAAACAAATCGTATTCCGCAGGAAAGAAGAGAGCTTTCTCCAGTGATATTCTCTGTAATCGAAAGAACTTCACCCTTTTTGCCGTAAGTGTAGAAAATCTCCCTGTTTCCGCCAGACAGTTTTACCAGATTTTTTGACGAATCATACGCATAAAAAATTGTCTGTCCGTCAGCATAATTCTTTTGGGAAACAAGCATTCCTCCTTCGTCATAAGTAAACACTAAATCAGAAGATGAGTTTTTCGCACGGATAAGATTTCCGGCAATATCATACTCGTAATAAATGCTTTCACCGTCAGAAAGATCAACCGTTAATGAAAGACCGTCAGAAGAATATGAATATTTTTTGGAGTTTCCGTTGAAATCTTTTATAAGCGCGATTGAACCGTCAGAATTGTAGTAATTCTCATACGACTTTCCAGAAGAGTTTTTCCAGACAAGAAGCCTTCCAAATCCGTCATATGTAAAATAGTTTTTATTACCCAGAAAATCCGTCATTTCACCTGATTTTCCATCAGCCGAAGTGTACGCTTTTCTGAGCGAAACATGATTCTTTGAAACTGAGACAATCTGGTCAAATTCATCATATTCGTAATACTCAGTAAGAGTAAAAGGTCTTTTCGAAAAAGATTTTACACGACCATCAGCATCATAACTCTTTTTCCAGAGAAGTCCGTCCCGGTCAGCTGCCGACGTACAGTTTGAATCAGAATCATATTCGTAACAAAGATAGTTTTTATCCGGGAAAATAATTTTAGTTATCTGCCCTCTGCCGTTATAAGAAAACTCTGTTTCATTTCCGTAAGCATCTTTTTCTGAGATTTTCCGGCCGAGAATATCATATGCAAAAATTGTTTTTGAGCCGTTTTCATCTGAAACTTCAGTAATTTCTCCGAAAGCATTGAAAACATATTTTTTTGAATATTTTCCGCCAAGAGTATGAACCACTTCTCTTTCACCATAATCCCAGTTCTCAGATTTTACGGTTTTCCCGGAATTATTTTTGAATAATTCAGAGATAATACGGCCTTCGCTGTCATAAACACGCTCAACGGCCCCGCTGTCATTTTCAATTCTTATCAAATTATCCAGAGCATCATAATAATACTTTGTAACATTTCCCTTACGGTCTGTATAACGCTCTTCCCGTCCGTCCGGAAGAAAAACTGTATTATCGAAGACGGAAAGCGTCCCGTTTTTTTCACGCGTTCCACTGAGATATCCTGATTCATCATAGGAATACTCTATGATTCCAGATTTTCCGTTTTTTGAGCGCAGAAGTCTTCCTGCAGGTGAGAATTCTCTTTCGATTTTTAAAATCTCATTCTCACTTTCAGAAAGCATTCTTCCTTCAGAATCGAAAGTCTGAGTTTTAAGACGACCTTCTTCATTTTTTATGGTCGTTATCAGCCTTTCGTTTTCAATTTTTCTTGTATAATACGTTGATTTGAGAGTTGAGCCAGAAAAACCACTCTTTGAACAATTTAATTTTCCATCGGAAGAATAAATAAAACCAGTCACAATATTAGCCTGATTTTGAGAAAACACATCGTATTCTGTGAGACTCGAAGTTTCTCCGGAATCTGTATAGAGGAAAGAATATAATTTCGTTTTTTCGATTTTTCTGCCTTTTGAATCAACGCCTGAAATATATTGCGCCGTGCAGTTTTTATTCCTGTCGTACTCATAGTAAACTGTCCGGCTCTCCCCGGTTTTTGAGTCGGTTAGAGTTCTGGAAAGAAGGAGTTTCCTAGGAGAATAGATTTCTTCAGTTACAAGTCCGTCACTGTTTACGGTTTCTATGCTGTGGTCTGTGTATGAATAAGAAGTTTTCCTTCCCAGAGAATCTGTGTAAAGGCTCACCCGGTTCTCTGAATCATAAGACCATTTCTGAGTTCTCGCAGGAACAGATTTTCCTTCACCAAAAACGGATTTCTCAATTATATTTCCGTTTGAGTCGTATTTTATTGAAGTTTTGTTTCCCGTACAGCCTGTTGATGAAGAGAGTTTATTGTCAGAATCATATTCAAAATGATAAAGCAGTCTGCCACAGCGGTAAATATCTGTCATAAGATTACTGGAATTGTAAAAATAATTCTGAGTAAACCCGTCACGGTCAGTAAATGATGAAAGTAAGCCGTTTGCGTAAATCCATTTTTCAGCCGTTCCGTCAGAGTACTTTTTTTCAGTCATATTTCCATCAGAATCGTATGAAAAAGAAATTCTTCCAGAATTTGAGGTTTTCGCAGTCAGACGGTTCTCGCTGTCATATTCATAATTAGTAAAAGTTCCGTCAGGCTTAGATTCGGAAACAGTCCGTCCTTTTTCATCATAGACATAAACAGAGATTCTTCCATCGTGATCAGTGTATGTCATTTTGCGCTCTGCAGTATTGTAAGAAAAGTATTCGGATTTGCCTTCCTCATTCGTGGTTTTTGTGCAGCGTTTTTTACCGTCGATTTCAGAAAACTCAAATCCGATGTAACTGCCGTCTGCCTTAATCTGCCTTGAAATCATACCGGATGCGTCATAAGTAAACTTTTTTGTATCCCCGGCAGTGTCTTTAATAAGCGATAAAATACCATTTTCATAGCCGTACTCTATTTTTTTTCCGCTTTCGCACTCCACGGCAGACAAGAGATTTTTTCCGCTCCATGAAAAAGAATAAGTTTTTTTTCCGTCGAGCGAAATGTAGGCAAGATTCATAGAGGAATCATAAAAGAATTCGATTTTACCGCTATTTTTGAAAGTAAAAAATTGGGGAAGTCCGAGTTTTGAATAATATCTTTTAGCCCCGTAAGCATCATATGAAACACAATACCCGTCAGAAGATTCAGAAAGTGATATTTGAAGTGAAGAAAACTGTGGAGACAGAGAATATGTTCCGTCAGTGTTTTTGTAAAAAACAATCATTCCGCCGTTGTCCTGAACAAAAAGAACTGAGTCCATTCCGATTTTAGGGGCATATTTTGCAGGAAGCCCGTACTCGACGTATCTGTTGTCATATCTCTGTGCAACACTTTTTTCTGCACAGTTTTTAATCTCCGCATATTCTGCTTTTGCCGATTCCAGAAGTTCCTGCATTGAAGCATAAATATTCGAACATTCTGTATCGTCTGAAAGATATTCAGAAATTGTTTTCTCATGCTCCTCAAGCTCTGAGATACAATTCTCCCAGCCGGGAACGGCTTCCTCAAAATCAGTACTGTAACCGCGCACTATTCTCGTCTCAAGGTTTGAAGACCATCCCCGTCCGAAGATTCCGGATGAAATATCCTCAATTGCGGCATTTTCAGAAGAATAGTGTCTTTGAATCTCAAAAGCAGTTTTATTTCCGCACCTGCACGAATCGATATCATCAATTACAAAATCTCCTGTTGCGAAAATTACGGGATCCCCGACCTTCATGACAGCTTTTCCCTCCTTGTCAATTATCGCGCCGTAATTTCCCCTTCCTGTAACGCTATAGATATAACCATTCTGAGCACATAATTCTTCGAGAACTGATTTTGCCTCATTAACCTTCGCTTCGAGTTCAGCAATTTTAGCAGGCTCCTCTTTCGCACTTTTAGCCGCCTCAAGTTCTGCCTTTGCAGCCATCAGGTTTGTAATCGCCTCGTAAAGCGCCTCCGCCGTATGCCTTGTTTCCTGGTCTGCAAAAAACGCCTCGACACGAGCCTCAACCTCCGCCTTAAAATCGGGATCCTCACAGCCGGGTCCTGTATAAGTAAAGGAAATAGAACCGTCATCCTGAAGGACATCGTTTATTCCGACTGAGATTATTTCGCCACTAGCAGTCGTTACCGTAGTGTTACTGCCAAAATCATAAGCATCTCCCGATGCGGCACCGGAATGCCAGTCGTTCGCCTCCTGACCTGCAGTATTGGGAGTTCCGTCGTAACCGTCAGGCACTTCCTGACAGGAATCAAGGAAACTCGACCAGTCATCATCTGACCAGCTGTTCATGTCTGAGATACTCGGACAGTCGCTCTCACTGTTGTCATCTGTATCTTCAGGAGTATCGGAATCATCGTTATCGTCTCCCTGCCAGCCGTAGCCATAGTCAGTATTACCGTCATCATTTCCATCAAGATCATCGTCGGCAAAAAGACATAACGGAGAGAAAACAAAGAGCGAAAACAGAAAAAGAAGAAAATATCTGCTTATTTTTTTCATAAATCCTCCTTATTTTTACTTTTTTCATTCTGAAAAATTTGTATAAAAGAGCTTGTCCAGAAGACTTCCCTTATTGTCAGAACTTGGAACATATTCAGTACACTGAGAAACAAATTCCGAGAGAAGCGTGTCACGGGAGCCGCTGATATAGCTGGCGGGATGTGAACTCTGGATTACGGAAGCAGTTTTGTAAACGCAGAAAAAAACTCCGAGAGATGCACTATTACCGCTGGCGCTCCATGAACAGCTCAGAGCCTTATCGAGGCTCTTCTGTAATTCTTCACCTGAAAGATAATCTGTCAGTACAGAAGACGCGTCATAAATATCGAAATAGAAATCAGTCGGATATTCTGTCGCATGATAGGAAACAGTATTTTTTGTCAATTCTTCAAAAATACTGTTCCGGATGTCTTTTGTAACAATCAAATCCGAAAGTGACTTCGAGTATTCGGAAAATACATCCACAACATTTTCCATTTCAGATAAGTCAACGCACGTAAATGAAGCATAGGCGTAAGAGCCATACGACTCCTGGTACTGCGTGTTAACCGAATCTATCAGATTCTGAACTGACTGCTCACTCTCGCAAAAAGAATCAAATATTTTTGTGTAGTTCCAGCCGCTTTCAGGAACCAGAGCTGGAGTTCCGAACATATATTTCGCACAGTCTTTTAGCTCATAAGCGCACTCAATGCACATTCCGAAGCAGGTATCAAAACCAATCACAGAAAACCGGTCTTCTTCCATTCCCTCGCAAATCGCAGAACGAAGAGAAGAAATGCTCATATAAGTACCCGTTTCAGACTCAATTGCTACAGCCCGTGACAGTTCTGAAGGACAATCACCACAATCATAAACTGGACTGCTTCTCCAGCCGGTTCCGTGCCCCCAGATAAAAAGTGCATAATTATCAGCCGGATAATTTTTCCTTGCAAAACTCTCGAATGCACTCAAAGTCGCAGGCTTTGACATGTCCAGTTCCGTTTCAGATTCAGAAGAGAGACCTAAATCCTCACAGGAAAGCCTCTCGCTGACAATCAGAGTTTTGTTTTTCTGTTCATCTTTCACGATTCTGTAAAGCCTGGTGCCGCTCCAGTCACCGTTACTAGCATCATACCCCTGGGCCCGGTCGAAAAGAACCAGAACTGTTACGCTGTCACTGATTGAGGAATTCTCCATCTCGTTGAAGTCTGTTATTGCGTCGCTCTCAAGATTGTTGTCAGCCGCCATATAAACAAGGAATGTCCAGGCACTTTTTTCTGAAGCTTTTGACTCCAAAGCAGACACAACAGAGGGAGAATTATCACCAATTCCTGTAAGCTCACTGTTACATGAAAAGAAAACACAGAACAAAGGCAGCAGAGAAAAAATAAAAGAAATCTTTTTCATTCGTAAGCCTCCCTGACACAATACATTCCGTAAGGATCTTTCCATACGCTCAAATCCGTATAACAAATCTCCCTGATATAGACAAAGTCTGTCAGATAGGCTTCGTCGGGAACGACAGATATATACTGATCCAGGCTTATCACAAAATCTCCTGCAGCTCCTGCTTCTATCATTTCCTCACATTTTGAAACTATGCAATTGGATCCGATAAAAGGATTGTTTCCTTCAGAATCGTAGAGCATGAAGGATATTGTGAAACTCCTGATTGTTTTTTCACTGTCATTAAAGAGAGAGAAATGCATACCCGCATAATTGTATTTTTCATCAATAGAACCGGTTTCCACATGCGGATTTGATATTACATAAGGGGCTGACAGAATATCCGTAGTACAGCAGGAAAGAAAAACAACTGATACTGTCATAAGAATACCGGCTAAAAAAAGTTTCGACGATTTTTTTTTCATTTTTCCTCCAGTTTTTTCATCAGATTTTTTCGAGAGACATAAGCAAAGCACATTTCCGTTTCTCATCCGGCTCTGCACAATAAATAATCAGATTTTTGTAAAACAGATAAAGCGGATTTTTTTCATTGTAGTCTCTGGATTTTGACACAAGTTCCTTAGCTTCATCATATTTTTCTCCCTGAATAAGAGCTTCAATTTTCGGGAAAAGCGATTCCAGTTTTTCCACCTGAACACAGACTATAGATTTTTTATCGAGGAAAGAAATATCAGTCTCAAAAGGACACCAGCCCCATCCGCCCCCGGAAAGATGATAATTTCCGCTTGAGACATCGCGGAAAACAAAGACTCCGCTTATGTCTGTAACCGCATTTTTTCCCAGACCAAGAGACACATAATAATTGGGAACCCCCGCGCCTTTTTCATCACATACTCTTCCGGTAAGAACAGCTTTGCCTTCAAATTTTGTGGATGCACACGAACCAAGGAGAAGTGCTGCAAATGTCCAGAATGCTAAAAGCCTGAATGTTTTTTTATTTCGCAATTTTCTCCTCCCTGAATGAAGTTTTTCCGTCAGCATTTCTAAAGTAAACAAGCATGCTTCCGTCACTTTTTTTAATTTTCCCGATTTCAACCTCAGGAGGAGTTTTCAAAGCTGCAGAAGGTTTTACTGCAAAAAGTTTTGTTTTTTTCGGCACGATTTTCTGTGTTTCCTTTCCGAAGAGATATGCATATTTAGAAAGATGTTCCATCACAGAAAAATCTGCCTTTTTTCCTTTTTCAAACTCAACTTTAATACGACATTCTCCCCCTGATTCACTCACTGAAAGAGTTTTTTCTTTCCAGCCAAGCATCGCAGAACTTTCACCGCATACTTTAAGGGCCGAATACAGATATGAACGGTTCACAGAAAAAGCAAACTCCGCACTTTTTTCACCGTTATGCTCACTCTCGATTTTTGAACCGAACTCAATCAGCCGCTTTCTGACAAGTGCAATTTCCGCGCTTTCAGACTCCGGACTGAAATGTACGAGCGGAGTTCTCACCTCAACACTCTCCATCCCATTTAAAAACTCCGTAACATTCGCTTTCTTTTCTGAAAACGGTAATTCCATATCAAAATATGGCTCGTTATCCCTGAAAGAGACCACACAGTATTTTGCGCTCGCAATACTCTCTGTATGACAGCCGTAAATTGAAAACCTGCACTTTCCGCCGCCATAAAAAAACGAAGAAACTTTACCATGCGCCCCTGAAACTGAAGAAAAGAATTCAGTCATAAGTTCCCCGGCATCAGGAAGCGAATTTTCCTCTGAAAGTGCCTCACTGTCAGGAATGTTTTCAAAGTCGTAGTTTTTGTCGTATTCTACAGACGAGTCCGTCTTTTCTCCTGAAACTAATCCGCCAATACGCAAAGTTAGAATTCCTGCAAGAATAATCAGAATTAATGTTGCCCACCGGAAAAACCTCGTTTTTGAAGAGAAAATTCTTCTCCGCCGGTTACCCTCGATAAAAAGTTCACCTCCGGAATTTTTGTACTGTGCAAGGCTGGATTTTTCCATCACAACGACCTCAGCAAGCACCTGTTTTTTTCTGAGCGACAGTTTTGCATCATAGCAGCAGGCCGGAGAAAACCTAGGATGGTATTTTTCAAGTTCTCCCAGAATAAAGCGGTTCTCTTCATGCATAAATAAAAATCTCCATGGCAGAAAAAAACGGTAAAGTTCGTAATCCGCCGATTTAACAATAATTTTTTTCATAAATCCTCCTTATTTTCACTGATTTTTTATGCCGAACACTTCAAGTTCCTTCCATTTCATTTTTAAAAGCGTTTTTCCGTCTTTAAAGCCTTCTTCACAGATTTCAGCCTCCTCATTGTCAAAAGCTTTGCCCTCTGAACAGGAATTTCTGAAAGAATTGACGATTTCTCTTTCAGAATAAATATCCCGAACCTTATCCAGATAATGCTGATATTCAGTGTCCATAGCTTTTTTGCCTGTCACACAGATATGTGCAAAAAGCGGCAGCAGAATCAGGAATAAACCTGCTTCGATAAGTTTCATTCGCACTCCTTATCAGAATTGTTCTTCCACTCTGCCAGAAGTTTCTGGTTTTCATTTTCCAGTTCCCTCAAAAATACGCTCCGGACTTTTTCAAGGTTTTCAGCCTTTGCCCTGAAAAAAGCAGCCGCAGAAATGAACGAAACCGAAAGCAAAAACAGGAGAACACTTCCGATGAAAAGCGCATACCCCTCTTCGAGCCGCCTTTTCTTTTTCATAAAATGATTATTTGATGAAGTTTTACTCCCATGAAAAAATGTCTTTGTCATTTCCCTCACCTCCTTCAGATTTGTCTTCTCCGAGCGAGATAATCCCGAACGGCAGGCCTTTTGGTAAATCAACAGCATTAACGCCGTCTTTCAAAACATACAGATATTCACTGCCCCAGGGATCAGTACTTATTTTTTTATCCGTGTACGGTCCATTCCAGTTCTCAGCAAGAGGATATAAAACCGGTTCCTCCCACAAGGCATTGAGCCCCTGCTCTTCCGTCGGGAATCTACCGCAGTCAGCAAAATAATTCTGCAAAGCAAGTTTCAGGCTCTCAATCTGAGTTTTCGCCGCAGAAACCCGGGCTTTCTGAATCATTTTGTGGGCGGCAATTCCGATCTGAGTCGTGAGAATCGCAGTCACTGCAAGAACTGCCAGAGTCTCCACAAAAGTAAATCCGGAATCTTTCTTTTTTCTGATTTTCTGATAATTTTTCCTTGTAATGATTTTCAAAATAAACCTCCAGAATTTGTGATAAAAGGCAGAAATGCCGTTTTTAAAATCAAAGTGATGTAAACTGCCGAAAGAAGAAGAAGAGCGGGCTGCAAAACTGAAAAAAAGATTTTTTCATTACGGACGGTTACGGCCTCAAGATGCGACGCAGTTCTTTCAAAAGCATCTGTCTTACCTGTCTCCTCTCCAAGTGAAAGATTTTCAGAAAGTAGAAGTCCTTCATTTTTGAAACCTGCATCAGAAAGGCACTGGCCGAAACAGTCAGCAACCTTCTCACCTTCAAGAAGCCGGTTCTTTATTTCAAGAAGTGCCAGTGTAAGTTTTTTATTTCTTTCTGAAAACGAAAACGCACAGGACAGGGACTGAAAAACAGGAACAGAATTTCCGCTCAAAAAGGCGATAGTTCTGAAAACATTCACGCACGGACCAGGGGAAACAATTTTTTTCATCATATAAATCAGGAAGGAAAATGAGAAAAGCAGGAAAATATCCGCATAAAGAAAACTTTTCAAAGCCGCACTCTTTATGTTTTCATAATCCGTTCCAAAAAGACCGGCGAAGGAAGGCAGAAAGTAAAAAACTGATAAAAGTCCACCAAGCATAACGAAAAGAACAACAAGAACCGGATAAATAATGAACGTGTAAAACTTCTCGTCTGCCGACCTTTTGTGTTCAAGTAGTTTTTTAAGATAAAGCAGAACCGGACCAAGCCTTCCGCATTCTTCAGAAACAGAAATAAAAGCGGCATACCACTCAGGAAGCTTAATATCAGGAGCAAGACTCATAGCGATGGAAAACTTTGTTCCTGCAAGAAGAGTTTTGTGCAAAAAGAAAGCTGTCCTGTTCAGTCTTATATCCCGGAAGCGCATTTTTCCCATAACGTAAAGAGATTTCTGCAAAGAGCATCCGGATAAAACGAGTTCAGAAAGTCTTTCTGTGAACACGAGAAGCCTTTTTTCAGAGCCAGTAAAGTCAAAAATTGCCTTCATGCGTTTTTCTCCCTTATTTTTTGCGATTTTGTCAGAAGGGGAATTGAAGTCGAAATGCTTTTTCGCTCCTTAACGCACTCCTCTCCGCCTGTTACTTCTGCCTCAAGATGAAGTTTTTTATCATCAGCGCAAACAAGTTTCTGAAAGACAATAACCCTTAAAACTGATGAAAATTCAGCGAAATTTACCCCCAGTTCTTTCATGCGTATCTGAGTCTCATTTATTCCGCTTGTATGAACTGTCGCAACAACAAGATGACCTGTGAGAGAAGCCTGTAAAACGGTTCTGGCTGTAAGAGAATCCCTTATCTCTCCGATGAAAATTACGTCCGGATCCTGTCTGAAAATAAATCGAAGCGAATCAGTAAAGCTCATCCCTTTTTCTTCGTCTACTTTTATTTGCGTACATCCGTCAAGCACATATTCAGGCGGGTCTTCAATCGTTATGATTTTTTTCCGGCCTCCGTACATTTCATTGACAAGACACAAGAGAGATGCTGCCGTGGTAGATTTTCCGCTCCCGGTTGCCCCGCAGATAAGAATCAGACCATGCGCGCTTTTAACGGCTTCCTTCAGAATTTCAATCTGATTCTCTTCAAAACCGAGTTCAGAAAGTGAAAGCGGGACCCGGCTCACATTCAGAAGCCTGAGCACAACGCTTTCACTTCCGCCTTCATTTCCGGAAAATGCCGAAACCGACGGAATACAGGAAACACGCACGAAAATCTGTTCGTCTCCGGAAAACACAAACTGCCCGTCCTGCCCTTTCCTTGATTCAAGGACATTCAGACCAGAAAGAATTTTTATTCTTCTTACAAGTTCCCGGCTTTTTTCAAGCGACAATTCCGACACTTCTTCAAGCCGGCCGGAAATCCTGAACCTGACACGATTTTCTTCGATATGGATATCCGTCGCACCACTTTTTCCTGCTTTTTTCAGGAGAGTGTCGAGAAGCATGGCCGCCTCACTCTCATCATTTTGCCGTTCATTCTCACGACTGCTTTCTCCGTAGCGGAGAGAGATTTCAGACTTAAGCCGCTCATCGTCAATCGGGATAAACTCACACACTTCTTCGCCCGTAATCTGTCCCCTCATTCCAAAATAGGACTGCACCGATTTCCTGAGTTTCTGCTTCAAGTCCTCGTTATGAATCTTCGTTAATCCGATTTTTACGTATTTCTCTTTTGATTCCAGGACGACGGCCCCGTTAAAATGACTGAAACTTACAGACAAATCAAATTTTCCGCTCATTTTCCCCCCTTACCAAAAGTTCTTCGACGAAAGCACGTAAGCCGCTTTTGAAGTTTTCTTCTTCGATATTTTTTTCATCTTCAGTCTTTCCAAATATTTCCGCGCTCGGTAGAAGATAAATCACAAGTTCAGTTTTTTCTGTAGATTTTTCTTTGCCCTTGAACAGTGCGCCAATAAGCGGGATTTTTGAAATAAGGGGCGTTCTGCTCACATTTTCGCTTTCTTCTTCCTGGACAAGACCACTCAATACAACGGGCTCCCCGGATTTTGCCCTTACCTCCGTCGTAATTACTTTTTCGCTCGTCGGAGGCGGATTTCCTGTCGTCGTAGATAAATCAGTTCCCTGACGGGAAACACTGGCCGTAATTCTGCTTGTAATCATTCCGTCACCGGTAACATCTCCCGTAACTTCAAGTTTCAGGCCTGAAACAATCTCTTTTGTGACTCCGGAATAAACCGGCTCTCCGGTCTCAGGGTCAAGATTGTTGTCCCGGTAACGGTAAGTATTCGTGTTCTGAAAAATAATCTGTTTTCCGCTCACTCCGTTCAAAGTCGTGTCAGCAAAAACTTTTGCCCTTGACTCTGTGATAGCCGCCTGAAGTTCCCCTGCAAAATGAAGCCCGAACGCTCCGACAACATCAAGGTTAAGGCTAATAACGCTTCCAAGCTGAACGGCACCATCATTCATGTCCCCGAGGGAAACACGGGAAGCCTTTAATTTTGGAGACCACTCGCTCCCTTTTGTGCTCTGATACTGCATAATCAGAAGGTCATACCTGACACGCGTTACGGGCCTGTCAATCAGCGGAAGCTCGTTTAGAAGCCTTGTATACGCACTTTCTGAACCAAGGAAGAAAAAACTGTCTCCCAAAGAAGTGTCCGAAATCTGTGACTTTTCCAGAAAAGGCGGCAGGCAGTTCATAAAATCCTGAGTACGTATGTATTTCAGTTTTACGAGCCTTGTAGGATTCTTAGAATCAGTTTCATTTATAAAATCGTAAATTTCGCGGGATTTTTCTTCGTCCGAAAGAAAAAGGAATTTTCCTGAATCATCTGTCACCATACATTCAGTTTCCGGGAATCTTTTTGAAATGAGGGAGACCAGAAGGCTGTTTTTCAGAAATTTTGATTCATATTTATGCCATTTTTTTCCAGCCATTGAAAAACGGTTTTTACTTTTAGAAGCAGCGATATAATAAACGCCGTTTTCAATCCTCCACTCTGAGCCCGCCTGAAGACAAAGCAGATTCAACACCTCATCAAAAGAATCAGTTTTGAAAGAAGCCCTGTTGATTTTCTGTTCGTTTGAAAGCACAAAACAGAACTGCTTTTCCGCCTGTAAAAAAAGTTTTTCCAGTGCGCCGGACAATGCTGAGTTCTGAACGTCAACAAACCAGAGTCCGTCAACAAATGCAACACTTGCCTTTCCGGAAAGGCCATTCTGATTCTGAGCGTTAGCCCGTGTTATATGAAAGGATTTATCTCCATCCTTTTCGACGGAAAATCCCATACAAAGCTCAGTAATCCTTTTAAAAAGCTCTTCAACCTTACAAAAGCCAGTATGAAGACTAACTTTTACAGCTGGAAGTGAATCGTAAGTCACACAAAATCCGGTTTCTATTGCAGTTTTCTCAAAAAGCTGCACAGGCAGGACATCAAAAGCGTCGAGAGAATAAAGATTATTGTTCCTCTGAAACCTTACTTTTGAAACAGTCCACCGGTTCTCTGATTTTTCTACATAGAGACGCGATTTCTGCAAAAATGAATCGAAATTCTCATCGAAATTCTTTCCTGCAGCGCGAAAATCTGCCCTTCCGGAAACTGTATCATCCGCAGAAATGGAAATTCCCGTGTACAAAGAAAGGGCATATAGAATTTCATGAATATCACGGTCAACGAACTCGTAAGCTTCTCCGGCAAAAAGTGGCGGCGCCCCGAGTGAAAGAATTTCTGCAGCAAAGAGCAGGAAAAACACTTTCCTAAACTTTTTCAATAACACAAAATACCTCCTTTTTTCCCCGTTATTACCCTAAATAGTGAGAAAAAAATTCATTTCCGGCAAAGAAAATTTATAATTTTGTGTTATATCTGATAATTTTTTGTTATATTTTAAAATCTGAAAACATTATTTCTCTTTCAATCTTCACTGTTCATTCACTTCTCACATTCTTATTTTTTCTTTATACTTCTTCTATGGCTGAACTTTTTCCTAAAGACACAGTTTTTTCCGTAACAAACCTCACATTCCTTATCCGTGATTTACTCGAAGGAACTTTTTCAAACATCACTCTTGAAGGCGAAATTTCAAACTACAGGCCGAATGCAAGCGGTCATATGTATTTTACGCTTAAAGACGAAAACGCACAGATTTCTGCCGTTATGTTCCGCGGGAAAGCAATGTCACTATCTTTTGTTCCAAAAGACGGAATGAAAGTAAAATGCACTGGCTCAGTTTCAGTCTATGCTCCAAGGGGCAATTATCAGATTATCATTACAAAAATGGAAATCGCAGGTGCCGGAAACATTCTTCAGATTCTTGAGGAAAGAAAAAAAAGACTTGCAGCTGAAGGACTTTTTGACAGGGACAAAAAAAAGCCAATTCCGCGTTTTTCAAAACGAATCGGCATTGTAACAAGCCCGACAGGAGCAGCCCTGCGCGACATTCTCCAGATAACAAAGCGACGAAATCCCGGTGTAGACGTTGTAATTCTGCCAGCCCTCGTTCAGGGAGAAGGAGCCGCCCAGACAATAGCGAACATGATAAAAACTGCAAATGACTTTTCTTTGTGCGATGTCCTTATCGTAGGACGAGGCGGCGGCTCTCTTGAAGACCTGCTTCCTTTCAGCGAAGAAATCGTTGTACGCTCAATTGCAGCTTCTAAAATTCCTGTAGTAAGCGCAGTCGGCCATGAAATTGACTGGGCATTGAGCGATTATGCCGCTGATATGCGCGCTCCGACGCCTTCCGCCGCAGCAGAGCTGGTCGTTCCTAAACAGACAGACATCCTTCAGGGACTTGCGGCATATAAAGACGAATTTTACAATCAGATTTCAGGCAGGGTTGAACGGCTTAAACTTATGATAAAGAGTTTTGATGTCTCAAACATGGAAATGCGTTTCCGCTCGATTGAACAGCCGCTTTTGAACAGGCTCGAAAATGCGCGAAGTTCTCTGCTCGACGGAATGAACGCAAAAATAAAAGATACAAAGAATCAGATTCAGCAGAGCGTTCATATACTTGAAGGGGCCAGCCCAAGTGCAATTTTAAGCCGGGGCTACTCAATGGTAAGAACTCTTGACGGAAAAATTGTCAGGAGCCCGCTCGACGCTGCCTCAGGAACAAAACTTGAGATAACGCCCGCAAACGGTAAAATTCTTGCGACAGCAGACTAAATAAAAAAAAGGGCACTCAAGTGAGTGCCGCAAAAAAGTTTGCTTAAATTTTTTCAAACATAAGTTCATTAATCACGCGGTTTGCGTCGAGGCCTTTCTGCTCGAAACGAGTCTCCGGTCTCCATTCCTGATGCGGAGCATATCCTTCGTATTTATTTTTTAAACCTTCTGTTGCACAAAGCTGCTCCATACCGAATTCTGCATACGGAAGCCAGTCTGTCACAAAGTAAAGATAGCCGCCCTTTATAAGTTTCTGAACCATAAGATCGGTTCGCGGACGCTGAAGGAGCCGGCGCTTAAAATGGCGTTTTTTCTGCCACGGGTCCGGGAAAAAAATATGGAAAGCAGAAACTGAAGAATCGGCCAGCTGATTTTTGAGAACTTCCATTGCGTCGTGTTCGATAATCCTCAGGTTTTTGAGATTTTTGTCTCGAATTTCTCCGAGCAGTTTACCTACTCCGGGCTTATGTACCTCAATTCCGATGTAGTTAATCTGCGGATTATTCTCTGCTATAATAGCAGTTGCCTTTCCCATGCCGAAACCAATCTCAACTACGACAGGATTGTTGTTTCCGAAGATTTTTCCATAATCAAGAAGCTTTTCTTCGTAAGGAATGCAGAAAGAATCATGCATTTCTTCGTAAGCCTTGCGTTCCCAGACCGTAAAATGCCCCTGACGAAGCACGAATGTATGAATCTCACGGTGAATTCCGTCAGACTTGCGGTTTGTCTCTAATTTTTCCATTCTCAGTTTTCCGTTTGAAGTTTTTCTTCCGGCATCATGCAGATTACTGCGTTTCCGGGAGTTACATAGCAGAGCCGCTTTGTTTTTGCGACACGATAGTCTTTTAAGATTGCGTCGTTTGATTTCCAGGTATTTTTTGCTTTTCCCATAAATAGAAGTTCACCAGAATCATCATAAAGCGCAAGGTTTTCGTTAGAATTTGTGAGCGTGTCCCTGAAATTCTGCGCGTTTGATTTTAAGAGTTTTTCATCATAGTTTACTGAAAATGAAATCTCGTCATCTTTTCCTGCCGCATCAAAATATTTTACCCGGTAAGTTCCTTTTGGAATTTCAGAACCTTCAGGAGCAGTTAAATTCAAGGAAAAAGCGTATTTTTTATTCATTCCGGTGAAAATTCCCGGATTTGAAACATTCCAGAAATAACCTGACTTTTCGTGTGAAATAGTAAAACTTTCTGTACGCTGAACATCGTTCGTTACCTGAAGAAAGACTGCAAGGCGGACATCTGGCAAAGATTCATTGTCCTTGAAATCAAAAATCATTGTACCGCTTGCCTGCACCACGTCAGCTTCGTTGTCAGCACATGAAAAAAAAGAAAGAGAAATAAACAGAAAAGAGAAAGCCATTCCGAGCCTGACTCGGGATTTCTGTAAAAAGCGCATTTTAGAAATTGAAAATCAGGTTGATTACTGTTAAATCCTGGGATGCGAACTGATTTACAATTGACTCAAATTTTACGTTGAGTTTTTTACATGCATCGTCAAGATATGAAAGATAGTAAAGACCCAAATCAGTTCCACCCTGCCCGTCAGGAATTTCGCGGTAGAAATCAATCAGCGACCGCTTGTTTGTGTCAGCAGCCATTTTATTCTCGATATTTTCTTTTGCTTCGCCCTTTTCGTCGCTCTTGTTGAGGACCATAATCTGAAGGCGTCCCTGCTTACCGATAGCAGTTGAACCGCCTCCGAGTTTCCATGAAAGGGATACAAGTTCGTGCTTTCGCTTGAGCTCTGCAATTATTTTTGAGCGGATTTCAGGATCAAAAAGAAGTGCGTCAAGATCTTCGACACCGCTGTAAAGAATTTTTGCCTCTTTTTTGAGGTTCTGGTTCTCGGCGTTGAGGGCAAGTTCCATAAGAAGAATTGAGATATATTCTGCGACCCGTGACTTCTCCATATAAATCTGAAGAAGATGGCGGATAGCGATGTTTATCTGTGCAAAACCTTCTTTGTCCTTAAAGAATTTGATGATAATGTACCAGTTCATGAGGGAGAGACGGTTGAGGAATTTCTCGGTCATAAGGAGATAGATGTTACGCTCCTCAAGGGAATATTCCTTGTTCTCCATGATTGATTTCCAGACAGGATCAAGGATTTCTTTTTTTGCCTGGCGGACAACGGCTTCTTTTTTGGAAATCATCATTCGAAGCTGCTTGTCGTCGATTCTTGTGCGTTCGTCGATAAGTTCGCTCGGATTTGCACGGTTGTGCTTACGGACACAGTCACATTTGATTAAATCACCGAAAAGCTGACGGTCAAACTGTTTGTAAAGGATTGAATAAACGACAACTTTTGCAAGGTCCATGACTTCCTGACGGACAGAAACGAACTCTGACATTGAAATTTCGATTTTTGAGATGTAGTCAACCATAATCATATTCTGGATTGACTGCGGTGAAAAAGGATTTAAGGAGATGCCATATTCCTCAACATTGTCAGCAAGGCGGATTCGAAGAAGTTTTTTGTTGTTGCTAATGAAGTGGGAAGTACCTTCTTCGGTAAGAATCACTTTAAGCGGCAAATTAAGCGTAAATTTTTTTTCAGCTGGCATATTTTCTCCCTGTTTATTTATTATAACTTAAAACACTTGAATTGTAAACTAAAGAATTATATTCTAGTACAATGTGTTTCCGAAAAATCTTCACGACTCTTTTCTTATTATCGGCTGTTTTCTCTGTTTTCCCGGAAGATTTTTCTAATTTAGCAGGAAATGAACTTTCAAAATCAATAAACAAAGCCCTCTCACAAAACGGTTTTTCTGCGTTCGAGCAGAAGCTTTCTGAAACAGGACAGGACGAATTCGCTTTTAACCTTATTCTGAATTTCACTCAGGCCTCAGAAACTGACCGCACAACGCTCTCATCCCCATCTTCGAGTCAGGAACGGAACGAGGTTATTTTCTGCTTTTATCAGGAAGATTTTTTTAAAAACGAATCCGCAATTCTTGATTTTCTGACCTTTTTAAAAACAACCCCTCTCTCATGGAATGCCACGGTTCTTTTTTCAGCCCTCGACAACCTTCCCTATATAACCGAAGATTCGGTAAACGGAACCGAAATTTTCGCAGCAGACATCGACAATCCCCAGAATGCAGTCGCCGTTGCCATAAATCTTGATGAAAAGCGTAAAACTGCCGTTTACACGGGAAGCCGCAAAAGCACAAGTCCTTTGTACCTTACGCAGAGAATGACTGATGCATTTTTTGAAACCGGAACTGATTTTTCATTTGAGGACAAATTCTCAGCAATTTACAGGCTAGGTATCGTAAAAGGCCAGAAACGGCTTACAACTTTCCTGAATAATGAAATCCCTGCAATAGAGGTCAATTTTTCTTCTGTAAACGAACTTCCGGTTCTAAAAAAATTCACAGAGAATTACACTCCTGAAGGAACTTCTGAATGGGATATGCACTACCTGTACCTTAGCCGTGCAAATCTTTTCAAGGCTTTTTTTGTAAGCGAAAGAACAATCATAATAACCTGTCTTTCCGTAGGAATTCTTACAATTCTTATTCTCTGTCTTTTTTCGTTTACAGGAAAAGGCGGTGAAAGACAGAAATATGAGTTCATCAGGTCAAGCTACATGATTCCTATCACGATAGGAATTTCATTTCTTTCACTGATTTCCGGCCAGCATCTGGTTCTTTTCGTGTCAAAAATTCTTCCGCTTAATCCCGTTTTTCAGTTCGGAATTAAAATCGTCTTCTCAATGATCTTCATCTCGATACTGTTCGCAGTCCTGGAGATTCTGAAATTTTCGGTTACGGCCTTCGTATACGGCTACATTCTTTCAATAGTTGCAATCTTCAACATATTTCTTTTTTCTACAAGAGACCTCACCCTCTTTGTCATTTTTGCACTTGAATACATCATAATCTACATCTCCCGCCCCGTAAGAAAACTCCCGGTTCTGATTGTTTTTTTCTCCCTGATGACAATTCCTTTTCTGCCTTACGCCTATATCATTATAAAAAGCGCAGATGAGGCCGAACTTTTTTCTTCAGTCATCGCCTCAACTTCAGGGAACCTTATCCTAGCCTTTGGAATTCTTCCGTTCCAGATAATGTGGCTAAAAATCCTTATGTTCATGAACATCTATGCCGGCGGAAAAGGCTATTCGATGAAAAGAATTATCATAAATGACGTAATCTCAACGGCAGAGATTCTCGGATTCTGTTTTGCAATAATTCTCAGCATTTCACATTTCATTTACCGTCCCGACTACAGAAAATCACAGAAAATTGAGACAAAAATCATTAACAGTGAGAAAATCTGTCTCGAAACAACACTAAGCAAAGACTCTTTTTCAGGAATGAATACGAACCATATCACTATTTCTTCAGATGAAAACGCACTCAGATATGAAGTCGCACTTTCAGGACTTGAGATGGAGCATCCGGTCTACGACTCTGTCTACGATTACACAATCAAAAAAGACAAAAACGGAAATGATTTTTATTTTTTCTTAATTCCTGATTATCCGCCTAAAAAAATTACGATTGACTATGCCGCAGAAATGAGCGCAAAGGCGCGGATAGAAATCAAGGCCTTTTATAAGACAGAAGACGCACACACATTCAGGTGCGAAAAACGGGAGCTTCTCGTTGAGTAAAGTTTTTCTTCATGTTGATCTGGATGCATTTTTCGCCTCAGTCGAGCAGCTCGACCACCCCGAATACAGGGGAAAGCCTGTCATTGTAGGAGGATTGCCGGGCGACAGAAGAAGCGTCGTCTCAACGGCAAGCTACGAAGCAAGAAAATTCGGAGTTCACTCAGCAATGCCGACTTTTCAGGCGGTAAAGCTCTGCCCACAGGGGATTTTTGTCCGCGGGCGGATGAAACGCTACCACGAAGTGTCCGAGCAGGTGATGTCGATTTTCAAAAACTATTCCCCTGACATTCAGCAGATTTCGGTTGATGAGGCTTTCATTGATTTAACAGGAACTGAGAGGCTTTTCGGAGACCCGGTCGAGACAGCAAAAAAACTCAAAGCAGAAGTTCTTGAAAAAACAGGGCTTACGGTCTCGGTGGGGCTTTCTTCAACAAAATACTGCGCAAAAATCGCTTCGGGCTTGCAAAAACCTGACGGGCTTACGGTGGTGCCTTTCGGGGGCGAAACGGATTTTATGCTCTCACTTCCGATTACGAAAGTCTGGGGAGCTGGAAGCAAAACGCTCGCAAAGCTTGAGAATTACGGAATAAAAACTACCCGTGACATCTACAACCGCTCGGAAAAACTTCTCCAGAGCCTCTTCGGAAATGCGATGGGCTCTTTTCTGTACAATTCGGTGCGCGGGAATGCGGGGGCTGACTTTCGTGCTGAGCCAAAGTCACGCTCAATCAGCGCAGAAAACACTTACGAATACGATTTGACGAACCCGGAGATTATCGAAACAGCCCTTCTCTCTCTCTGCCATACGGTTATGTTCCGAAGCCTGCGTGAAAAAGTCCGGAGCACATCGGTCTCACTAAAAATCCGCTACGAAGACTT
This sequence comes from Treponema sp., assembly GCA_017395545.1. GTDB lineage: Bacteria > Spirochaetota > Spirochaetia > Treponematales > Treponemataceae > Treponema_D. The sequence continues at coordinate 15,399 of JAFPUF010000110.1, read as the reverse complement.
TTCTACGGTGAGCGTTCAGTCAACGAGCGAGAGGTATGTTTCTTCTGTTGATGATTTGTTTGAGCGGGCAAAAACACTTCTTGAGAAAAAGCGTGATTCCAAACTTGGAATAAGGCTTTTAGGGGTCGGGCTTTACAATCTTGAGGATGAGACAAGTCCTCGTCCACAGGAGCTTTTCGATTTCGGCGAGGAGAAAAAACGAAAGCTTGAGAGCGCAATTCTTAAAGCGCAGGAAAAAGACCCGGCATTAAAAATCACTAAGGCCCGGCTTTTGGGCGGGGCAAGTCTTCTTATGGCACTTTTCCTTCTTCCGGTTCAGAAAGTCCATTCTGAAGAAGGGGCAACAGAATCAGCAAAAGAAGTTCCAAAAATCGAAAAATTGTCTTCTTCAACTGAAAAAGAAGCAGACGGTGCGGCCGGTATTGTCTTTGACACTTCACGCCTTCCACTTTCGGACTCGGGGAATTTTGTCTCGCTTTTCAACAGGGACTTCGGGAATCAGAATGTCGAGTTCTTTGCGGAAGGATACTGGAAAAGCACGGTCACTGGCGGTGCGGCTTATTCTTTTGGCTTCGGAACTACCCCGACCCTGTCAACGACAACTCCGGTCTTTGCGCAGAATGTCGATTTGTCGCTTTATTTTATGCTCAATCATCACTGGTATTTTGAAGCGGCCTTTGCAGATGAGTTCACGAAAAACACGGTTGCGGCAGGCTACATCGGTGACGGCTATCTGAAATCAGCACGAATCTCAAACCGTAAGATTGTATTTCCCTCGATTTATTCAGTAGATGATGTGAACCGTGGAATCGGTGGCGGAGAGAATCAGGCTCCGGGAATCTCCTTGAACTGGAAGGGAGAGAAATGGCAGGCGGATACGGCTTTTCGTTACGATTTAATTCAGGCGCACGAAAAGACATGGTACGGAAAGAATTCCGTGAGCGTAAACGAAATCGCACTGTCAAATTACAACACTGGAACTCAGTATATTTTGCCGAAAGAAAGCCTTGTCAAAAATGTGAAGGCGATTTATGTCGAAAGCTCTTCGGGAGACTTGAGTGACTCAAAGGGGCGAAAATACAAAAAACTTGATGACTCGCAGTACCTTCTTCTATCGCAGGAATACCAGATTCTTCTCTCCAAAGACGCAAAGGCTTACCGCCAGAACGGAGTTTTGCCTGCGGTTGCGGTGACTTTTTATTCTCCGGTCTCCCAGAGTGACTTCGGAAATTATGACGATGACACGACTTTCCTGGGAAAAATGCAGAAATGGTTCTTTCAAACGTCAAACGGAAAACGGAAACTTGAAAATTACTCATACTCACTTTTTAATTCTATCGATGGAGAGATTTGTGTTTTTTTACAGCATCCGGGGGGATTCTCACCTTTTGCGGTCGGGTCACGGTATGATTGCGGGTCTTCTCAAGCAACGGATGCGCAGGTGGCGGATTCTGTGACCGGGATTTCGGATTCAAGTTTCGCCGTTGTGATTGATGATGATGATTTTAAGTTCTCTCAGACTGATTTTTTCTATTCTAATCATTTGTACGCTGACATTTCTTTGAGCGATGAGGAGTCCACGGACTCTCTTGAAAGGCTCGTTCACGCTTCGTTTCCTCTGGCTTCAAAATATCCTTTTGTTTATCTTGGAAGCTCTTCTTCAAAAGTTTCGGGCAAAGTCCTTCAGGTGAGAAGTTTTACACCTGTGAACAGGCTTGAAATCGGAACGGAGGCCGTGGGCGGAAGTGTAATCGTCTACAAAAACGGCGTGATTGACGGCTCGGCAAAATATGACTCGGAATCAGGCACAATAACGCTTTCTTCGGCTGTGGCATCAAGCGACCACATAACGGCAAGGTGGTACGAGGAAAGCGAGGACTCAGAAAGCGGTGCGTTCTCGGCATCAGGAGGCTTCAAATACGACTTTACGGACAAAGTTTCTGCCGACATATCATCTTCAAGCCGATGGGCATATTCCCCTGGCCGGGAATTCGCTGACTCAAGCTATTCTTCACAGGGATTTGCAACCATCGCAAGCAAGGTCAGTTACACAGGCGAAAGATTTTCCGTCAAAAACACAGTCGCAGGAACTTACGAGAACACGAACACAACCGGGAATTACAGAATTTTAGGAAACGACGACAACACAAGCGAAACTTACTATCTTTCAAAAAAAGCGGGAATTGACTTACCGGACGGATTTGAGCCGGTTCTGACTCCAGACGAAAACACTCAAATTGAGTTAAAATCCTCAAAAAAATCTTCAATCGAAGCATCAGATGGAAAAACGGACTCAGAGATTTCGGGATACGCAATTCCTCTGGACTGGGATTTTTCGGGAATCTCAGCCGGAAGCGGAAATGATGCAGCGTGGGCAGGGCTAAGCCTTTACACTCCGGGAGTCTCAGGCACTCTGTCAAACGCAGGCACATTCTCCATCGCAATCAAAAATCCGGCTTACACGGAGACCTTCGACACCACAAACTGCTCGCTTTACTTACAACTCGGCGTTTCCTCTGATTCTGATTTTTCGGTTGAGGAAGCGGACAGAATCCCCACATGGAAGATTTCGGATTCCACAGGCGAGCAAGTACGAAATTCTTTTGACTTTACGAAATCCGGCTGGCAAATCGTAAAAGTCGCCCTCTCAGACGAAGACCGAAGCAAAATCTACTCGCTCCAGAACTTCAACGCCCGCCTGATTCTCACCACAGAGGACAATTCCGCTCTACCAAATAACGGAACTATTTTCGCCGGTCCCTATGAGGCTGGTGAACTTGTCTTCAACACAGAAACAGAGGCAAGCGTAGAGTGCGAGAACTATCAGACAACGGATTCAAGCCTCTCGTCATCAAAAATCAAAAAATTCAACAAAGGCTCGACTAACAAGGTTCAGTTTTTTGAATGGAAATTCGATTCAGATTCAATGCCGGCGGAGGAGCAGGAAATCACATTCATAAGAAATTTCAGTCAGGTCGATTTATCAGAATACAAAAAACTCAGCTTTTTCTTAAAATCAGAAAGCGAAGTGAATGGCGACACAAGCGTTACGGTCGAACTGAGCAGGCAAAAATCAAACGGAAAAACCGAGACCGCCCTCTCATACGAAATCAAAAATCCATCATCAAGCTGGCAGGAATACACGATTGACTTGACCGGCGGAACGAACTCAAGCCTGACAAAACTCGACACGGACATAGTTCCAACCCAAATCTCAATCATCGTAAACACAAAATCAGACGGAACTCTCTCATTCGACGAGCTTTACCTGAGCGAAAACACGCCCTTTGTCACCGCCCAGGACAAAATCGAAGCAGGATACAAAATCGATGGAGCCGTTTTGGAGACGGAAAATCACACAATCCTGAAAGACCTCAAAATCAATGCGACCGCTGACGGCTCGACATCAATCGAAACAGAGCAGGGAAAAAACAAAGACAAGCACATCGCAACGACAGGCTCCCTCGGCTTCACACTCACAAAGCTCAAAATTGGAACTCAGGTCTCGCTTTCAAATGCCTACAAAAACGCCAAAAAAAGCGATTATTCAGAAACGACACAAAAAAACGCCCTGGACTCGGCAAGTCACTCGCTCGAAACGGAAAGCCCGATTCTGAACCTGCTTTCTTTTTCCGAAAATTACTCATTCAGTGCGTCGGACACTTCGCTCGAAAAATCCAACACTGCCAAAATCGACTTATCGCACTACTCGATTCCGCTTTCGCTCGAAGGAAATACAAAGGCAAGTTCTGATTCGTGGTCGCTCTCGCAAACTTCTGGTGCAAAAATATCTTTCAAACCCAAAAAATTCAGCCTGAGTGCAGAATCAAAAATCTCCCAGAAGGTTCCGACGACCTCAGCGAACACTTCAAGCGGAAAGGAAAAGCTCAGCACCGAGAATTATTTTTCATCTTACGCAAAAATCACCTCATTCAGCTTTGACACGGGCGACGAAAAAGCACAAAAAAGAAACATAAAGGCAAACCTTGAGTCCTCATACGCCTTCGACAAGGCAAAACTCTCCCCGAAAATCAGCTTTGAGACCGAAGGAAGCTACAAATCCTCGTCAAAAGTCACTTTTACGGACACGACAAAAGCAGGATTTGAGATTCCATTCAACCTGCACAAAAACAACTTCTCTTTCTCATGGAAAAAATCAGCTGGAAGCGTTGCCTCAGAAAGCACAGGAAGCGTCGAAAAAGGCGGTTCCTACTCCCGTGATACGAGCGACCTTCAAAAATCCCTTGGCGAAAAAGGATATTTCTTCACTGCATTTCCGATTTACGACCTTACAAGCCCAAGTCTTTCCACAAATGTCTTTGACTGTGACCGGGAATCAAACTATTACACAGGAAATTATGCATTCAACTGGAAGCGGGCATTTTTTGCCAACAAATATGACTTTTTCATCCCGATTTCGGCAAAACTTGAAGCCACTCGGGACATCCGCACAGGCGACAACACGACCGACTTCTACCAGATTAAAAACACTGTGAACAACACCGCCCTTAACATCTTCGGACGGAACGGAAATCTGCCGGTCTTTTCATTTTTTGAAACGGACGAATACAATTCAAGCCTTTCGGCGGCCGTTAAAATTCCACGGAACGCGCCCTCTTCATTCTCATTTCTTGTAAGCGGTTATTTTCAGTCATCTTTATATTTCACAGATACAGACTCTCTGAAACAGGGAATTGAGGGAAGTTTTGAGGGTTCAAACGACTGGAAAGCCAAATACACGCTCGTCTGGAGGCGAAACTCAAAATCTTCACTCGCAAAAGGAATTCTGTCTTTTTTTAACGAAAACCTTTCTCAAAAAGTAATCAGAATCACAAAAAGCGACAGTCTGAACGCCAGCGCAAGCTCTTCAACCTCATCAAGTTCATCTTCTTCAAAAAGTACAAAGAAATATGCACTCGACTATACCCGTTCCACGGAAACTCAGGTCTCAAAATATGTCAGCCTTAACACAGAAGCAGGCCTTTCCTACAGTGCGACCTGGGACAAAACGGCAAATCTTTCGGCAACAGCATCAATCGGTGCCACTATTAAGTTTTAGAACAATTTGCTAGAATAAGAGTTCACTTATTCTGATTTTTTAACAGGAGTTTTTATGAAAAATCACAAAATCGTTCTTGGAATTCTTGCAGTTCTCACAGGACTATCTCTTTTCTCATGCAAAGAAGAAAAAACAAAAGTTAAAGTTTCTTATTCAGTGCATGAGCCTGAAGTTTATTACAATCCCGACGCCAGGCCTGAGGACTTGTATCTGGAATTTGACGGTTCTGTAGCTCCGCTCGACATGGTCAAAAAAAATGTCGAGACTCCCATTGAAATCAGTCCAGCAATCGAAGGAAAGTGGCTCTGGTTCTCCGATTCAGAACTTATTTTCACTCCATCAGAACGCTGGAAACTCAGCACAAACTACAAGGTAAAAATTCCGAACGAAGTTTTCTCAGAAAATGTCATAGTAAAGGGTGATTTTTCATTTGAAACAGACGGATTCTCTGTAAGTCTCAGAAACTGTGAATTCTACATCAATCCGGAAGATCCTTCAGAAAAGCGCGTCACGGCTACAATTTCTGCAAGCCACCCTATCGAACGTGAAGGATTTGAAAAATTTGTCGCCATGGACATGAAAGTCAAGGGTGAAAGCGGCTCAACATCCTCTAAAAAACTGAATTTCACAATTTCATGGAGCAAGGATGCCCGTGAGGCATATCTTGTCAGCGACACAATTCCGGTTCCGCCGAGAACTTCTACAGTCACAATCAAAATGAGCTCCGGAATAAAATCAAGCTACGACGCATCCACAAAAGACTCCGATCAGGAAGACGTCGACATTCCGGGAATGAGCGATTTCGTAAAAATCAGGGATATTTCTCACTCGCTCACCAAAAATGACGATCAGAATTACGACCAGGTTATCTCTGTCGAATCTAAAGGAAAAGTCAGCGGTGACGAACTCTTAAAACACATGGAAGTTTATGTTCTTCCGAAAGACAAACCGGCAGAACAGGGCTGGTACGGCGAGTCAAACTATAACTGGTCTTACGAAGCAAGTTTCTCAGAATTCACAGATCTCGTAAAATCTCAGTCATACAAAATTGAGCCGGTTCTTGTTCCCTCTCCGGAAAATGCTTCAGAACTTAACAACTTCATCATCAAGGCACCGGAGAATTCTCATATTCTCGTCTATTTCACAGGCACAATCAACTTTTTCGGCGGATACAGGCTCTCATGCGACAAGGAATATTCGGCTTATCAATACCTCAGAATTAAATCTTATCCGGTTGAACTCGGAATTCTCTCAGAAGGAACGATTCTTTCGCTCTCAGGAAGCCGCAAAATGGCCCTTTCTTCACGGGGAATCTCAAAAGTCCGGTACAATCTCTCCCGTATCATGCCGAAAGACGTAAATCATCTCGTCTCTATGTCTAACGGTGACATGAAGAATTTCCGCTTTGATTCTTATAACTTTGACGAAAACAACATCTCCGAAAAAGAAACGTCTTACTACGACATTCCGAACTGGTCAAAAGAATTCGTCTCATATTATTCTTTTGACTTCTCAAAATACCTCGCGCCGAACCCTGCAAAAAACCTTTCGAACGGCCTTTTCCTTTTTGAAGTCTCAGATTACGACGACAGCTATAAAAATGACAAACGTCTTATCCTCGTAACAGATTTGGGATTCATCGTCAAAAAAGACAGAAACGGAAACCGCGACATTTTCGTTCAGTCAATCTCAAGCGGAAACCCGGTATCAAACGCTCAGGTTCAGGTTGTCGGCTTAAACGGTAATCCGCTCATCACAACTTTTACCGACTCACAGGGTCACGCCACAATTTCGAATAACTTCTCAAAAGACTACTCGGGAGAGCACAGACCGACGGCATATGTCGTTAAAACTTCAAACGACCTCTCTTTCATGCCTTATTCTGAGCGCGGCCGAAGTCTCGATTACTCAAATTACGACATCGGCGGTGAATACGGAAACGACAATCCAACGAAAATCAACGCCTACATGTTCAGTGACCGCGGAATGTACCGTCCCGGCGACACCGTTCATATCGGAATCATCGCAAAATCAGGCGACTGGAACATTGATTTAAAGAACCTTCCTCTTGAATGCGAGGTAAAAGATTCTCAGAATTCGGTCATCTACTCGGATCAGTTCCAGCTCTCATCTTCCGGCTTTGAGGAAGTCACATTCTCAACAAAAGATTACTCACCTACAGGCGTATACGACGTAAACCTTTACATCCTCAAGGAAAGGAACGGCAGAATCGAAAGGGAATATCTTTCTTCAACAAATGTAAAAATCGAAGAATTCCTTCCGGATACACTCAAACTCTCCCTGAGTTTTGACCCGCTTCCGAAAGAAGGCTGGATTAACCCTCAGGCTTTAAAAGGTCAGGTCTCGCTCAAAAACCTTTTCGGAACTCCGGCACGCGGAAACGACGTAAAGGCACAGATGACCCTTTATCCGGGCTTCCCGGTTCTTAGAAAATACTCCGACTATTATTTCTCAGACCCGTTCTATAAATCTAAGTCTTACGAAGAATTCTTAGGTACGAACCAGACCGATGACAACGGAGAGACAAGTTTTAACCTCGACATCTCAAAATTTGAGCAGGCAACTTACAGGCTCGAATTCTATGCAGAGGGCTACGAAAAAGAAAGCGGCCGCAGCGTAAGCCAGATGTCAAGTCTTTATGTCTCACCTCTCAAATATCTCATCGGTTACAAGGCAGACGGCTCACTCTCATACATCAACCGTGACTCAGTGCGAAAACTCACTTTCATCGCAATCGACCAGGATCTGAAGAAAATCGACCTCAAGGATGTAACCCTCAACATCGAAGAAATCAAGTACATCTCAACGCTCGTAAAACAGCCGAACGGTCTTTTCAAGTACCAGTCTGTAAAAAAATCTTATCCTCTGGAATCCAGAAAACTGTCAATCTCAAAGAACGGAACAGATTTCTCTGTACCGTCTAAAAATGCGGGAGAATATAAAATCACTCTCGTTGACTCAGAAGGACTTGTATTCAACACAATCAACTACACGATTGTCGGCGATAAAAATTCCAGCCGAAGCCTCACACGAACGGCAGAACTTGAGCTTAAGCTTGAAAAATCAGACCTTGCCGGCGGAGAAACTGCAAAAGTCTTCATCAAGGCTCCTTACACAGGTTTCGGTCTCATCACCGTTGAGCGTGACAAAGTCTATTCATACAAATGGTTCAGGGCAAACGAGCTCTCAAGCGTTCAGACAATCCAGATTCCACGCGAAATCGAAGGAAACGCATACATCAACGTAATGTTCACCAGAAACCCGTCTTCAGAAGAAATCTTCATGAGTCCTTTCTGTTACGGGGCAATTCCTTTCACTCTCGACAAGTCTAACCGCACCAACAAAATTTCTCTTGACTTCAAGGACGAAATCAAATCCGGCGAAGATCTTGAAATCACCTACTCTTCTTCTGACGAAGGAAAAATCGTAATTTATGCAGTCGATGAAGGAATCCTTCAGGTTGCAAAATACAAGAACCCTAATCCGCTTTCTTTCTTCTTCAAAAAGAGGGCTCTCGAAGTTCAGACATCACAGATTCTTGATCTCGTTCTTCCGGAATTCGAAATCTTAAAGACGATGAGCGCAATGGGTGGTGGTGCCGGAATGGACGAGCTTTCAAAGAACCTCAACCCGTTCAAGCGAAAGCAGAACGCACCGGTCGCATTCTGGTCTGGAATCATCGAAACCGGAAGTGAAAAACGTACTGTCAAATACCATGTCCCTGACTATTTCAACGGTACAATCAGAATTCTTGCTGTCGCAGTTTCAAAAGACACTATCGGTGTAACCCAGTCATCCGCAGTCGCAAGAAACACATTCGTAATCTCTCCGAACGCTCCTCTTGCGGCGGCTCCTGGAGATGAATTCGATGTCAGCGTAACAGTCACGAACTCGCACCGTGGAAGCGGAGAAAAAAACAAAGTAACCCTCAAAGTTCTTCCGAGCGAACATCTTGAAGTTCAGGGAGAAAAATCTGTTGCCCTTACAATCCCAGAAGGCCGCGAAGAGACAGTCTCATTCAAGGTTAAGGCAAAGAATGTTCTTGGCGGAGCTGAACTTAAATTCATCGCTTCTGACTCAACTGAAAGTTCTACCCTCTCATCAACCATTAGCGTCCGGCCACCTATGCCGTATCAGATCTGGATTGACTCAGGCAAAACCGACAAAAAAGAAATCACTGCCGACGTCAAACGAGACCTCTACGACGAATTTGCAAAACGTGACCTCTCAGTCTCAAATATTCCGGCAAGTTTCCTTGACGGCTTGAATTTCTACCTTGCGAACTATCCTTACGGCTGTTCTGAGCAGGTAACAAGTAAAGCATATCCTTATCTCTTCGACGATTTCGTAAAAGCCGGAGGAAAAACACACAAAGATGCCGAAAATATGGTCGCATCCACAATCGCTATCCTTCAGTCACGCCAGCTTTCAAACGGTCATATCGGCTACTGGACCAACAAAAGTTCACCGAGCAATTTCATCACTCTCTACTGCGCAGAATTCCTCACAGATGCAAAGAAACACGGCTTCTTCGTTCCGTCAAGTTTCTTTGATAAAGTAATGGGCACAGTCAAACGAATCGCCGGCGCTTCAGACGACTCAGAGACTTCGATTATGAGCCGCGCACACGCAATCTATATTCTCACAAAGAACGAAATTGTCACGACAAGTTACCTCGAAAAGCTCGAAGGAGATTTGACCCGCAAGAACTACAGCGAACTTGATTACGCAGGACTTTACCTCGCCGCAAGCTACAAAATGCTCAAACAGGAAAAACAGGCGAACTCAATTCTCTCAAAAATCAAGCGCAAGAGATTCTTCGATTCTTCATGGCTCTTCCACAACGGACTTCACTATGTCTCAACTTACATCGATGTAATTTCTACATATTTCCCTGAGAGACTCGGCGAAATCAAGACAACTCAGGTAGACTATCTCTGTGAGAACCTCAATTCAGCTTCTTACAACACATATTCTGTATGTGCTGCAATCCGCGCATTCGAAAGCTATTCTTCTGTCGAAAAAGAAGACGCTTACACAGTCTCAGAAGTCACTGGAAAAGAGAAAAAGCAGATTACGGTCACAGGAAGCCCGGTTCTGAAGGGAGTATTCTCTAAGGCAGCCGAAAAGATTGAAATCCGCACGGAATCAAAAATGCCGATTTATTACCAGACCTTAATCGCAGGCTTCGAATCTAAGATTCCTGAAAAAGAAATCAAGGACGGTCTTGAGGTTACAAGAGAATTTACCACTCTCGACGGAAAGAAAATCGACAAAGTCTGCGTTGGTGATGATGTTCTAGTAAAAATCTCATTCCGCTCGCTCAAAGGCTCTCTTTCAAACATCGCTCTCGTAGACATTCAGGCTGCTTCTATCGAGGCCGACATCGAATCAATCCGCTCGAATAAATACAACAAGACCTGGACAGCAGACTATGTTGATGTCCGCGAAGACCGTGTCGTAATCTACGGTACAGTCACCGACAAAGTTAATACATTCACCTACAAGGCAAAAGCAATCAGTACAGGAACTTTCACAGTTCCGCCGATGTTTGCAGAATCAATGTACAACAAGGACATAACGGCTCTCTCTCCGCAGAAACCTCTTGTCGTTGAGGGAAAGAAATAATTGCTTTCAAAAAAGCAGATTGCCGCCCTTCTCACTTTCTCAATTTTGCTCACCTCACTTCATTTTATGATTGTGGGGCGGGTAATCTATGAGAAAGCAAGGGGCGACATTTTTTCAGGCATCTCCTTTTCTCCCTGCTACTCAGACAAAAACGGCGAGCTTCTGCAGATTTTCCTCACTGAAGATGACAAATACCGCATTTTCAGGCCTCTCTCAGACTATCCTCCTTCATTTATCGAAGCGCTTCTTCTTCAGGAAGACCGCTATTTCTATTCACACAAAGGAATTAACCCTGTCGCAATAGTCAAAGCCGGCATTGAGACCTACATAAAAAAGTCGAGAAGGATGGGCGCCTCCACAATCACGATGCAGACCGCAAAACTAAAATACGGTCTTTACACAAAATCAGTTTTCGGAAAACTCAGGCAGATTACTCTCGCGCTTTTCCTTGAATTCTGCTATTCAAAACAGCAGATTCTGGAGTGTTATGTGAATCTTGCTCCATGCGGTTACAATGTAGAAGGATTTGAGAGCGCAAGCTGGTATTATTTTTCAAAATCAGTGCGTGACTTAAATCTTTCGGAGAACATAATGCTCGCAGTTCTCCCACAGAATCCAACAAAACGCGCACCTTCAAGAAATCATACCCCGACGGAACTAATCGATGCCCGGAAAATTCTCTTTGAAAGCTGGGTTTCAAAACACCCGGAAGACTCAGCTTTTGAACCATTCATGGACATGCAGATAAGCTGTGAATGTAGTTTTCCGAACGAAGCACGGCACTTCTGCGAAATGATTCATTACGGAACAGATGGAAGTGCGCCTTACGTAAATTCCAAAAATCAAAAGAAAATTATCAGAACCTCCCTCGACCTTAAAATTCAGACAACCTGTGAGGAGATTTTTAAAACCTACCTTCACCAGAACAGGCATTTTGGAGTTGAAAACGGAGCTTTTCTTCTGCTCGACTGGAAAACAATGGAAATTGTGGCAAACACAGGTTCTGCCGACTATTACAGCGACGCAATCGAAGGACAGGTAAACATCACGACCTCCCGCCGCTCCCCGGGCTCAACCCTCAAGCCTTTCATCTATGCGCTGGCTCTCGAACAGGGACTCATTCACTACGACACGATGCTCAAAGACACTCCTGTCACTTTCAACGAATACTCGCCGGACAACTACGGAAGTATTTTCAAGGGACCGGTAAAAGCCTGGTTCGCTCTCGGAGACAGCCGGAATATTCCAGCAATTGCGCTCAACAGGGACTTAAAAGAGCGGGACTTATATGATTTTCTTTCGGAATCTGGCGTCGGAGAAATGAAAGAACGGGAACACTACGGACTTTCAATCGTCCTCGGAACCTGCGAAGTGACCATGCTTGAGCTTGCAAAAATGTACGCAACGCTTGCAAACAACGGAATCCAGAAAGAAGTCAAATCACTCCACTCCTCAAAAAATGACGTCGGAAAACGTCTTCTTACGGCAGAAAGCAGTTTTATCGTCCGTAAAATGCTTGAGGAAAACACGCCTCCCTATCAGCAGAAACCTAAAGAACTTGAAGAAATAAAAGTCGCTTACAAAACCGGAACCTCAATCGGCTTCAAAGACAGCTGGAGCGCAGGAATTTTTGACCGCTATGTTCTCTGCGTATGGATCGGAAATGCTGACGGACACGGAAACAACGCTTTTCTGGGCCGTACGATGGCAGCCCCGCTTCTTTTTAATATCGCATACTCCCTTTTGTCTCAAATGCCGGAAAAAGAAAGAATGAAAAAAGAAATTCCGCCGAAAAATGCTATTCAAGTCAAAGTATGCTCAGTTTCAGGCGCTCTTCCGACAGATGCATGCGAGCAGACTGAATGGAGCTGGTTCATTCCCGGAGTCTCACCAATCACAAGCTGTAAGATTCACAGAAAAATCAACATCGACACACGCACCGGCTACAGGACCGATGAAAGCGGAATGCCATACATCAAAACCGTCTCCCGCGAATTCTGGCCGAGTGACCTTCAGAATCTTTTCAGTCAGGCAGGTCTTCCGCGCTTAAAACCGCCGGAATATCCTCCTGAAAACTTCAAATTTGATACAAAATCACAGGGATTTCCGCCGGAAATTGTCTCTCCGATGACAGGAACAGACTATGTTTTCAGAAAAACAGACAAAAAACGGAACAAACTGATTCTCTATGCCGTAGCAGACGCAGATACGAGCGAGCTTTTATGGTACTGCGGAAGCGATTATATCGGGCGTACGAATCCCGGAAAAACACTTGAATGGAGTCCGCACCCGGGCCGCTATGAGCTCACCGTCTCAGACCAGAAAGGCCGCAGTGACAGCGTATGGATCTCAATCGTTGAGACAGAATAAGCATTAAACAGTTTTTCTACAGCAAAAAGGCTTTTTTAAAATTTTCAAAAATCAGGGGGCTCAATTCTTCAATTTGACTTTCCCTTATTTCTGCCGCCTTCTGATAAACTCTTTTTATATCCAGAGGCAAAGTCTCTTTTTCATTTTTTAAAGTCTGATAAGGGGCGTCCGTCTCAAAAAGAAGATTATCCGGCGGAAGCAGTTTTACACATTCAAGAGCTGATTTTTTACCGTTCAGAATCGGCTTTCCGAAAGAAAAATAAGCGTTCACCCCGTGATTGAGAATTGATTTTGCTTCCATAACCGTTCCTGGAAATGAATGAAATATAACGGACGGAAGTTTTTTAAGTTCTTTTGAATATGCAAAAACCTTTTCGACAGCTTTTCTGATATGAAGAATGACAGGTTTTCCGTACTTTTGAGAAAGCAGAATCTGTTCTTCAAAGGCTTCAGCCTGCTTTTGGGAAGTTGCCTTAAATTCAGGAGCAAAAAAATCAAACCCGAACTCCCCGACTGCAGCAATTTTGTTTTCAAAAAGAAGGCTCTTTAAGAATTCCAGGTCAGAAAAAAAATCCCGCACGCTGTAATTCTGAGAAAATATCTGCGGGTGAATTCCAAAAGATGACAGAATATTATTATGATTCAGATTATTCTGATTGTTTCCTGCCAGATTCTGTGTATACTCAAATTCAGACTTTGTATGGCAGGAAGAAACGCAGAAATACTCGTCTCCATTTATAAACCCGGAATTTTTACAGTGAGAAAGATGAATATGAGAATCGCAGTAAAAGAGTTTCATACTGGCCAAAATATTAAAAAACTCTAAATTTTATTTTCAGTATACCGAAAATATAAATGTGAGGGGAATAGATAATTCCCGAAGGAAACCGCTTTTGCGGTTGAAATCTTAAAAAGTTTGTCCTTTTAGGACTTATCAGGAGAATACTATGGGAACTTACACATTAAAAAGCATCGGAAGCAATTCAGACTATATGACTGTTGTCCGCGAAATGGATGACGGCTATGTCGTTCGTATCGTCCGCGACAAAGACGGTTATGATGATGTCACTACAGACTACATCAGCAAGGCATTGTTTGAAAGCTGCGTCCGAACAGGCTACCTTACAAAAATCTCTGAAGCTGAACGCCTTGTAGCAAACGCATAAAATACATTATTTAAAAATATTCATAAACACTCCTCTAAAAAACACGCTATCTATAGCGTGTTTTTTTTGTGCATTTCATTTTAACCACTATTTTCTTAAATTCTATTGTCTAACTCTAACTTTTTCGATATATTATTTGCAACAAAGTTGTTAGGCTGGTTCGCCAGCCGTCATTGCTTGGAAAATACAAGCCCCAATAAAACGATTTTGGTCACATCCTTTCACTTCTCTTTCCTCACTTTTGGATTTTGTGTTTCGGTGTCTCCATACGCTTTTTAAGGCTTTATCTTCCTTGTAATTTAAAATTTTATACGGACAGTGCAAAAGCAGTGCCCTAAGAGGAGATTTTTTATGGCAGAACAGGAAGCCTGGAAAGGATTTTCGGGACGACTCTGGAAGGAAGAAGTCAATGTTCGCGACTTCATTCAGGAAAACTACACACCTTATGACGGAGACCAGTCATTCTTGGAAGGTCCAACAGACGCAACAAACAAATTGTTCGACAAGTTGCAGGAACTCCAGAAGGCTGAGCACAACAAAAAATCAGTTGGTCTTGACGGTAAAGAAAGAACAGGCGTTCTTGACATGGATACCGATGTCGTAACAGGCCTTACATCTCACGGAGCCGGCTACATCGACGAGAAATTAAAGGACTTGGAGCAGGTTGTAGGTCTTCAGACTGACAAGCCTCTTAAAAGAGCTTTCATGCCTTACGGTGGAATCCGAATGGCTGAGCAGTCTTGCGAAATGTACGGCTACAAGCCAAATCCTGAGCTTCACAAAATCTTCACTGAATATCACAAGACACACAATCAGGCTGTTTTTGATGTTTACACTCCTGAGATTCATAAAGCCCGTTCAGCCCACATCCTTACAGGTTTGCCTGACACATACGGACGAGGCCGAATCGTAGGTGACTACCGCCGCGTTGCCCTTTACGGAATTGACTTCCTTATCGCTCAGAAAAAGGCTGATTTCGCTAACATTGGCGATGGAACTATGACAGATGATGTTATCCGCCTCCGCGAAGAAGTTGCTGAGCAGATTAAAGCCCTCAACGGCATGAAAGAAATGGCAAAAATCTACGGATTCGACATTTCTCAGCCGGCTAAAAACGCAAAAGAGGCCGTTCAGTGGCTCTACTTCGGCTACCTT
>JAFPUF010000109.1 GCA_017395545.1 Treponema sp. | reverse complement strand
CGTGAGATTGATTCTGTCACAGATTATTATGACACTCTGAGAATCTATCAGTTTCCGGTGAATTCAAATTTTGCGGTCACGGAACTGAGGCATAAGCAGTGGAAGCGGAGCGTCTACGGAGCAAAACAAAGCTAAAAACAGGAGCAGCAAATGTTAGAAGAACTTAAAGAACCAATTTCAACCCTTGAAGAAGACATCAAAAACGTTTGGGGGCGTCTTTGACGCGGCCACAATAGACAAAAAAATAAAGGAAACCGAAGAACTTACAGCCGCCGAAGGATTCTGGAACGATGCCGAAAAGGCCCAGAAGGTCATGAACGACCTTAAGCTTTTGAAAGGGCGGGTTGAACCCTGGCGCGAGCTCATGCAGCAGATTGATGATATCAAGACTTTATACGAACTTGGAAGTGAAGGCGGAGACGATTCCGTTGAAGAAGAAATACGTGCCGAACTTTCCAGCTGCCAGAAAAAGTTTGAGGAGCAGAGCATCTTGAACCTTCTTTCTGGTGAGGTCGACAAAAACGGCTGCTTCCTTACGCTTCATGCCGGAGCCGGCGGAACAGAGGCCTGTGACTGGGCTTACATGCTTTCCAGAATGTATATCCGCTGGGCTGAGCGTCACGGCTACAAGCTTGAGACCGTTGACCTTCAGGAAGACGAGGGTGGAATCAAATCCACCACAATCCAGATTACAGGTGACTATGTTTACGGTCATTTGAAGGGCGAGGCTGGCGTTCACCGTCTTGTCCGCATCAGTCCTTTTGATGCCAATGCGCGCCGACACACATCTTTCAGCTCGGTTTTCATCTTCCCGATTCTTGACGACACAATCAAAGTTGACATCCGGCCGGAAGACCTTCGCGTAGACACTTACCGCTCAGGCGGAAAGGGTGGCCAGCACGTAAATAAGACTGACTCTGCAGTCCGATTCACACACATTCCAACCGGAATCGTAGTTCAGTGTGACAGCGAGCGAAGTCAGATTATGAACCGCCAGACTTGTATGAACCTCTTGCGGGCAAAACTTTACGCCCACTACGAAGAGGAGCGCGCCAAAGAAACAGCCAAGTTCGGTGCCGAAAAAAAGGACATTTCCTGGGGAAACCAGATCCGCTCCTATGTTTTCCAGCCTTACACAATGGTAAAGGATCACCGGACCAAGTTTTCTGTCGGCGACATTCAGGCCGTAATGGACGGCGACATCGATCAGTTCATCGACTCCTTCCTGCAGGCTCAGTGGAAGGGTCTGCCTGTGGGCGGTGATGACTCTGACGACGATGATTTGTAATGAAAAGGTTCCTTCTCGCGCTGATTCTTATATGCTTAACTTTCTCTCTTTTTGCGGACAACTGGACTCTTGGAGTAATGGAGTTTTCCTTCAGACAGAAGCAGTCCAGGGCTGAAAGTTCTGCAAAGGCTGCCCAGGTTTTGCCTCAGCTTATTGTCGAGCAGTTTTCCAGCGAGAATATCCGTAAAATTCCCCAAAAGGAACTTCTTGACCGAAAGCTCAAGAAGCTTCAGACTGAGCGTCTTTCCCTTTTTCTTCAGCTTTCCAAGGAATACAAGACAAGAGATTCCCTTGTCCTTACCAACCAGAAAGCAAGAAGCCTGCAAAAGTCCATAAAAAAACAGATGGAAAAAATCCGCGACATTGAAATCAAGATTGACGAAAATCTTGAGGCTGTAAAAAATGCCGTGGACGAATATAGTCCCAGAATCGAAGCTGAAGAAGCCGTTTCCGAAGATAAAAAAACAGAAGTCAAAAAAAAAGGCGAAGAAAAATTCCCCTTCAGGCTTCCTTTTCCATTTTTCCGTGAAAATGAAGAAAATGAAATCGTGACGGAAAACGTCGTGCTTTACAAGAGTGATGCAACGACACTTTTTACTCCATCAGAAAAATCAACGGAAGCGGGATTTACTTCCTGGGATTTTGAGCAGGAAGTGATTTCGGCAGGAATAAACGGACTTATCACCGGTGAAATAACCTGTTATGGCGATTATTGCTCCGTAACTACCAGCCTCCGTATTTACCCGGGCGGACAGATTTTGGGGAGCGTTCAGGAAGTCGGTCTTCTTACTGATTTAATGCCCCTTGCAGATTCGATTGCCAGAAATCTTGATTCAAAAATTGCAAATGCCCTTCCGATTATG
>JAFPUF010000108.1 GCA_017395545.1 Treponema sp. | reverse complement strand
TTCCATTCTCTCACCTCGTAAATATTGTAACATATGTATGAGAAAGGGGAAGAGAAAATATAAGTAAAAATATAAAAAATAAAATTTATAGCTGCCTAACTCACGACTAAAGTCGCGAGAATGCGGCAGCTTTTCTTCAAATTTTTCCTCACGATGATAGAATCAAGGCAAGTTTCAACATCAACAAAATGAAAGCTGAAGGCAGTGAGGCAGTATTATTTCTCAACAATGACAAAGAGGTTACAATTACTTTCGGAAATCTCAGAAACGGACTTGTCGAGACCATAACGGGGTTTGTACTAAATTTTGTGTAATTAGAAAATTGAAGCCTTGCAAATACTGAATTTCAGATTCTATTTATTATTTATACAAAAAATCTGACATTCCCGAGTAAAAATTTAATTACACAAAACTATTGACACTCCTATTGACAAATCCCTTCCACTTTTTTGTGTTAATTTTTGCTTATAATTTTAATAAGAAATATATTATATTATATATAAAATCAAACGTAAGATTTATGACTTATTTTTAAGATTTGAAAATATAGGTAGAAATTTTGGATAGGCTCTTGAAAATGGTCGAAATGAAACTAAAAAATATAGCAAAATTAAGATGAAAAAAGGGACTTTACACGAAAGCCCCTTTTAATTATTCTAAATCAGCTCGGAAATTTTCAGAACTATTCAGTACCCTTCATACACTACGAGGTAATTGCCACGTACTGAAATTTCATCGCCATGCTTAACTGAGTTATAGACGCTTTCGTCTTGAAAAACGCAAAGAGCGTAACATTTTCCTGTCGGTGCTTCTGAAAGTTCGATTGACGGCTGACCGAATACCCTGTCAGATACTTTCCTTAAAACAATGCCCTTAACTTCGATGTTCGATGCGTTTTCTGTCAAATTCCTTCACTGCTTTTTGAGGATTTTTGAGAAAATAATCATAAAGCTCTTTGACGTTAAACGGTACTTTTTGTTCAAGGATGGGTTGTAATTTCGTTTCTATCTCGTATGCTTTCTGCGGACTTGTCTTGACGGAGTACAAAAATCTTTCTGCTTCGGCTTCCGAAAAGTTTTTTCTGCCCCGTATTGCTGGACGTACGCTGATGACTTTATCGTCAACGTAATGCGGATGGTTTCCGAAAGTTCAGTAAGAACTCAGGTACACAGCCTTAGCGTTCGGGGCTGAGTCTCGAGTCCACCATGCGCAAAGACCTCTGTCGTTGACGTAAGTTCCGCGATTAAGTGAATACTCTGTGGGAATACACTGACGGTCTGTTTCGTCAGGCAGGTATTTCAAAACTTCCTCGCGGCTTAAAACGAAAACTTTATCCGATAAGACGGAAGAAATTATTGAGGCTTTTTCCTCATCAGTAAAAGCCGTGTTAAAAATTTCGTTGTTGAGCCATTGCCTCAAAGAGCAGTTTTCCCACGTAACAAAAACTCTGTGTTCGTTATATGGAATTTCATCGAGGCATTTCTTTGTCATTAGCAAAATTTCGCGCTATCTTCATCAAGAATGAGCCACTCGATGTGAGACGCTGTTTTTGAGTAAGAGTTTTGAATATACCTTCCAAAGTTCATTTCACGGAATGTCGCAAAACATTCGAAGCAGAACAGAAAACTTAACACAAACGCGAGAATAAGAATTTTTTTCATGATTTAATCCCTCTCAATCAATCTTCTTATTTCTTTAAGGACTTCGGGCATTTTTATGGAACCTGCGCCGATTTTTTCTTGAAGCCATTTGTCCTGAATGTCTTTGTATTTTGTTATTCTCTCCCATTCTGAAACTTCTTTGTCGCTCAAAATCCTGACTTCCGCGCCGTCAGCCTGTAAACGTTCTATCTGTTCCGGAAGCGCGGCGTTCACGACATCACCAAGCTGATCGTATGCGAAATTAGCTGCTCTCTCGAATGCCTCCTGTTCTTTTTCTGAAAGGGACTTCCAAACGTCTTTGTTCATGGCTATGAGGTAGGCGTGTCCGAGCCATAACTTTGGAGACACGGCAATATATTTAGCTTCTATGTGGGTTTTAATGTCATAGCCGCTGTCGATGTTGACGATTAAGCCGTCAAGCTAGCCGTCCGCAAGAGCCTCGAAGACTTTGCTGCCCCACGTCATTGTTACGGGGATTGCCCAAGCGTTGCTCAAAAAATCTTTGTGCCAGAAACTCGCGCTGTGCCAGTTCTGATTTTTTATCGAGCTTAAATCATTCAGAGGCTCATGGCCGAAAAAAGCTGCAGGAAATCCTGTTGCTACAAAGATAACGTGTAAATTCTGCTTCTCGATTTTGTCTTTCAAAGCTGGGATTTTTTCATAAATGCTTCTGAAAAAATTAACCTGTTCTTGTCCTGTCGAGCCAACAGGGAAGCTCTTGAAGAGTTGATGTAGGGGTAATTCCTTCACGCTGTATTCGGGAACTACAACGATGATTTGTGCGCGTGAACCGTCTTTTACCGTGTTCAAGTTCTCGTAGCTGATGCTGAGTTCTCCGTTCCAGTGAGGGCTAATCTTTATGCGTCCTCCTGATTCTTTCTCGACGGCTGGGAAAAATACATCATTCAGGAAACGTGTGCGCATGTTCCCCAAAGGTTCGTGGTCGGAAGATATGAGTGTTTTCATCTCAGGATTGCGCCACCTCAGCGGAAAAACTCCCTCACTCCTGAAACTGCCTATGAAGTTATAGCGGTCAAGGTTATTGTTCTGCCTTGCCTTTATCTTGTTCTCCAAGTCCATAATCAGCCCGCTCTTATACTCTGGCCATTCCGGGAGGCCGTCAGCGTTGGGGGTTCCTATCTTCGCGAAATTTGTCCAGTAGTTCATGATTGCGTCAGAAAATTCACGGTCTCTCTGTGCAGGCTGCGCTGACTTTTCGCCGAATATATACTGATTTGTGAGCGTCCCGAAGACGAACGGCATATTAACAATGTGCGAAGCTATAGGACTGTAAGGTGAAGTATATGTGAACTCGTAGCCATAAACTGGTACGTCAAATTTGCTCTGGCGTTCAAGAATGTAGAATATCTGCCCGCTTATCGTGTAGCCAGAAGTCAGTTCAAACGCGGAACGTTCCGTCTCATTAATCGGGTAGAGCTTTATGAACTCCTGCATTCTGTCCTCACCGAATATTTTTGCGGCTGAGGCTCTGAACTTTTCGGGGGTGCTATGAGGCAGCGCAAACGCCTTGAACGGGAAATATTCTGCCTCCATCCATCTGGCTAAGAGCGGAATCTTCGTCTGTTCACCGCGCAAAGATAGCTCCGGGGAATTCACGCAGAACGTAATTATCGACGTTTGGGGAAAATGCCGTAACTATTAGGATGACTGCTAAAATCCCATAGTGCAGAATCGTTGAGCTTCTCCGCAGTTATAGCACGCAGTTCATTATAGATTTTGCGCCCATAGTTCTCATGAAATCTTCTCCGCGTTTGTGTGCTTCACTAAAACTCTCCAGAGGCCCGAATCTTCCGTCCCAGAGTGCACCGCTCTCACATATTGCCTTGTGGAACAACCCGTGTGCCAGCGCTGAGGCCATGAGAATCCCGATCGACATAGCCCCCGCAGATTATCCGAACAGCGTAACGTTGTCAGGATCTCCGCCGAATGATGATATATTCTCCTTCCCACACTTCAACGCCGCAATCTGGTCCTGCAGACCGTAATTTCCCGAAGCTCCTTCACGGTCAAGCTCAGGGTGTGCTAGAAAGCCCAGAACTCCGAGCCTGTAGTTGAATGTTACTACAACAACGCCTTTGCGCGCGAGGTTAGAGCCTTCGTATGCAGGTTCTTCACCGCTGCCGAACTGGAAGCCTCCGCCGTGTATCCAGATCATTACGGGCAATTTCTCGGACGGTGCTTTTGCAGGAGTCCAGACGTTAAGGTACAGACAGTCTTCATTTCCGGGCGAGCCTTGCTGCTGGTCGTTAGCGAGGGCAGAGAACGCACGGTTTCCGAATTTCGTTGCGTCCCTGATGCCTTACCATGACTTGGCCTGAACTGGAGAATGCCAGCGCAATTTTCCGACGGGAGGCTCTGCGTAAGGTATGCCCCTGAATATCCGCATTCCGTTAGAAGTTTCTCTGCGCAGTTTCCACTGCTTAACGGTTATTGTTGCTTCGTCCTTTAATGCGTCAAGAACTGCTAAAATTAAGTCATCAATACCGATAGTAGCTCCCAAAATTAAATCAACGTTTTTAGCTTTGCCGTCTTTGCCATATTTCACCGTGTCAATTCCATGTTCAAGCACCCAATCTTCGTAGTAAGCAGCCTGCTCCCATCAGTCTTTATTAATGGAGCTGACTTTTTTATCCCGTAGGTGTATGCTATATCATAAATAGAAAGATACGCAAAATCTACTCCCGCGTCCTTCATGGCTTTGCGTTGTTTTTCAGAATTGGCCCACTTTTGAATAAGTTATTTTTTCGTTATTAAATATATATTAAATTATATTCATAACTCTTATTCATAAGTTGAGATCTTTTTATGATTTTCGAGTATGCAAGAGTCAGCACTAACGGACAGGCAAAAGACGGTAATTCTCTATTAATGCTCTTCGAGAAGCTGGAGCAGAAAAAATTTTTTCTGATGTCTTCAGTGGCTCAAAGAGCGACCGTCCGGAACTTGATAAGCTCCTGAAAATAATTCAGTCCAAAGATACTTTAATTATTACGAAGCTAGACAGGATTGCTCGCAGTCTGCTTCATGGAATTCAACTTATTGAAAGTCTCGG
>JAFPUF010000107.1 GCA_017395545.1 Treponema sp. | reverse complement strand
TACTCGCCTTCCCCTGCAGTCTCAGGAACTACAGTGTTTTTGAGCATGTGAGGATAGTTCGGCTCGTTCTCAGTCTTTTCAAGCTCAAGACCTTCGTGAGAGATGTGCCAGATGTTCTCGTCACGAGAGTAAGACTGGTCTTTCTTCATTGGAACTTCTAGCCCTCGGTCTTCAAGGAATTTAATCTCTGCGTCACGGCTGTCCATGTTCCATTTGTCATCACGCCAGGCTGCGATTACGCGCAAATCCGGAGCGAATGCTTTGATTGCAAGCTCGAAGCGAACCTGATCGTTTCCTTTACCAGTTGCACCGTGACAGATTGCGACTGCACCTTCCTGACGAGCATACTCAACAAGGATTTTTCCGATAAGAGGGCGGGCAGTAGAAGTACCCAAAAGATACTCGTCCTCGTAAACAGCGTTTGCTTTGAGAGCTGGCCAGATGTATTCTTCGATATATTCCTGACGGGCATCAACTACATAGCAGGCAGAAGCACCAGTTTTGAGCGCACGGCCTTTGATTGCTTCCCAGTCATCGCCCTGACCGACATCGATACAAACGGCGATAACGTCATAATCATAATTTTCCTTGAGCCACGGAATGATAACTGTTGTATCAAGTCCGCCTGAATAAGCAAGTACTACTTTCTCTTTTGCCATAAAACACCTCTTCTGGTGGCTGCTCTGCGCCTTCGGACGACATGCTCAGCCACCGTATTATTGCATACAAATTGTATATTTATGCAATAATTCTAGTATTTTTGCATATTTTATGCAAGAGTTGAAAAAAAATGAGAAATCTCTTAAAAAAAACTGACAAATAATATTTACTGCGTTATACTGACAATGATTCGTAATTATGGAGGCACTATTATGAAAAAAATCTTCACAACTATCGTTGTTGCTGCATTCACTGCTCTTCTCGCTTTTGCCACTGACTCTTATTCCGTAAAGTCAATCACGGGAAAAGTTCAGTTTGAGGCAGCTCCGGGCAACTGGAAAAATCTCTCGGTCGGACAGAAAGTCTCTTCATCGACTGTAATCAATACAAGTCCGAACTCTGTTCTCGTTCTCACCGGAGAATCTGGTGACGTTTCAATCAAGGCAATGCAGAAAGGAACTGTTCAGGCACTCACTTCTGCAGGCTCTGCAAAGGGCGGAATCAAAAAAGGTTCTGGCATCAGCAAAAACGGAGTAGCAGGAGCCGCAACATCTAATTCAAAGGGCGTTGCAACTGCATCTTCACGTGCATCTGAAGCAAAAGCCGACATGGACTGGGACGAATAGGAAGTTCAAAATACATCCGTGTATTTTGAACTTCCCGACGAGAATTTTACTTCGTAAAATTCTCGCGTGTTAACTCTTGCACGACCTCCTGTCGTGGAAATACCTCCGTGTGTTTTTTGTTACCCGACAAGAATTTTTCAATGGGGGCTGCCCGACGCGGGTGGCCTTTTTTTTGCGGCATTCTGCTTATTCTATATTATGGATGACATCAACCACCGAAATATGATATAATCTGGTTGTTAAAAAAGTTTTTTTACCATTCTGGAGTCCTCAATGACTGGAGTTTATCTGAATCTCATTCTCTGCTCCCTTTCTGCCCTTGCGCTTTCGGCAGGAGTATCTTTCTATATTCGGGAGAAAGATTCAGGCTATATCCGCATTTACACCTTGGTTTTCGGAATCGCAACTTTTCTTACCTGTCTTGGATATTCAATCATGGGCTTTACGGCCGAACTGAAATACGCCTTCATTCCCCGGCTCATCGGTCTTTTCGGACTTGACTCCTTTCTTCTGCTTGAACTCGCATTTCTTATGACTGAACTCAAAAAAAAGCAGGGCAAACAGGCGGTTCTCCTTGCATTTTTCGGGCTATATATTTTCCTCGACATGCTGATTTTCGGAAAACGTAATACCTTACACTATGTTCGTTACGATTTTCACACTTCCTACGAGAATGTCGGAGGCGGACCTTTTTTCTTCCACTACGCATACATGATTCTAATCTGCATTACGCTCACCATTCACGGCGTCCAGTGGTTCAGAAGCAAAAAAATCAAGCGCGACAAGCAGTTCGTTCTTGAAATCTTCGTGGTGAACTTTACCCTTCTTTTTGCAGCATTTCCGGACATGGCAAGGGCATCTTTTGCAGTAAAGTATCCGACTTTTTCTTACTGCACTGCCCTTTCACTGGTTTATTTTTCATTTTATCTTGCTGTCAAAAGACATATTCTTTTTATGCCGACCGTAAAAAATGTAAGCCAGGAGATTTTCAATTCTGTTGATGTTCCTGTCCTGATTTTCGATATGGAAGGCAAATTAAATCTTTACAACCCCTGCGCCGGACTAAAGATTCATATTGATGAAACAAAACCGCAGAATTTGCGAAGTCTTTTTACTTTGACAGATGTCGAGACTTTAAGACTGCTCACAAAACTAAAAGGCGGCTGGTCAGGAGAAATTTTGTCTAAAATCAAGGCAACAGGAACAGAGTGCTCTATCAGCACAGCAACGAAATTCGATACTGCGGGAGACCCGTTCTGCATAATCTGCACGGTTCTTCCAGTCTGCAGGAACTCACAGGAGAGCTAAGCATGAAAAAAGAAATCTACAGACCCTATCAGATAATTCTACTCGTACTTTTCAGTATGTTCGTAAATGTCGGCGGTCATGCTTTTTCCGAAGGCGCGAATCTTCCGCTCTGGCTCGATTCTTTCGGCACTTTTTTGACTTCTTACGCTCTTGGACCTGTCTGCGGCGTAATTGTCGGAGTTTCCGGCAATATTCTCCACGGCTTCTTAAATCCGATTTCCTTTATCTACTCAATCACATCTGTTTTCATTGCGATTGTAGTCGGCATTATGGCCCGCCGCGGCTGGCTTGAAACTCTCCTCAAAACGATGAGCCTTTCGGTTCTGGTAACTCTCGTCAGTGTCATGATTTCGGTCGTCCTGAACATCGCATTTTATGACGGTGATGTCGGAAATGAATGGGGAAACGGTATTGTTGAGCTTTTTTCTCAGTGGGGCCTTCCAAGAATTTTCTGTCTGATACTAGGCCAGTTCTACACAGATTTTCTCGACAAGGTAATTACACTCCTCGCTCTTTATGCATTTATCCATGTTTACCGCGTCATGAAACCCTTTTTTCCAAGGCTTCTCGGAACAATTCCAGCCGCTCAAACGGAAAAAACTCAGGGCGAAAAAAACACAGCGCCAGTTCTCCTCATTTTCTTTCTTTTTCTCCCCATTCTTGCTCCTGAAAAATCTTTCTCACAGCCGCGCGCCTACAACTCATTTGCACATACAGTCTTCAACAAGGAAAACGGACTTTCAGGCGGAAAGGCAAACGACATTGCATCCACGAACGACGGTATTCTCTGGATAGGCACCTACGAAGGACTTTACCGGCACAACGGCCACGAATTCCGTCTCATGAACGAATTTGAATCAATCAAGGCTGTCCGATGCCTTTATGTTGACGATGAAGGCCGTTTGTTTGTCGGCACGAACGACAACGGTCTTTCAATCATCATCAACGAAACGGTAATGAATGTACTCGAAGAAAAAGACGGGCTTCCGGCGGACGCGGTCCGGAGTATTACCCGCGGATCAAACGGTCTCTACTATGTCGGTACATCAGAAGACATGGCGGTTCTTTCCGTTACCGACGGACTGTGTGTTCTTGCGACTATTCCCCAGGTTCAGACTGCCCGCTCCGTAAGCGCTGACGAAAATGAAAATATAGCGGCCGTTGATGCAGGCGGAACGCTTTTTCTAATCAGGGGGGCTGAGATAATCTGGAGTTCCGCAGAACAAAATGAAAAATTCACCGCAGCGGCTTTTGTAGATGACGGCATCCTGTATGCAGCGACAGAATCAAACAAACTTCTGGTATTTCATACAGGCGGACATGAGGCAAAATTATCACCGGCTTTATCAGACAAAATTATCACAAAAAAAGGTGAAATAAAATGCGGTGCACTGAACCACATCAATTCCTTTCATATTTTTGATGATGTTGTCTTTTTGTGCGCTGACAACGGAGCCGGATACATTTCTCAGGGAGTTTTCTATCCGCTTGAAACCGGAGTCTTCAACAATTCAATCGACAATATGTGCGAAGACTACCAGGGAAATTTGTGGTTCACTTCCTCAAGGCTCGGGCTTCTCAAAATGTGCGAGACCGCTTTTTCAGAAGTGTACGCATCTGCAAACCTCCCCTCTTCAGTCGTAAATTCGACGGCGCGTTTCTCCGGAGACCTTTATTTTGCTACTGATGACGGACTCTTTGCCACAGACAAAAATACAGGCATTTCTTTAAAAAATTCCCTTACGGAAAAGCTTTCAGGAGTAAGGGTTCGCTGTCTCACTGTCACAAAAGACGGTTCTCTATGGATCTGCACAAAATCCCGGGGAATTATATGCGCAGAACATGATGAAAGAAAAAAATACGGCCTTGGAAACATAACGCAGCTCGGGCAGGGACATCAGTTCAGGGTTTCGGTCGAGCTTTCAGACGGCACTATTGCGGCGGGAGCCAGTGACGGAATTGCATTCATAAGGGACGGCGAAATCATCGAATGGCTCGGAGAGAAAGACGGCTTTGAGAATCCGCTTGTACTCACGCTGAGCGAAACGAACGACGGACTTTTAATTGCGGGAACAGACGGAGGGGGACTTGCAGTAATCGAAAGAAACCGTCACCCGGAACTTGTTGACGGAACTATTTATAAAATCTCCCGGCTCATCAAGCGGACCGACGGACTTTCTTCAAATGTCATTCTCCGTACGGTCAATGACTTTGACGGAACGGATGCAGTTTCAGGAGTTTTTACAGTAACAAGCAACGGACTGTGCTACATAGATTTTTCCCCGAACGATACAGATAATTCTGCCTTTTCCTGCAGGATTCTTTCAAATTTCCCATTCTCAAACAATTACGACCTTGTTGTACGGGAGAATAAAAACATCTTCGTTCTCAGCAGTGCCGGTATTTTCATCGTAAACCGTGATGAACTTCTTTCAGGAAAGAAAGTTGACTATGAGCTTCTTGACTTAAAAAAAGGCCTTCGAGGCTCGCTCACTGCAAATTCCTGGAATCACCTCGACGAAAACGGCGACCTCTATCTTTCCTGCGATACGGGAGTTGCACGCCTCAACCTCAACACTTATGACAAAAGTGAACATTCTTACAGGATGCAGTTGAAATCTATTCTGATTGACGGTAAAAGACACATCGTTCAGAAAGACATTCCTTTTGTAATTCCTGCAGAGGCAGATACAGTTGAAATCGTACCGGAAATCATCAATTATTCGATAAACACCCCGTATATCAGCCTGTTTTTTGAGGGGCTGGACGAAAAACCACAGGTTTGCATGCAGACAGACCTTTCAAGCGTAATTTATACAAACCTTCGTTCAGGCGAATACAAATTCCATATTTCGGTTCTTGACTCAAAAGGACGCAGCACAGTCGAAGAATCAGTCTACAACCTTTCAAAAACCTTCAGGATTTATGATTACTGGTGGTTCATGCTCTACACTGTGGGAGTCGCAATGCTTGCGATTGCCTGGCTCACCTGGTATGGGACCTCCACCCTTCAGGAAAAAAGAATTGAAAAGCAGAAACACGAAATGGAAAGTATCAGACAGCAAATCCGAATGGGCAACGAGACGATTTTCTCAATCGCAAACGCAGTCGAAGCCAGGGACAAAAGCACGGGCAGACACTCTTTCAGGGTCGCAGAATATGCAGTCCTCATTTCACAGATGCTTGGTTTTTCTGAGGAAGAGCAGACACAAATCAGGAGAACAGGCCTTCTACACGATATCGGAAAAATCGGTGTTCCGGACGCAATTCTGAACAAAACTTGCGGGCTCTCCGATGAAGAATACAAAGTAATGAAAACTCACACCCTTATCGGAGGTGAAATCTTAAAAGACTTCACCCTTATTCCTCATGTAGACGAGGGAGCGCGCTATCATCACGAACATTATGACGGAACGGGCTATCCGAACGGTCTGAAAGGTGAAGAAATTCCGCTGAATGCACGCATAATCGGTATTGCTGACGCATTCGATGCAATGACTGCGAACAGGGTCTACAGAAAGGCACTTGATATGGACTTTGTCATAAATGAACTGAAAAAAGGATCCGGCACTCAGTTTGACCCCGGTCTTGTCGAAATAATGCTTGAACTCATCGATAGCGGTAAACTGAACGTTAAAAAGACGGTCGAAGAAAGCGGCAGAAAAGAAGCAGGAGGAGCACAATGAGAAACAGATACTTTCTTACAATAATTACCGTGATTTTCGGCATAACGGCAATGTTTTTTGCCACGGAATTTTTTTCAAGAAAAAGACAGTCCGAATCAATAAAAGTTGGATTTATGTATCTCGGAGACACGGCGACGGCATACACGAATAATTTTTTCAGAAGCCAGACTGAATTAAAAGACGCTTTCGGCGATAAAGTTCAGATTTACTCAAAATACAACATAAACGAAGGTAATCCACAGAGCTGTGAAACCGCCCTTCAGGATCTGGTTGATAAAGGCTGCAAAATAATTTTTACCACAAGTTACGGTTACGGGGCAGTCACAAAATCAATGGCGAAAAAACATCCGGAAGTACAGTTCTGCCATGCTACAGGCTATTACGATGACTATGAAACCCCTGTTCCGAATTACCACACGTTTATGGGACGGATTCATGAAGGACGGTATGTCTCCGGAATCATTGCAGGAATGAAACTAAATGAACTCATCACAAACGGTAAAATAAAGCGAAACAGGGCAAAAGCAGGCTATGTCGGAGCTTTTGCTTACCCTGAAGTCATCTCGGGTTATACCGCATTTTTCCTTGGAGTAAGGAGCATTGTCCCGGAAGCAGAAATGGTCGTCCGCTACACAAACACATGGAGCAACCACATCCTTGAAAAAAAATGCGCAGAAAAACTGATTGACGAGGGCTGTGTAATCATAAGCCAGCATTCTGACACTTCCGGACCTGCAATAGCATGTGAAGAAGCGAGCATAAAACACCATAAAACAGTTTTTCATATCGGTTACAACCAGAGTATGACAGACGTTGCTCCGACAACTTCCCTTGCATCTACAAGAATAAACTGGAGCCCGTACATTTTCGGTGCGACGGAAGCAGTTCTCAAAGGCAAGAAAATCGAAGCCGTCGTAAAAAGCGACTACAAAACAGCCGATTCTGCGAAAGGTTTTGACAAGGGATGGATTGAAATCGCAGGACTCAACCGGCATATTCTGTCACCAGGAACCGAAGAAGAAATTGAAAAGGCAATCCGCCAGCTAAAAAATAACAACCTTACAGTATTTAAAGGAAACTACACAGGTGTAAATCCTTTTGACGAAAATGACACATGGGATTTAAGAACACCTTTCTTAGAGTGCGAAAAGCGCTCAGCCCCGAGTTTCTGTTATGTACTCAAAGATGTGATTACGATTGAAGAATAAAACAATGCATTTTTTCAATGACAAATCAGATTTTATGAGTTATAATTATTTTCAGTTATGAAAAAGTATCTGAAGATTATCATCGCATTTCTAAATGCAGCCGTCTGCTCACTTCTGATTTTTACCTCCGTCGAAAACAGGGTAGCAGATTTTTTCCAGAGATTTTTGCCTTCCCTCAAAGAAAGTAAAAATGTCGTTATGGTCAATGTCGACGACGCTTCAATCGAGAATATCGGAACGTGGCCGTTCAGCCGCGATGTCTATGCGGAAAGCCTTATCACTTTAAAAGAGCTTGGCGCTCAGGCTACCGTATTCGATTTAAGCTTTCTTGACAAAAGTCCTGCAAAAGTCGATGAAAAATATGTCAACGAAACTCTTCCTGCCTACGTCAACGAAAATTTTGCAAACCTTCACAACGAATTCTCCGGAGTGATTGATTCAGTTTCCAAAAAAAAGCTCTCGCCTTCCGAAGCAAAAAACACGCTTTCAGAATATTCTGAGCAGGCAAAAAACAACCTCAACACTTCAATTTCATATGTCATCCGCTCACAGGATGCGCTCCTTGCAAACGGCCTCACCTTCTTCAATTCTTCATTTCTCACGCTCACGGCCGACAATTACACACCCATCAGTGACGAATACCTCTCATATCTCGAGAATTTCATCTCCCTCAAAAACGTTGTTTCCGAAAATGACACGAAGACCCCGGACTTCACTGGAGGACAGCCTGCCATTCAGGACCTTATGACTCACGCAAAGGGAGCCGGCTTCGTAAACGCAAACCCGGACTCTGACGGATATCTCCGCCGCCTTAACCTTCTTGTAAAAATCAACGGAAAATACTACGGACAGCTCATGCTCGTTCCTCTTCTCGCATGGTTTGAAAATCCTCAGGTTGTCATCTCAAATTCAAAAATCACCATAAAAGAAGCTAAAGTCAACGGGAAAACAAAAAACATCGTTATTCCGCGCGACAGGGACGGAAGCGTAATCGTCAAATACCCGAAAAAACACTATGCTGACTACAATCAGACATCTCTCTGGAACATTTACCGTCTCTCGCTCCTTGATAAGGAACTTTTCAAAACAGTTTCAGAAATGCAGGCCTCAGGTCTTTTTGAAGCATGGGAAGGAGATAATCCGGAAGAACTCTACAATTCTGCTCAGTATATAAAAGAATCCCTTTTCACAGGCGAAAAACCTTCCGAAGAAATCACCTACGACCTTTTTTCAGCCTACAGAACTCAGTATGCAAATACTCTTTCTCAGATTCTTTCCGAAGAATTTAAAGAAAAGATGATGGCTCTCTATCAGGATGACCCTGATTCCCTTTCTTACATCGCAGAATATTTTGACTACGCAATTACCCTTCTCAAGGACTATCAGGAATCTTTCAATTCCATGAAAGAAAAACTTGAGAAAGCGTTCTGTATCGTCGGTACAACTGCTACAAGCACAACAGACTACGGCCTCAACCAGTACGAAGAGCACTATCCTAACCCTGGTGTCCACTACACAATCGCAAATCAGATTCTCAGCGAAGACTTTGTCAAGGACAATCCGGTTTTCATCACAATTCTTATAGCATTCATTCTTTCGCTTCTTTACGGTGCAATTTCCTGCAGAATGGAAAGTATCGGCAAACAGATTGTTCTCGGAATTGCAGAAATCGCCCTCACTTTCGTCATTCTTGCTGCATTTTTTGTTGCAACACGCTCATATCTTGGTGCCGCAATTCCAATCTGTTCGCTTTTGTTCAGTTTCGTAGGCATCACCATCTGGAACCTTCTCACAACCTCAAAAGACAAGAAATTCATCAAGTCTGCTTTCAGCCAGTGTCTCGCTCCTGCCGTTGTCGACGAAATCGTAAAGAACCCGTCATCATTCAAACTTGGCGGACAGACAATCGACATGACGGCAATTTTCACCGACATCCAGAAATTCTCAGGCTTCTCTGAACTTCTGAGCGCAGCCCAGCTCGTCGCCCTCTTAAACTTCTATCTTACCCGAATGAGCGACATCATCATGAATAACCGCGGAACAGTCGACAAATACGAAGGAGACGCAATCGTAGCCTTCGTAGGAGCCCCTGTAAAAACTCCGGAACATGCCGCCCTCGCCTGTCGCGCTGCAGTCAATATGAAAAAAGCTGAGCGTGAGATGAACCTTTACATCGAAGATATCACCACAAAAGCGAAACCGGAAGACATGGACAGCGATTTGTACGAAGCATTCTGCATTATGGTCAGAAACAAAAAGCAGATTTTCACACGAATCGGCTTGAATTCAGGCGAAATCGTCGCAGGTTACATGGGTTCCACAAACAAAAAGAACTACACCGTCATGGGAAACAATGTAAACCTCGCTTCCCGCCTTGAAGGCGTTAACAAGCAGTACAGAACCGGCGGAATTCTGATGAGTGAAGCAACAAGAAAAGGCCTTGATGACAATTTTATCGTCCGAAGCCTCGACCGCGTTCAGGTTGTCAATGTAGTCACCCCAATCCGCCTTTATGAGCTTATGGATCTTCGCGAAAATGCAGGAGAAAGCCTGCTCAAGTATGTAGATGCCTGGGAAAAAACAATGAAACTCTTTGAAAGCGAAAAATATGAACAGGCACTCGAATGTTTTAAAAAACTCAGTGAAGCAAGACCAACCGACAACGTAGCAAAATACTACATTGAACTCATCGAAAAGTTCTTCATAAAAGGTGGCTGGCCGACCGAAAAAGATGATTTTGGAGTCGCATATAACGCAGAAAACCCAAAAGACATGAAACCAGAATGGGAAGGAACCCCTTACGAAATCAAGGGAACCTTCAAGCTTCTCCAGAAGTAAACACTCAGTTTTTGCAGATATCCTCTGCCGGAAGTTTTTTTTCGTCATAAAGCGAAACGGCTTCCGGCAGCGATATTTTTTCTTCTTTTTCAATAAAGCCGCACATAAACATAATTTTTCCGATTATTTCTTCACTCGTACAATTCTTCCTGAAATATCCCATATCAAGGTCTTTATCACGTTTTGAAAGTCGTTTTCCCTGCTCATTCACAATCAGAGGAATATGAAAATATTGAGGCGGTTTGAATCCAAGTTTTTCATAAAGATAAATCTGCTGATGCGTCGAAGAAAGGAGGTCCCTCCCCCGCACAACTTCAGTCACTCCCATCAAAGCATCGTCAACCACTACGGCAAAGTTGTATGAGAAATTTCCGTCCGCACGTCTGACAATAAAATCTCCCGTCTCACGGAAAAGATTGATTTTTTGACTGCCATAATGTCTGTCAAGGAAAGACACCTCACAATCAGGTGTCATAATTCTTTTTGAAGGCAGTTTTTTCTCTAGAAATTCAGATTTTTGTTTTTCAGAAAGATTTCTGCAGTTTCCGAGATAAACAGGTATTCCGTCTGAATTGTGAGGTGCACTTGAAGAAAACAAATCAGACCGTGTGCAGAAGCAGTCATAAATCAGGCCAGAATCAAAAAGTTTATTAAAATACTGCTCGTACACGTCTGAACGGTTCGACTGAAAATATGAGTTCCCGTCTTTTTTTTGTGGACCTCTGTTCCAGTCAAAGCCAAACCACTTCAAATCATCAATCAGGATTTCAGAATATTCTTTTTTGCACCTCTGTCTGTCCAAATCTTCAATCCGGAGAATCCATTCCCCGTTTTTTTTTCGTGCAGACAAGTAAGAAATGAGACAGGCATAAATATTTCCGAAATGCATACGGCCGCTGGGAGATGGAGCAAAACGGCCGGCAGTTTTACCAGAAAATTCAGGTTCTTCAAACGGCATCATATATTATGTATCAAATAATTCCACAAAATCAAAAAATATGCTAGATTTGTGATGGGAAAACTCAAAAAACTTCAGTTTTTACAGATTCCCGTATATAAAAACTACAGGAGATTTTTTATGTTCGTAACATGTCTGGATATGGAAGGCGTACTTGTACCGGAAATCTGGATTGCCTTCTCAGAAGAGTCAGGAATTCCTGAATTAAAAAGAACGACACGCGATGAGCCCGATTATGACAAGCTCATGCAGTGGAGAATCAGCATCTTAAAGGAACACGGCCTGACACTCAAAGACATTCAGAATACAATCGCAAAGATTGACCCGCTTCCGGGCGCAAAAGAATTTATGGATAAGCTCCGTGACAAGTGTCAGACTATCATTTTAAGCGACACTTTTGAAGAATTCGCAGCCCCTCTAATGAAAAAACTTGGAATGCCGACAATTTTCTGCAATTCACTAGACGTGGACGAAAAAGGCTTTATTGTAAGCCACAAAATGCGCTGTCCGCAGTCAAAACTCACCACCGTGAAAGCGCTCCAGTCAATCGGATTCGACACAATAGCAAGCGGTGACAGCTACAATGACCTCGGAATGATTCAGGCAAGCAAAGCAGGCTTTTTATTCCGCACAACCGATAAAATAAAGGCTGATTTTCCAGACATTCCGGCTTTCACAGAATTCGACGAACTTTACGAAGCAATCTGCAAAGTTCTCAGCACAAAATAAAAAACAAGGGAACGGTCGTACGCCAGCTACGACCGTATCTACCAGATGAGCTATGCCCACCCACAAAAAAAAATCCTGCATATTGCAGGACTAATCAGCCGACTGTCGGACTTGAACCAACCACCTGCACGTTACGAGGGTGCTGCTCTACCGGATGAGCTAAGTCGGCATAAAGGCTGAAAAGTTCGCAGCCTTTTTAATGGGCAAAATTATACAAAATTTCTCTTTGCTTGACAAGATTAAAACTGACTATTTTTTTGAATTTCCGTGGACTTTTTCTACTTCGTCGAAGAATTTTGAACCGCCGTTTCCTTTTCCGCGTTTTGGTCCGAGGACTTTTGACTGAACTTCGCCGGTCTTTTTCATTGAAGTGGCAACACCTTTTCCAGGAACTGAAAGACGATTATAATTCATCTCATACGTCACAGGATTTGTCTCGCTGAAATGAAAGATTTTACTCGAAAGCCCAAGAAATGTTAAAATAGCAGCAATAACAAGAAGAATCGCAAAATGCTTTACAGTCTGAACAAGTTTTTTTTCATCGATAATAATTGTCATATAATCCCCCTGAATGTATTGAATGATTCCTGCGGAATAAAATACACTCTCCCCTTTTTATTATCGGATTTTTTGAAAGAAGACTTTATAAGCAGCGTATGCTATAGAAGACTGTAACTGTCTGACATCATTCCTAAACCGCGGCGGTTGCGCCCGACTTTCCCGCCCGACTTGCCACTGTCCTTTTGATTGTAACTCCGGCGTTTTTCTTCTATAATTGTCTTATGTCTATCGACTACAAAAAATTACCAGTTTACGAACAGAAAGAAAAAATACTTGAATGTCTTAAGAATAATCAGGTTATTGTCGTGCAGTCGCCTACCGGAAGTGGAAAGACTACTCAGATTCCGGTGATTTTGCATGAGGCGGGATATAGTGAGAACGGTGTGATTGCCGTGACCCAGCCCAGGCGAATTGCGGCCCTTAGTGTTTCGGAATTTATCGCAAAACAGCTCAAGACGAATTATCCGGGGCTTGTCGGTTACAAGATGCGTTTTGAGGACAAGACTGACATTACCACGAAAATCAAGATTATGACCGACGGTATCCTCTTGCAGGAGATGAAGCTTGATCCGTGGATGACAAAATATTCCGTGATTATGGTTGACGAGGCTCACGAACGGAGCCTTAACATCGACTTTGTTCTCGGACTTTTGAAGCGTGTCCTTGTGGCCCGGCCTGATTTTAAGGTGATTGTCTCAAGTGCGACTATGAACGCAGAGGCTTTTTCTGAATATTTTGGCGGATGCCCGATTGTGACGATTGACACTCAGACTTTCCCGGTCACGATGATTTACGATCCGCCGACTACAAAAGAGCCTACCACGACTATGACTGCGACCGGGTGCGAGCTTCTTCTTTCAAAGATCGAGAAGACTATTGACCGTGTTCTTGACAATCATGAGGACGGTGACATTCTGGTCTTTTTGCCGGGCGAAAAAATCATCAAGGACTGTGCAAAACGGCTTCAGTATTCTAGTTTTCACTCAAAAATTCATATCGTGCCTCTTTATGGCAGGCTTCCGAAGGAAGAGCAGGAGCGGGTTTTTGACAATGCGCCTTTCGGGAAGAAAAAGGTCGTTCTCTCAACGAATATCGCAGAAACTTCTGTCACTATCAACGGAATCACGACCGTAATTGACTCGGGCTTGGCAAAGCTCAATTTTTACAGCCCCAAAACTTTCACTTCCAGCCTCAACGAAACGCCTGTAAGCAAGGCAAGCTCAAATCAGAGGCGGGGTCGTGCTGGTCGAACTCAGCCAGGTACCTGCTACCGTCTTTACAGCCGAAAAGATTTTGACAAGAGGCCGGAATTCACTACTGAAGAGATTTACCGCACTGATTTGAGTGAGGTCGTTCTCAGAATGAGCGAGCTTGGTATCACCGATTTTGACACTTTTGACTTTATCTCTGCCCCTCAGAAAGATGATATCCGGGGTGCGGTCGAAACTTTGAATCAGATGGGTGCTTTGAACGAAGACCACACTCTCTCATCAATCGGAAAGCTCATGGTCGAGTTCCCGCTTGAGCCTCGTGTAAGCCGAATCCTTGTCGAAAGTATTATGCGTTACCCGGAAGTCCTTGAAGAGACTGTCATTGCGGCGGCCTTTATGAGCACTCACTCGCCTTTCATTCTTCCACCGGGCGAAGAAAGCGACGCACGAAAAGCCCATCACGCATTCCGTGACATTCAGGGCGATTTCGTAAGCTATGTAAAACTTTTCCGAACCTATCAGACGATGAAAAATCCTGTCAGATTCTGTCAGAACAATTATCTCGACGAGCGTGTCATGGCTGAAATCGCAAACATCAAGATTCAGCTTGAAGAGGAAATCGGACAGCTGGGCATTCCAATCGGAAGCGGCGGCTCGATGGACGACTATCTTTGCTGTATCGCAAGCGGTATGATTCAGTTCGTGTGCGTGCGTGAAGGAAAAGAAAATTACCGCTCCCTCACCGCAGACCACATTTCGATTCATCCTGGCTCTTCAATGTTCCGTACCGACCCGCTTTTTATCGTCGCAGGTGAAATCGTGCGCACGAGCCGTACTTTTGCGATGAG
The DNA here is from genome assembly GCA_017395545.1 of Treponema sp. Taxonomy (GTDB): domain Bacteria; phylum Spirochaetota; class Spirochaetia; order Treponematales; family Treponemataceae; genus Treponema_D. The sequence goes on along the minus strand of JAFPUF010000107.1, from coordinate 1,527 downwards.
CGTCTCCCCTCTCACAAAGTCGCTTCTCTCAAAAATCTCTCCGGATCTGGAAGCAAAACTAGGCGCAATCCGTGGAAAACGAGGCAGAAGTCTCACCGGAAACCTCGAATACAAAGGCTCGACATTCGCCGCAATCAAAGGAAAATTGCTCGGTCGTGATGACGGTCACTTTGGCGGTCGAAAAGCAAAGGAAAAGAACGACAACGAGATTATCATCGGCGGAGAAACTTTTGAAATCGAAAAGCAGAAAGGAAAGAAAATCCTCATTCTGCCATACAACAAATTCAAGTCTGCAATTCAAAAAGAAACCGACGAAAACAAGATGGCAGTCTACGCCCAGATTCGCTCGAAAGTCCTTCTGCACGGTGCGGGCTTATTGAGCGGAGAAAAGCTGGAGCTTGCCTGCAAGGTAGTAAAAAACCTAAACTTGAATCCAATCACCGAAAAAGACTGGTGCAAACGCAACTTCGACATCCACGAGGAAGGAACAGCCGACAGACTCATAGCCGACCTGAACAAAATCCTGCGAATAACGATGTCGAAAAAAACAAAAGAATACGCCTTTCTGGCCCTCTTCACCGACGGCCGAGGCACCTACTGGTTCAAAATGAGCCGAGGCTTCGCCACAGCACTAAACGAAAGCCTCTCAAGTCTAGAAACGCTTGTAGATGAAAACATAGATTTCAGTGTGGACGGAAAAGAAAGAATTAATGACATTTACAGGCTTCTGAACGGCCTGTACGAGTAAAAAAAAGCCCCCGCATGGATGCGGGGGATAAACTGAGAGAGAATTTCCCTATGGAAAATTCTCGTACGAATCAGAAATTACAAGGATGTAATTTCTGTCCGACTACTTCTGTGCTTCAATAGCGTCGATATAAGAAAGGTTCAATCTTCCCTGTTTGTCAACTTCGAGAAGTTTAACAGGAATCTGCTGTCCCTCTTTGAGAACATCAGTAACCTTTTCTACACGGCCTCGTGAAAGCTTAGAAATGTGACAGAGTCCTTCTTTGCCCGGCAAAATCTCAACGAAAGCACCGAATTCCATGATTCGTTTTACTGTTCCGTTGTAAATTACTCCGACCTCCGGGTCTTCGCAGATGCCTTTGACAGCCATTTTAGCTTCCTCGGCAGATTTTCCGGTTTTTCCGTAAATCTGAACAGTTCCGTCGTCCTCAGTGTTGATTGTAACACCGTACTGAGCGCAGAGAGCCTTGATGTTCTTTCCGCCTGGTCCGATGAGAGCGCCGATCTTATCCGGAGCAATCTTCATTGTGAGGATTTTCGGAGCGAACGGGCTGATTGGCTGAGGCTTGTCGATGCACTTCTCCATGATTGAAAGGATGTGCAATCGGCCTGCTTTTGCCTGTGCCAAAGCGTTCTTCATGATTTCGGTTGTGACACCAGCAATCTTAATGTCCATCTGGAAGCCTGTGATACCGTCTTTTGTACCGGCAACCTTGAAGTCCATGTCGCCCAGGTGATCTTCTTCACCGAGGATATCAGAAAGAATCTTGTATTTTCCGT
>JAFPUF010000106.1 GCA_017395545.1 Treponema sp. | reverse complement strand
CCTACGAACTGCTTTCCGTATTTTTTGATTACTTCGATTTTAAGCTCTGCACCGACCAGAAAACCAATTAGCGAAAGTGAAGCCGTTGAGATTGGGTTGAGGGCAGCGACTGTATTTTTGCCCAGAATTGCAAAGCCTGAGACACCGATGATGATTCCGATTACGATATAGCCCACGACCTGCGGAATCTTGAGTTTCTGGAAGATTCGGCCACCAAATGAGCCGAAAAACATCATGATTCCGACCAGAAGCATGAGCTGGGAGCCGTTCAGCGAAAGAAAATGACAAGCTGACGGCAAAAGATTAGACAAAGGATTTTCCATAGAGCTAGAAGTATAATACTTTGCAGAAAATTGTGGGAGTAGTTAGTACATTATTTCGCGCACAGTTTCGCCGGGTAATTTTCCATTGTAAAGATATGCGTACATGGCGGCGGCGGCAATCACTTTTCTTCCATACTCTCGCGTTTCGGCAAAAGGAAGGGATTCCAGGAACAGGTCTACGCTGATTCCCACGGGCTTTTGCATTGGACGGCCGGTTGTTGACCAGTCATTTCGGAAAGTCCTTCCCCAGTTTCGAACGTTGGTAAGACCTGCGTTGTATGCGTAGAGCGCGAGAAGCACGTTGTTGTCATCGGTTCGGGAAATCAGGCCTGCAAGATAATGAGCTCCCATGCGCAGATTTGTCTCTGGGTCAAAAATGTCATAATTATCACCCAGCTTTAGCTTTTTTGCCTCGTCATCGGCGGTGGCTTCCATGAGCTGGGTGAGTCCGTTTGCACCCGCCTTGCTTGTTACGTTGGGGTCAAAGAAACTTTCGCTTCGAACAAGGGCATACATGAGATAATCTGAAAGTCCGAATTCCTCACAGACACTTTCAATGTCTTTCTGATAAAATTTTGGGAAAGCCTGCTCCAAAAGTTCCCGGGGAATCTTTCCCGTGGAATTTTCCAGGCACCGTCCTGCAATCCTAAGACTCTGGACATTGTAGGAAGTATCCTTGCTCCGTTCGGCACACTTGCTCAAAAACCTGCTGGCTTCAATTGAGTCTTCAATGGAAATATTTTTGCGGTTTACGAGCCATTCAGAATAAACCCGCTGCGGAAATCCAAAAGCCGCATATCCACGAAGAAGCCGCCCTTCCCCATTGTCCTCAATCTGATTTTTAACTTCATTTTCACGAAGGATGTATGACTTCACCAGTTCAGGAGCCGTCACGTTCAGCCTTTCCAGTGCACACACTTTATAATAGAAGGAAGATGGTGAATTCAGCACTTTTGAAAAAGCTTCCACTGCCTGCCGGGTCTTCAAGCCTTCATTTCCCTGGGCAAGTCCTTCCTCAATCAGACGGCCTGAAATGTAAGCGTACTTTCCTGCCGTCAAATCAGAGAAATTCGAGTCAGTCTGCTTCCAGACTCGGAAAAAATCCTGCCAGCGGTGACTTGAAAGCAGAAGAATCGAAAGTGACTCAAAAAAATCATCAAAATATTCTGCATCATGGATTCTTGAACCGTATTCCGTGAGGGTTGAAATTATGTCGTCAGTTGAAGTGCGGAGCTGAAAATTCAGGAGATACCAGAGACAGTTGTCAAACTGAAGCTCATCCTTTGTTGACTCAAGGGCACTTTTGAATCTGGAAACAGTCTGATGGGGGTAGCGACCTGCCTTATCATAGAGCCTGGCCGCATAAAAATGAGCAAAATAGGCTTTTTCAGGCGAAAGACTTTTTGCCATGCCGTCAAATTTACGGGCAGAGGCAAAATAATCATTGGTGGCATACAAAGTTGACTTTCCGATATCCGAAAGAATCTGGGAATCAACTTCCTCGCCACGATTCTCGTAAATTTTAAGGACTTTATCAATCTGAGGATAAGTAAGCTTGTAGCTTCTGTGGAAGACTGCGATTCTGTAGTCAATAAGAATTTTTTCAGGATTTTCCGCTTCCTGAAGGGCTTTCAGCAAAGGTTCAAAACCCTCTTCAGGCTCTATTGAAATATCAGAAGCGGCTGCAACAGATGCGGAGACAGCGCTTTCTTCTTCATGTTCCGGACTGTCGCTGTCAGGCACAAGCTGACTTTCAAGCAGGCTCCTTTTGTTCAGATTTTTCTGAAATTTTTCGCTTTCGCTCTGAATGTTCAGGTTCTTTTCGTTGAGCCGGCTGATGTAAGTTCCGTAAGTTTCAAGATGCTCGCTTGAAATCGGGCGGGCCATAAACCATCTGAAAAATTCTGAGTCAAAGCGGCTGTCTTTTTTTTGAGCCAGGGAAAGGAGCCGGAGTTTCACAAGCTCGTTCTTTGCCGACTCAACATTAATTCCGTCGGTGCGTTTTATAATGACGGCAAATTCTCCGTTCTGAAAAAAAGTCCGGCAAGCCGTGATAAGGGAAGCCTCATCGTCATATTTATCTGCCAGATATGTTGCCGCCTCAAGTTTTTCCTGCACGTTTCCCAAAAGAGTCAGGGACTCAGCGCTTTTTTTTGAAATCAGCGGGCTTCCTTTTTTGCGGGCAAGTTTAAAAAGACGAAGAGCTTCATCCTCGTTTCCTTTGTCCGAAGCCTGAAGCGCAAGAAAGTAATTTGAGTCACTTCCGAATTTTTTTTGAGCGGAATTTTCCACCCTCGCACATGCCGTAAAGACAAGGAGCGAGAGCAGAATTGCAATAATTTTTTTCATTACTCTGCCGGAATCATGATGTCTGTGCCAGAGATAATCAGGTCTGGATTCTTGATTCTGTTGTAATCAGCAATCTTCGGATATTTCCATGGTGTCTTGTAGTAAGATTCAGAAATATCCCAGAGAGTGTCACCCCAACGGATATGATATTTAACGTCAGAAGTTTTCTGAACCTCCGGCTTTTTCTCTTCAACTGGAACTGGCTTTGGAACGACTTTTTCTGGCTCAGGAGCGATGATGATTTTGTCTTCAACGGCTTCTGGAGCGGCTTCGTTCTTTGGCTCTTCAACATTTACGTCAACGAATTTTGTCTCGTCAGCAGGTTCTTCGGCAGTAATTTCAATTGGCTCAGCTTTATGGAAGAACTTGTCGAGAAGTGAAACGCCGTTTGTGTTACGAGAAGCAAGCAAGTTGTATTTTGAAGGAACGACAAAGAGCAGGAGAATTGTCGCAATCACACAGATAATTGCACAGATAATGCAGATAATCATTGGTGTGTGAGTTTTTTTGCCTTCTTCTTCCTCGTCGTAGAGTGACGCGTGCTCACCTGCGATTGTTTCTTTATCATAAAGATCTGAGAAATCCATTGCAGAACCAGAACTGCCTGAGTTTGCTGCGAACAAATCATCGTCAGATGTTGAATTGAATGCCGGGTCGTCCAAGTCATCAAAATTCAAACCTGTTGTTGCTGTTCCTGAATCTGTTACCGGTGCATCGAAATCTGGCAAATCGAATCCCTCTGGCTCTGATGTGTCAGATATTGTTGTTGCAAGTGAATCGCTAGAATCAGATGAATCAGAAGTTATGCCGAAATCATCGTTGAAATCAGGCAATGTCGTATCATCAAGATTTGCTGATTCCGTAGAAGCGGTGTCTGAATCAAAATCATTTCCAAATTCTGGGAGCGAGAAGTCTTCGGTTGAGAAAGTCTCTGCTGTGTCAGAAGCTACGGTCTCATCAGAGGCAGGCTCTTCAATTGTTGTCGTGTCAGTCTGAACTGTGTCAGCTGCAACTGCATCAGAAACTGGAGTTGATGAAAAATCGACTGATTCAAGGGTTGTGTCTTCAACTGGAATATCGTCCAGGTCAGAAAAATCTGGAAGCTCGCCGTCAAATTTTTCCTGAGTTGAGCTTGATGTCGGATTTCCTGCTGCGTTTGGCTCCGTGTGGTCAAAGCTGAATGGCATGTCATCGAGTGAAGGTGCGCCCATTTCTGGAAGATCGTCTGGGGAGAAAGTTGCGTCGTCAATATTTTCACCTGCATTGTCAGTGTCAATAATTCCGTTCGCATCGTCAGAAACAGTTTCGTCGGCGACTGGTGCGGCAAAATCATCGGCTTCAGTAACATCATTATTTCCGGTGATTTCAAAGTCTGCCGGCTCTGCGCGCTCTGCTTCAGTTCTTGAAACGAGATTTACTTCTGTTTCGCTTTTTTTACCTGTTTCCGGATCAACAACTTCTGCTGTGAGATTGTTTTCTTCGTCCAGGCCCACAGAAAGATGAAGCTCCGGCTCTCCGTTCGGATGAGGATTAAGTTTTGTGACTTCAAGGGTATCGACATATTCAGCATCTTCCATCGTGCCGTTTTCTGAGCGGTACAAGTCAATCTGAACTTTCGTCTGGTTGTCTTTTGCTGTGGTCAAGTCCAACATTCTCTTTTTTGGTGTGCCTTCTTCGAGAACTGGATAAAATGTTCCGTCAGCAAGTTTGATTCCGATTGTTTTCATATCTATCCCCTTAAAATCGCGGTTCTAAATCCTAGTTTGTTGCTCCGTAATTATATTCGGAAATTCCTGCGAGTTCGTTTACTGTTGTTCCGAATTTTTCTGCAACATTGTAAGTCGTTGTCTTGATGATGTTGCCTGTTGCGTCATATTTGTAAATTACGCGGACTGTAAGTTTGTTCTCTGAATTGTAAGTCTGCTCTTCTGTAATCTGGTAAGTTGCGTCAAAGCGGAAGACAACTTTTTTAGTCTGTGGTTCAGTTGCAGTCGAATATGAGATTTCAGAAAGTTTGCCTGCATCGTTGTAAGTGTAAACGGCTTTCTGCTCAAGGTTTCCGGCTGCGGCATACTGAGCAACTTCAGCAGTTCGTCCCTGGTCATCATTTTTTGTGATGATTTTTGAGAGCAGGGCACCGTCGGCATTGTAGTAAGACTCATCAATCTGATTTCCGTTGATTTTCCAGATTGTCTTGTTGATGAGAGTGTTTGCAGCGTTGAATTCTGATTCTTCAGTTTTGTTGCCTTCTGCGTCGTATGCTGTGGTGATTTTCCATGTGATTTTT
>JAFPUF010000105.1 GCA_017395545.1 Treponema sp. | reverse complement strand
CAAGCAATGAGAGACATCCACCACAAGTTGAAGCCTGTGAAGATGAGCCATTTGATTCCATAATCTCTGAAACTACACGGATTGTGTAAGGAAATTCTGACATTGGAGGAATCATCGGAGCCAAAGAACGGCGTGCCAAGTTTCCGTGACCGATTTCTCGTCGGCCAGTTGTCAAGCGGCCAGTCTCACCAACTGAATATGGCGGGAAGTTGTAATGGAGGATGAAGTTTTCGCTTCGCTCTCCGTCGATGTCGTCAAGAACCTGTGCGTCGAGTGCTGTTCCCAAAGTTGTGACAGCGAGTGACTGAGTTTCGCCACGAGTGAACAAAGCAGAACCATGTGGTCGTGGAAGAACATTGACCTCACAAGTGATTGGACGGATTTCATCGCATTTTCGGCCGTCGATTCGAATACCCTTGTCAAGGATTGATCTACGGAGAAGATTGTACTGGATGTCATCGAAGCAGGCATCAAAGAGCTTTTTCTGGATTTCGTCAGCAAGCTGCTCAGCATGATTTGCGACAACCTGTTTTTTAACCTCAGAAATTGCCTTGCCACGGTTCATTTTACCGTCCTGGAAGCAAGCCTTTTCGAGAAGAGGTGTTGCCTCTGCGATGATTGCATCTTTGTTCTCAAGTTCTACATTGAGAGGAGCGAGAGGAAGCTTTTCTTTGCCACATTTTGCGACAAGCTGCTCCTGAAGCTCACACATTGCAGTGATGAAGCCCTGTGCCTTTTCGAGAGCGCCGAGCATTATTTCTTCAGAAACTTCGTTTGCACCACCCTCAACCATAGTAAAGCCGTCTTTTGTACCAGCAACTACGATTTCAAGCTGAGCCTTTTCCTGCTGCTGGAATGTCGGGTTGATGATATATTCGCCGTCGATATAAGCCACACGAGCAGCAGCGACAGGACCGTGGAACGGAATGTCAGAAATTGAAACAGCTGCAGATGAAGCTACAACTGCAAGAATATCAGGCGGGTTGATTCCGTCTGAAGAAACACATGTCGGAACAATCTGAATTTCTCGTCCAAAAGAAACTTCAAAGAGAGGTCGCATCGGTCGATCGATAAGACGGCTGACAAGAATCTCTTTGTCCTTTGGTCGTCCCTCTCGCTTGATGAATCCGCCAGGGATTTTACCAGCGGCATAATACTTTTCATTGTACTCAACAGTAACAGGAACGAAATCAAGTCCCTCTTTTACTTCAGAAGAAGCACAAACAGTAGCAACGATTGCAGAACCCGCATACTGAGCGTATACACAACCATTTGCCTGCTTACCGATTTTACCAGTTTCAAGGATAAGCTCGGAATCTCCAATTTTGTAGGTTACTCTTTCTACAGACATAATTTTACTCCTACACACATCACTACATCCGATGCGTGCTTTAAATATAATAACTCTATAATTTTAAACCATAATAAGATAATAATCAATGCAAAAGTTTTAAAAAGGACAAAAAAAAATCCCATCAGGACTTTCCTGACGGGATTGCAAAAAACAGGCTTATTTTCGGAGGCCAAGTTCTTTGATAAGTGCGCGGTAACCTTCAAGGTCTTTCTTCTGAAGATATTTGAGAAGAGATCGTCGAGCACCGATTACTTTAAGCAAAGCGCGTTTGCAGCTTGTGTCTTTCGGGAAGTTCTGTGTGTGTGTTGTGAGCTGTTTGATTCGTTCTGTGAGAAGAGCGATCTGAACTCGTGTGTTACCTGTGTCGGCCTCGTTTGCGCCGAATTTGCTGATTACTGCAGCAGTTGTTTCTTTTGTAAGTGCCATTTACTTACTCCTTAAAAAAAATAAATTTTTACTGGAATTACAAGAACTGAATCGACCGAACAAAGCCACTGATTAAATTATCAGAGAATGCGAGGCGAAGATTCCCATTCTCTAATGTACAATCAGAATTGGCTGCACGGTAATTTTGTGCTTCACCAGAATGTTTACTAAAATCGTAGAAACTCACAAGCGTTTTGTAAGTTCCGTTTGGTGGCAAAAGCTGCGCACCTTTTTTTTGTGCCGAAATGACTTTCTGTGAAGAAGATTGCAGAATCTTCCAGTTAAAGCCGGTACAGTCAAGCTCAAAAGGCTTTAGAAGCATTTTTTGAACCATATCGAACTGTTTTTCAAGCACGCACTTTCGGATTCGGGAAGAAGAAACCCTCTCACCCTCAAAAATAACCGAAGCGATTGTATCGACCTCAAAACCTAACTCCAAGGCGATTTTTTTGATTTCTTCCATGCCAGTCGAGCCTTTGTATCCGCAGTGGAAATCAGAACCTTCCGCAAGATATTTCAGACCGCAATTTTTTGAAAGCACTGTAAGAAAATCGTGCCCTTCAATTTTAGCGAATTCCGAAGAAAAGTCAACGACTATGGCGAATTTAAATCCATATAACGCAAGATTTTCGATTTTCTGAGAAAGGGAAACGACATCACCCTCATAGCTCTCAGGATTTTTGTACCCACGAAGAGAACGGGTGAAAGTAAGAACTCCTGGAACAAGCCCCTTCTTTTTTTGGGAGATAACAGCATCAAAAAGAGAACGATGTCCTAAATGTGAGCCGTCAAAACTTCCGATTGTGAGTGAAACTCCGTTTTCCTTAAATTCTTCGGGAAATTTTCCGTTTAAAATCTGTTCCCAGGAGAAAATTTTCATTTGATTACAGAGATTTTTTGAATCATTGCAAGACGAAGACTGATTTCTGGAAATTTGCGGAACAACGAACCCGTAAGAAAGACGAAATTTCTCACCGTCAGACTTTTTAGTGATTACCCCGCCAAATTTTCCGTCTGGATAGAAAACCGCGACCTCAGAAGATTTGTTTTCGCTCATAAAATCATGCACGAACATTCTGGCTTTTAAAGGCCGTCCGTTAGTAAAATCAGGAATATACCGTGGAGCAAGCACGCATGAATCCATCCCGCAAAGCTGTGCCGTCTCCAGGTTCATATCAATAAGATGATTACGGATTTGGTCTTCGCTAGAAACGGCATCTTCCAGTTTAAAAGGACCGACTCTCGTTCGCCTAAGTTCTTTAAGATGCGCGACCGTTCCGCACTCTTTCGCAATATCCCGTGCAAGTGCGCGGATGTAAGTTCCTTTTGAGCACGAAACCTCAATTCTGGCGTATTTTTCGTTAAAATCAAGCAACTTTATAGATGAAATAGTGATTTTGCGGGCTTTAAGTTCGAAACTCTTTCCTTCACGCATAAGGTCGCTCGCCCGCTTTCCGTCAACATGAAGAGCGCTGTAAGCCGGAGGAACCTGCTCTATCTCGCCAAGGAATTTTGGAAGAACGGATTCAACTTCTTCTTTTGATGGAATTTTCCCTGTTTTTATGATTTGACCGGTCGGTTCTAGAGTATCAGTCTCAGTTCCGAATTCTATAAGAGCTATGTAAGTTTTGTCAAAATTAGTGATATGCGGAACAAGATGTGTAAGTTTTCCGACAAGAACGACAAGAAGACCATCTGCAAAAGAATCAAGAGTGCCTGTATGACCGACTTTCGTGGTATTCAAAGCCCGCTTGACCGAAGAAAGAGAAGAAAAACTGGTTTTACCCGTCTGTTTTGCAAGAAGAACTATTCCCGAAACATCGTTATCCGGCTTTTTTTTCATTATCAGAATATTAGATAAAAGTTCTGTTTTTTTCAATATAATGACTCATCAAAATTAACTCATATGATTCACAAATAATAAAAAATTCGTTATAATTAAATTTGATTTTAAGATGTCGGTTTTTATCGCTTATGAAGCCGGTAAACGCTGGAGAACGCATCGCAACTTTCAGTTAAAATTTTTCAATTAAAAAGAGGTACTTATGAAAAATCCAATCACTAACAACGCGCTTTTTACCGACTTCTACGAGCTTACAATGGCTCAGGGCTACTGGAAAAACAACATGAACCACAAGGTCGTGTTCGACATGTTCTTCCGCAGGCAACCTTTCAACGGCGGTTTTTCGGTCTTTGCAGGTCTTGAGAACCTTATCGACGCTATCACTGACTTTACTTTCGGCGAGGACGACATCGAGTATCTTCGTCAGCAGAATATTTTTGAAGACGGATTTTTGGAATTCCTCAAGGATTTCCGATTCACCGGCGACATGTACGCTTTTGAGGAAGGTTCGATTATCTTTCCGCAGGAGCCGATTGTACGGATTCACGCAAATCTGATTGAGGCACAGATTGTCGAGGGCTTGATTCTCAACATCATCAACTTCCAGAGCCTTATCGCAACAAAGACTGCGCGGGTCTGGCTCGCAAGCAAAAAAGGCGGAATCATGGAATTTGGTTTGCGCCGTGCACAGGGACCAGACGGCGGAATGAGCGCAACTCGTGCCAGTTTTATCGGTGGAGCGGCCGGAACGAGCAACACCCTGGCCGGAAAAATCTACGGAATTCCTGTAATGGGAACTATGGCTCACTCATGGATTATGGCTTTCCCGAGCGAGCTTGACGCATTCCGAGCTTATGCAAAAATCTACCCTACAAACGCAATTTTCCTGATAGACACTTACGATACTCTTCGCTCTGGAATCAAGAACGCAATCACAGTCGGACGGGAACTTGTCGAAAAGGGATACAATTTCGGAGTCCGCCTGGATTCTGGCGACATCTCATATTTGACCCGGGAAGTTCGAAAGGAACTCGACAAGGCTGGTTTCCCGCAGGCAAAAATCTGCGTTTCAAACGAGCTTACTGAAGAAATCATCGAGACTTTGGTTCAGCAGGACACACCGATTAACTCTTGGGGCGTCGGAACACACATGGTCACTGGCGGAAACGAGGCAAGTTTCACAGGCGTTTACAAGCTCGGAGCTAGACACGACGAGGCCACAGGCACGATGAAACCTGCAATGAAGTTCAGCGACAACCCGGAAAAGAACACAAACCCTGGTGTAAAAAATGTCTACCGCCTTTATGATGCGGACGGCAACGCAAAGGCTGATATCATCGCCCTTGAGGACGAGAAAATCGAGTGCGGAAAAGAATACCGCTACTATCACACTATGGTAGATTACCGCCAGTTCACTTTCAACGCCGCAAAAGTCGAACCGATGCTCAAAAAGGTTGTTGAGGACGGAAAACGTGTCGGAAAGAAACTCGGAGAAGCCGAGATTCTCAGAAAGGCTCGTGAGACAATGCAGAAGCAGTTAGAAAGCTTCGACGGCTCATACAAACGAATCCTTAACCCGCACATCTACAAAGTTTCGCTCACCGAAGCGATGAAAGACCTTAAGATGGAGTTCATCAAAGCAAGGATTAAATGACAATAGAAAGTCTAAAAGAATTGCTTGGTCTTGAAAAGAAAGGAACAACGGTCTTCGCTTTTTTCGGACCAAGCGGTACAGGAAAGAGTTTCAGGGCAAAACTCGTCGCCCAAAGATATGGAATTAAGGTCATAATCGATGACGGCCTTCTTATCCAGGACGATGAGATTTTGGCCGGCAAATCCGCAAAACTTGAAAAAAACTACATGGGTGCCGTACGGGCTGCCCTTTTTGACGACAAAGAACATCGCGATTCGGTTGCACGGGCCATTATCAAAAATAAAATCAAAAAAATTCTGATACTCGGAACAAGCGAAAAAATGGTAAATAAAATCGCTGTCAGGCTTCAGCTCCCGCTTCCAGAAAAATACATCCGCATAGAAGACATATCGACACCAGAACAAATGGAAGAAGCCAGACGAAGCCGTCAGATTGAGGGAAAACATGTAATTCCGGTCCGTTCATACGAAGTCAAAAATCAGTCTTATTCAAAAATTTTTTATGATTCTATCAGGGTTTCAACTGCGAAAAACCAGTTTCTTTACAAATTACTGGGCAAAATATTCGGAAAAAAAGACACGGAACCTTCACAAAACACAAAATTATTTGAAAAATCCCTGGTTCGTCCGGCATTTTCTCAGAGTGAACGAAAAGAATGCTCTCACGCAGTCCTCGCGCAAATGACAATGAGTTTTATCGGAGAATTCAATGAGCACGTAAGAATAAAAAAACTCACCGTCAGGAACGAAAAAAACGGATATACATTCATTATGACAGTTGACGTTCCTTTAGGCCGGGAACTTACACAAATCAGTGAAGAACTCAAGGCATTTATAATATCAATGATAGAAAAAAAATTAAAATTAAGAATTGAAGATGTTTATATTGTTGTAGACAAACTGATTCTCCCAAAAAGCGCATAAAAAAAGCACTTAAACATAAAAAAAAAGCTGTCCTGGAAGTTTTAACAACTTCCAGGACAGCTTTTTTTTATTTTTTTTAGCTTAGAAGCTACCTGCTACAGCGACTGCACAAGCAACAGTACAACCAACCATCGGGTTGTTACCCATGCCCATGAAGCCCATCATCTCAACGTGTGCCGGAACTGATGATGAACCTGCAAACTGTGCGTCTGAGTGCATACGACCGAGAGTATCTGTAAAGCCGTATGAAGCAGGACCTGCAGCCATGTTATCCGGATGCAATGTACGACCTGTACCGCCGCCACTCGCTACAGAGAAGTATTTTTTGCCAGCGAGGAGGCGCTCCTTTTTGTAAGTGCCTGCAACCGGGTGCTGGAAGCGGGTCGGGTTTGTAGAGTTTCCTGTGATAGAAACATCAACATCCTCGTGCCACATGATTGCAACGCCTTCGCGAACATCGTCTGCACCGTAGCATTTTACGATGAGGCGGTCCGGGTTGTTTCCATACGGGATTTCTT
>JAFPUF010000104.1 GCA_017395545.1 Treponema sp. | reverse complement strand
TAGGTCAAATGTCGAGTTTCATCAACAGACAACAAAAAATGTGTCCGCTTCCGCAAAAGGCAGGTCTTTTCGCAAGGTGCTCGGTAATAAGGTATCCGTCTCAGTCGCTGCGCTCCTTCGCGCCGAGCAATTGCTCCAAGACCTTCTGCTTTTGCTCACGCTACCACATTTTTTGGAGTTGACCGTCAAAGGAAACTCGCCATTCGACCATCATCTTCCGAAAGAAGGAAAAATGTGGAATTTTGCAATCACTGAGTTATGCAAAAATTGAACTTGCTTTACCGCTGTTGAAAACTTGCGGGAAGCGAGGTTACGGCACGAATCCGCCCTGCGAGCATAGCTCTCCGGGAGAATCGCTAAAAACCTGTCTCACAGGTTTTTGCCACTTCGTGGCCGCTCCCTATGGGCGAGCGAGTTGGAAGTGACCGCAACACGGATGTGGCGCACAGCAAGATAATCCCGCAAGAATTTTGCAAAGCAAAATTCTTGTCACGGCACGGAGGCCGAAGTGTTCTCGCTGGGAGCAAGTTTTGATTGTAAGCGATTAAGTTCAATTTTTGGAAAGCCCGTAAATTCAAAACTCGACATTTGACCTAATACAATCAGGCCAGAACTCCTACAGCGATTTCCGGATGTCCGTGATTATAAGCTGCGGACTTTCGACTCCGTTGTAGGTGTTGCGGCTCACCTGATAAAGCACGTCAACCATATCCCCTTTTGAAAAATCGCGGTTCCAGTACTCTGCACCGCCCCAGAACATCGCCGGCCACTTTGTCTTTCCAAGGTCAAAAGTGATTTTTAAGTGCTGGCGCTCGGTCTTTCCAAGAATCATCGCATCACAAATCCGGAGATTTTTACTCATAAACGTAAGCTCACGGTTTTCTTCGCCATAAGGCTCAAAATCATCAACAACAGAAAGAAGTTCCGGCTTTAAATAAGCCTCAGGAATTTCAGCGTCAATATTGATGCTCTGAGAATCGGAAGAAGAAAGTTCAATTTCGGGAACAAACTTGTCAAGGGCAGCAAGGAATTCCGGAAGACGCTCTTTTTTGAAAGTGAAACCCGCCGCATAGGCGTGTCCGCCGTAACTCACAAAAAGATCTGCCATTTTGTCGAGGAGCGAGAGAACCTCAAAACCACGGCAGCTGCGCATGGAGCCGATTGCATTGTCCTCAACGAAAGTTATGGCCATAGCAGGAATGTCGTAAACGTTCACGAGTTTTCCGGCTATTGTGCCCGAGACTCCGCGGTTAATCCGCTCATCTATGATGACACAGAGTTTTCCGCCGTATTTTTCAATGCTTTCTTTCGCCTGAAGCACGGCATAGTTCCAGCCCTCATTTCCGAGCTCCTTGCGCCTGTTATTCATCTCGATGATTTTTCTGGCGATCTCCGTACGTTTCTCAGGATTTTTTTCAAGGAACAGCTCGAGACCAATTTCAGGCTGACCAAGTCGTCCCGTAGCGTTCAGAGCAGGGTTTATGTTCCAGGAAAGGTCAGTTGCCGTAATGCGCTTTCCGAGAAGATTCTGCATTGAAAGAAGCTCCCTGAGTCCTTCACGGGCTTTTCCTTTGTTCATCGCCTCGATTCCCTTCCGGATAAAAATTCTGTTTTCGTTTTTAAGAGGCATGATATCAGCAAGGGCGGCCAGTGCCACAAGCTCAAGGTCGCGTTCATCAGACTCTTTGAAAGACGGGAACTGTTTCTGAAGCTGGTGATTTATGAAAGTGACAAAGATATTGCAGAATCCCCTGATTTCAGAATCCTGTTCCGGGTTATAGCGGGCCAGTTTTGATTTTGATTTTAGCTGAGACAGGGAGAATGAAGAAATCGGAGCGAGAGAAGGCTCTTTTGCAAGGAGGGATTTTAAATCGGCAAAATTGAATTCCGCACCGCTTCCGAAAATCTGGAAAAGCAGGGAAGCTGTCTGTTTTTCATCCCAGACAAAAATCTGCTGTCCTCGTAAAAAATCAACGAGTTTCGTAGAAGAGACAGGAGTTCCGGCTGTGACAGTTTCTTTAAGGCTTGCCTTTTCGACAAGATTCTCAAGTTTTAAGACTTCGATTTCACATGAAGAGCCGTCGGAAGAAGGAAGAGCCGTAAGAAGTGCGATTTCGTTTTTGTAAAGCTCAGACTGGGCGAAACGCAGTGCCGTAACGACCTTGTAAACAACTGCACAACCTGAAATGTCTTTAAAAGGATAACCGGAATCCTCGCATTTAGGATTTACGATAATGGCTGGAGAAGGCAGAACTTCCGGAGGCGTGTGGTGGTCAAGGACTATGACATCCATTCCCTTCTGGGTGGCGTAAGTAATCTCCTCGACATTTGAAATGCCGCAGTCTACAGTGATTATTAAAGAGCCGAAATCTTTTTCAAAATCATCAACGGCATTTTTATTGAGGCCGTAGGGGTCTGTTCCTGAAGGGAGCCGCCATTTTACATTTATTCCAAGACCTGTGAGGCAGTCGTAAAGAACCGTGGTTGCCGTGATTCCGTCTACGTCACGATCACCGAAAATCAGAACGTTCTCGTTTTCATCTTTTGCCTGAAGGATTCTGTCTACGGCATCTTCCATATTGTTAAAAAGAAAAGGACTGTGCATGAAACGAAGGTCATCTTCCAGAAAGAACTGAACGTCGCCCCCTTCGGTAATTCCACGCCTGGCAAGAATAGCGGCTGTAAGGGCATTTACGCCAAATTTATCGTATAGCGCACCAACATCGGCACGGCTGATTGCTTTTTTAATCCAGTTTTTCATGTTTTTTTTCCGCATAGAGACTACCATAAATAAATAAAAAAATACAGTAAGAATTCTGCAATGGCTCTATGGATTGGTAAGAATCTGAATTTTATGATAAAATGCTTATCATTTTTAGAATTCAAGGAATTTTTCTTATGCTGAAGAAACTTTGGGAACTTTTCTCGGTCTTTTTTAAGGTTGGTCTCTGTACGTTCGGCGGCGGAATCGCAATGCTTCCGATTCTGGAGCGTGAACTCGGCGAAAAACGCGGCTGGGTAACGGGCGACGAACTTCTTGATTATTTTGCAATTGGCCAGAGCACTCCTGGAATCATTGCCGTAAACGTCGCAACTTTCGTGGGATACAAAAAGGCCGGCTTTATCGGCGGCTGTATCGCAACATTCGGAATGGTTTTTCCGTCAATCATAATCATCACGCTGATTGCCAAATTCATCTCGAATTTCAGCGAAATTGAATGGGTCAAAAAGGCACTGACCGGCATAAATGTTGCTGTTGCAGCAATCCTTACAAATGCGGTCTACACTTTCTCAAAGAAATCCGTAAAAAACCTCTTCGGTTTCATTCTTCTGGTAATTTCTTTCGTCCTGATTTTCATTTTTAATGTCGGCACTGTCTGGATTATTTTCGGAAGCGCTGTTCTGGGCGTAATTCTCGCTGCATTCCGGGGAGAATTCAAGAAGAACGCAATTCAGGCTGACTCACCAAAGGAGAAATAAAAAAAAGATGACAGATTTTATTATTCAGCAGATTCAATCCCAGAGCGGACTCGGGCTTTTATGCCTCATCGCAGTATTTTTTTATGTCGGACTCATTACAATCGGCGGCGGCCAGGTCGCAATCACTGTCATGCAGCAGGTTCTTGTCGAGCAGTTTCACCTTATTGACGGGGACTTCTTCTTCAATATGGTCGCAATTTCTGAAAGCACGCCCGGCCCCATCGGAATCAATATCGCAACATACATCGGAACCGAGCTTTACGGAGTCTGGGGCGGTTTTTTCACAACGCTGGGCGAAGTTCTTCCGTCATTAATCTGTATTGTCCTCATCGCAAAGTTTTTTGGAAGTTTCGCAGAAAAAAAAGGTGTCAAAGCCGCATTCTCGACGCTCCGTCCTGCAGTTTCCGGAGTAATCGCCGTCGCAGCAGCAAAAATCATCATCATCGCGCTTTTTATCGTCAGGGAGGGATTCCTGCTTTCTTCACCTTCAACCTGGAATCAGAATATACAGATTTACGGAATCAGCGCAATTTTCTACTGTCTCTGTCTCATAGTGCTATTCAGAACAAAACTTCATCCGGTTTTTCTGGTTCTGGCAGGTGCAGTCTTTGGAGTTATTTTCTGCTAAGTCTTATAGACTATTTAAGGAAAACAAATTATAATTCACGGTTGATTAGGAACTGAAAAAATGGCGAAAGTGCTTGATGCCGTAAAATTACAAAAAGTATTTGAAACAGAAAAACTTCTCAACGAAATAAGGGATACTGACGTCCTTCTGGAACGAATTCTCACAGAAGCAAGAACAATTGCAAATGCAGATGCAGGCTCAATTTACGTAATCGAAGACAAGCAGCCTTCATCAGTGCCTGCGGTGGCCTATGCCGAAGAAGAAGAAGGATTCAAAAATAAGCTTCTCCGCATCAAATACGCACAGAATGACACACACCAGAAAACGGCAAAACCCGGCTCAAAATCTCCATACGTCTACTTTACGGTTCCTATCACAAAATCTTCTATCGCAGGCTATTGTGCATGTACCAGCCAGGTTTTAAATATCTCTGACGCATACAATATCAGCAGTGACAAGCCGTATAAATTCAACAGCAGTACCGACATCTCAACAGGCTATAAAACTGTCTCAATGCTCACTGTTCCGCTCATCACAAGCAGCGGACAAACCCTCGGTGTCATTCAGATTATCAACGCAAAAGACGAAAACGAAAAAGTAATCGCTTTCAGTGATGAGTCGGTTGAATTCATCAAGCAGTTTGCTTCAAGCGTCACTCAGACCCTCGAGCACACATATCTCACCAGCAACATGATCAAGCGTATGCAGCGCATGGCCGAATTCCGTGATCCGAAAGAAACCGGAATTCATGTCGAACGTGTCTCAGACTTCTCCCTCGAAATTTATGATCAGTGGGCCAGCAATCACAATGTTCCGAAAGAAGAACAGATGAAATACCGGGATATCCTGAAAATCGCTGCAAAATGCCACGATCTTGGAAAAGTCGGTATCTCAGACTTAATCCTTAAAAAACCGGGTCCTGGCCGTTTCAACGACGAAGAGCGCGCAGTCATGCAGGGACATACTTGTGTCGGAGCACAGCTCTTTACCGAACCGGAATCAGACATTGACGAGATGTCACGTGATGTCGCCCTTCACCATCACGAATGGTGGGACGGAAGCGAAAAAGGCTATCCTGGAAAAATCGATTTCGTAAATTACGAGATTGGAACACCAATTGAAAAATGCCCGCCTATGAAAGGTGAAGAAATTCCTCTTTCAGCGCGGATTGTCGCAATAGCAGATGTTTTCGACGCTCTTTCACACAGCCGTGTTTACAAAGAAGCCTGGTCAATCGACGATGCCTTCATGGAAATTCAGAATCTCTCGGGAAAACAGTTTGATCCCTCCCTGGTTCTCGCCTTTCTTGAGGTAAAAGACCGCATCATCCTGATTAACTCGGCTTACGAGCGAATGGAAAAGAAATAATCAGCCATTTTTGGAAACAAACTGATTTTCTAAAAGACTTATGTTCTTATAGCAGAACGGGCGCGAAAAAACCTGGTTTTCTCGCGCCCGTTCTGTTTATTACAGCGGATTGAATCTGTCCGAAGAAAGAACTCTTGTCAGATGAACGAAACTGTCCGGGTATTTTTTTAAGAACTGGGCCAGTGTAAGTTCCTCACCTTTTTCAAAAATTGTGCAGCCGAACTGTCCGTTTTTGTCAAAATAAGGGAAAATAGCCGCGGAAGAATCAAAAATATGAAATTCAGGACTTCCATCCTGCGGGTGAACTGTTCTTCTGATTGCCGCAAGGTAAAAATAAGTCGGTTCACTTGAAGCAAGGACATACAGGAGGGGTTTAAGATATTTAACTTCGTAGCCGGTATTCTTCACATATCCAGCGACCTGAGTAATTCCCCTGTCTGAAATTTCAGAACTGAAAGGCTCGATTTTTACGTCGACACCGCTTTCCTCATAAAGATAATTTCTTTTTGCCTGAACAGACATTTTTGCAGCCGCAAGATTCCGCGTCCAGTCGAGTGAACGGAAAAGACTTTCTTTCGTCGAGCGGATACCGATTGTTCCAAGAGGACTAACCTGTGTCGTAGGCCTTCTCAGAGGATCTACATAAGTGGAAGTGCCGGCCAGAGTTTTTACAAGACCGTCAACAATCCACTTCAGAAATCCCAGGTCATCCATCGTAAGGATATTATTCTGAACATCTTCTTTTTCAACTTTTCTTTCTTTTCCGTCAGAAACATAAACCGGCTTGTCATAAGCATCGTAACAGGCATTTTTTTCAAACTTTATGCGCTCAAGATTTTTTTTGATAACTCCCGCCATCACAAGATTTCCGTGATACTGCTCAGGATGAATATCAACATAGTGCCATGGAAGTGATTTTTCTGTCAGGCAAAGAACCTGTGCAAAACTTGCCGTATAAAAAAAGTCAAATTTTACTCCAACGGGAACTCCCCTTGCCGCAAAAAGACCGTCAATCACAAAATCTGCAAGGGTCTTGTTTCCGGACGGAGAAAACTGAACGAAAACTTCGCTGTCACCGGCAAAGAAATAACGGATGTGAAGCGGCTTACCCGTCGTAGAATCCCGCAGAAGAACGAAACTTCCCGGAGCATCATGAGGATACTCGTCCACCATTTTGTGAACGACACCGTCCTGCGTGTACAAATCAACGGCAACTTTTGTTTCCGGAGCGACGATTATCGAAAAAATGTCCCGTGCCTCTTCCATCCGGACCTGAAAAATCTGTCCGATTGAGTTAGAGCGCAGTTCAGTGCGATTGTTCCGTACGACAGAAAGAGGCTCATAAAACCAGTTTTCAGACACATTCTTACGGATTGAAGAAGAATCCGGTATCTGGAATTTATTATTTTCAGCAGAAAGAGAAAATAAAGAAGTAAAAAAAAGAATCAGAAAAAAGCGGGAAGCTTTCATTAAAAAATCTCCAGGAAAAAGAAATCTCTTTATATTTTCGGCATTTCTTGAATCATTTTTAATGAAAACCCGTTTTACCTTGCATAAAGCACGCAAAGATTTTTGAGCCAGTCCGCAGTTTTTTCAGCCTTATCGCCGGAAATCATGCTCGCATCTGCACGCCATGACCAGTTTTTACCGCTTGTGCTTGGCATGTTCATGCGGGTGTCGCTTGAAAGGGCGTAGATGTCCTGAAGCGGAATGATTGCTGTGTCAGCTGTGCTTGAAAGGGCAAGCTTTATCAAATCTTTGCAGAGGCGTTTGCTCTTTACGAGTTTTTTTGCCTTTTCTACTGTGTTTTTTTCTCCCGTGACATAATCTGAAATCAGAACAAGGCTCTCGTCATCAAGAGATTCAAGAAGACCTTGCGTTGTGTCGTTGTCGTGGGTGCCCGTGTAAGCCACGCAGTTTGTCGTCTCGTAGTTATGAGGAAGGAAAGCGTTTTTTAGTGCGCCGTTCTTCCATTCATTTTTGTCGAAGCCGAACTGAATTACCTTCATGCCGGGGAAGCCAGCCTTGTCACGCAATTCTTTTACTTCATCGGTGATGATTCCCAAGTCTTCTGCAATCAGAGGAACTTTTCCAAGCTCTTTTTCGATTGCCTCAAAAAGCTCGATTCCCGGTCCTTTCTCCCATTTTCCGGTCTGAGCTGTCGGGCTTCCGAAAGGAATTGCCCAGTAAGACTCAAAGCCACGGAAATGGTCGATTCGAACATAGTCAACAAGAGAAAGCATTTTTTTGACACGGAGAATCCACCAGCTGTATCCGTCTTTTTTGATGTTCTTCCAGTTGTAGAGAGGGTTTCCCCAGAGCTGACCGGTTGCAGAGAAGTAATCAGGAGGAACGCCCGCAACGGATGTGAACTTTCCGTCTTTATCAATCTGGAACATTTTCTGGTTCGCCCAGACATCGCTTGAATCAGGGGCTACGAAAATCGGAACATCGCCGATAATCTCTATATTCTTTGACTTTGCGTATTCGTGAACTGCCTGCCACTGCTTGAATGCGAAGAACTGAATCACTTCGGTCTGAAGGAAGTCTTCGGTGTGCTCGTTAATCCATTTTTCGACTGTAGCATCATCGTGCTTAGAAAGCTTTTTAGGCCAATAAACATTCCAGCTTCCGTTGACAGCGCAGCTGTTTTCTTCGGCTTCTTTTGCGGCCTTTGCGTCATAAAACGCTTTGATGCTCATAAATGCGGCATAATCACGAATCCAGTACTGGTTCTCACGGCAGAAAGTGAAGAATTCCATTTTTGTGTTCGGGTCGAAATCTTCCCCGGCAGCATCAGGATTTGTCATAAGCTCAAGAAAATATTTTGCGATTTCTTTGAGGGCGTTGCTTTTCCACCAGACAACGGCACCATAGTCAACAGGCCCTTTGTTCTTGATATAAGATGGCTTTTTAGCAAGTTTTTCAGTTGCCCAGCCACGCTCTACCAAATCCTCAAAATCAATCAGAAGTGGATTAAGTGCAAAAGTCGAGAACGACTGGTAAGGACTGTCACCATAGCCGGTTGGTCCCAGAGGCAAAACCTGCCATGCCTTAATTCCTGATTTTTCAAGGAAATCCACGAACTCAAACGCAGATTTTCCAAGCGAGCCTATTCCGGCAGAGCCCGGCAAACTCGTAGGGTGAAATAAGATTCCTGCTTTTCTCATAAAACTCCTCCATTTATTTTTTTTTACAACAGCTCTGCCCGTCTGTCGCGTTTGAGCTGCTCTACTACCTTTTTGACATCCTGGACTTTGCTTTTGTCACAGACAAGAACAGCGTCCGCAGTTTCGATTACGACCACATTTTCAAGACCGATTGTCGCAACGAGGCGGCCGCTTGAATATGTGATGCAGTTTTTCGTATCGACATTAATCTGGTCACCGATTTTGATGTTTCCGTCGCAGTCGGCCTCGTGAAGGACGCCCATCATGTCAAAACTTCCGACATCGTTCCAGCCGAACTCGCCCGGAACAACATAGACATCGCCGGATTTCTCCATGATGCCGTAGTCAATCGAAATGCTCTCGATTTTCGGGTAGATTCTGTCGATTACATTGAACTCATCGCTCGTGTTCATGGCGTCGCCAATCGCACATAAATCATTATAAATCCCCGGAAGAAATTTTTCAAAGTTTTTTAAGATTGTGCTTGCCTTCCAGATGAACATTCCGCTGTTCCAGGCATATTCGCCGCTCTCGACATATTTTTTTGCTGTGGCCTCGTCCGGCTTTTCTTTGAATTCGAGAACTTTGAGGACTTCTTCGCCTGATTTCTGGAATTTGATGTAGCCGTAGCCTGTCGCAGCAAAAGTCGGAGTAATTCCGACAGTTACGAGGGCATCTTTTTCTTCGGCAGCCTTAACCGCAACTCCGAGCACTCTGGTGAATTCTTCTTCGTTTTTGATGTATGCGTCGCTCGGTGTGATTACCATGATTCCGTCGCCGTATTTTTTAACGATTTCCATTGCAGCATATCCGACACATGCTGCTGTATTCCTTGCACTCGGCTCTGAGAGGATGTGATTTCGCTTTACCCTGCCCTTCGTTGCCTCAAGCATCTTTGCAACCTGAGCTTCGTTCGTTACGATAAAAATGTCGTCTTTGTCCGCAGTCTTTGAAAGACGGTCAATCGCCTCGTTGACCATTAAATTCTTTCCGCTGAGGTTGAGAAGCTGTTTTGGTGTTGCCTGTCTTGAAAGAGGCCAGAACCGAGTTCCGCCCCCGCCCGCCATAATTACGCCGTATGTTTTCAAAATATACTCCCAAAAAAAAGATAACCACAGATTACACAGATTCCGAAAGAAATAATCTGTGACGTCTGAGATTTATATAACTCCTCCCCATGGAATTTTTACATTCTCGCAGAGGGTTTCGTATTCTTTTATTTCTTTTTCGTCTGCTTTTGTGACGAAGAATGTCAGGTTTTTGACTGTCCGGATACGCTCACTGTCCGCACTTTCGCTCAACGACCGGTTTTCTTCGTGAATCTTTCGGATTGCCTGGTTCGCAACTCCGTCACGGCTGTCTACAACGGTGATTTCTTTTCCGCATGCTTTCCGCATTTCTTCGGCAATATGCGTGAAGTGGGTGCAGCCTAGAATCACTGTGTCGCAATTCTTTGATTTGAAAAAATCTGCCGCTTCTTTTACGGCCAGAAGACGCTCTTCTTCCGTTGCGTTGAAATATTTTTTTTCGACAAAATCAATCAGCTTTGGGTCGGCCCGCATGACAACTTCACAGTCGCTTGCAAAATCATGGATTAAATTCTGACAATACGGATGATTAACGGTAGCTGTGGTGGCAAGAAGGCCGATTTTTTTATTTTTTGTAACTTCAGCGGCTACCTTGATTGCAGGAACGGTGCCGATTATCGGAAGGTTCGGAAATTTTTCACGCAGGGAATCCAGTGCCGTAACGGAAATCGTGTTGCAGGCCACGACAATCGCTTTCGGCGACCACAAATCAATTATTTTTTGAATTGCAGATGAGGCACACTCCGTTACCTGTTCGCTTGATTTTTCGCCGTATGGAAAATTAAGGGTGTCACCAAGATATACGCAGACGGCAGAAGGCAATTTTTCGTGAAGAGAAAGCATGTAAGGTATTCCGCCGGTTCCGCTGTCGAGAAAAGCAAAGTCTGCGCTCATAATTCTATTTTAGGTCAAAAGGCAAGTTTCATCAACTGACAAACAAAAAATCAGTCGATAAAATCGAGCCCGGTTTTAATACACAAATTCGAAATCCTTAACGATGAGACTTGCGTTTTTAACCCCTTCAAAATAGTCGCCTCTTGCGCTTGAAGCAAAGACAACATTCACATGGGTAATTTCAGTGTCTGAATCTGCCTGGACGACACCTTCAGGAAGGGCATTTGTTCCTTCAGGATTTTCCCCGTAAACGAAATCTACTTCGAGAGTGCGAAGTCCGTTCTCATCTTTTTCAGATACTCTGGTGGGACAGGCTGTTTCATTCTCAAAATCAATCCTGCTGATATAAGCCGCGGTCGCCACATATTTTCTTTCAGTCTTTTTCTTTGTCTTTTTTTTCTCTGTGACTTCTATTTCTTTGCGATTCTCAAGGGTCGCTACAAGGGAGCATTTGTCACCAAGTCCGTCATAAGCAAATTTTACACGGAACCCCTTTGGCCGGCCCGTGAACGGTACGCCCCAGTCAATAAGCTGTTTTCCGTCATCCGTAAACCCGAGAAGCTGGGCAAGGCTCATATTTCTGACGATTCTTCCGGTAAAAAGATTACCGCTCGCAATAACTCCGACAACTTTTCTTGTCGTTAAAAGCGCCGCCGTGCTTCCGTCGGGCAGAATTATCCGCCGGGTCGGCCAGTTTTTGCTTCCTGAGGCAGAAAATGCGGGATTTCCGCAGTCCCAGCAGAGGGGCGAAGAGCCCGGCATCTCACTGCATTCTTTTTTTCCGAAAGTCAGAAAGCCTGGCAATTTTTCAGTGTGCCATTGAGAAAAATCACTCTCCGGGAGCTGTGGTCTTTCTTCGACAGAGGCACTTTCTTCTGCAATGAGAGCAAGAGAGAGAATAAGAATCAGAAAGAAAAATCCGGCTTTTTTTAAGCAATCTGGCATTTTTCATTCCTCTGGAGTACGGGCACAGTTTTTTCTTTCGGCGTGGAGTTATTTCCGATGATTGTTCGATAAACTTCTTCCATTTTTTTGACGGAAGCGCTCACCCTGTATTCTTCGCCTTCTTCAATGTATTTTTTTGAAAGTGCAGTTTTTTCTTCCGGATGCTCAATCCAGAAATCGATTTTTTCTGCAAGAGACTTCGCATCTCCCTCACGGAAAAGAGAATTCTCGTCGAGGGCAAACTGAACGGTCGCGCTTTTTCTTGCATTCGAAATCACAGGAACAAGACCGCAGCTGAACGCTTCCATGCAGGCAATCGCTTCGATTTCAACATCAGAAGCATGGACATAAAGATCTGTCTTAGCAATAAGATTCAGAAGTTCAGAAGATGAATAGAAACCGAAAACAGGTTTATTCGGGAGTTTTTCAGACATTTTGCGGAGTTTTTTCTCACACGGGCCAAGTCCTGCAAAATAGAGCTGAATCTTATCCGCATATTTTGAGAGACGTGCAGCCTTGATTATCAGGTCCTGTCTTTTTTCAGGTGAAAGGCGTCCGATCATAAGAATATTGAATTTTTCGTGAGGGATCGGTGCCTGTGGTACAAAAATCTCGTCAACACCATTTGAAATCACATGAAGTTTTGCCGGATAGCCGTTTTTTTTGAGCTCCCCGGCGATAAATTTCGTTGGACAGTGAATATCTGAAAAGCGGTTGTAAAAATATTTGTATTCGAATTTATAAAAGAATCTTGCCGCCGCATCAAAATGTCCGAGACCAATATTGTAAGTTATGTTTTCTGCCTGAACATGGAACGCTGCAAGGCATGGGACATTCATTTCACGTGCAATTTTTTCTGTAAGACGTGCCATAGGAGACGGAAGATAAAAATGAACGATATCTGCTCCGGTCAAAGCTGCACGAATCACTTTTTCATCAGGTTTTGCAAAAACAGTTCCCTGCTTGTCCGCGAAATAAGACACTACCGGAATATGCCATTTTTCCATGGCAAAGCGGTCCGGATTTTTAGCCGCCTCAGGATTTTTTTCGCTGTTGTCCGCCCCGAGAGTCCTGACCGTGTGCCCAAGAGCTTTCAGATGTTCTGCAAATCTTCTTGCAGAAGCCACGGTTCCATTGTTGAGTTCGTCAAACGAGTCCATCACTAAAACTATTGTCATATTTTCTAACCTACATAATCAAATGTTAAAGTTTACAAAGATATGACAGATTATAGCAACATATTCAAAAAGATTAAAGCGTTTATTTCAAACAGAAAGCATTTCTTCTTTAAAATCAGAAGGATTTCCCTGCCATTCAAGCTTTCCGTTCTTTATCAGAATAATCCTGTCACTGACGGCTTTGGCTTCTTCTATGTCGTGCGTCACCATAATGCCGGTGAAACCAAATTCTTTCTGAAGGGAGCGGATTTCTGACGCAAGTTTTTTCCGCAAAGGAGCATCAAGGGCAGAAAGGGGCTCATCAAACAGAATGAGTGACGGCTTTACGATGAGTGTACGCGCAAGAGAAACCCGCTGGGCTTCGCCGCCTGAAAGATTTTCGCTCGCACGCTCTCCGAAGCCCTCAAGATTGAATTTTTTGAGGAATTCTCCCGCCTTTTTACGGCTTTTTTTTCTGCTCATTCCAAGGGCACGAAGTCCATAAGCCACGTTATCGTCAACCCGCATATGCGTGAAAAGTGCCGGCTTCTGAAAGACCATTCCTATTCCCCGCTTACTGGGCTTTAAGTCAGTAATATCCGTATTGCCGAGGAAAATCTTAGTTTTCTCAGGTTCTGAACTTTTTTCCAGCCCGGCGATGAGACGCAGTATCGAAGACTTTCCGCTTCCGCTCGGACCGACAATCGAAGTCATTGTCCCTTTTTCACAGGAAAACGAAACATCAAGCGAAAAATTCTCCCAGTCAAGCCTGAGATTTTCAGCAGTAAAATAACTCATAATCATTCTCCTGAATTTTTAAGTCTGTTTCCCGTTGCAAACACGGCTGCGCACAAAAGCCCGAGAACAACTCCCGCCGCACAGGCTTCGTGAAATCTGTAAGAAGAAGCGAGCCGGTAAGTAAAAAGCGAGAGTGTATTCAGTTTCGGAATAGAAAGAACAAGCGGAAGTGTCGTATCCCCGGCACTGACTGCAAAACAGAATCCCGCCGCACTTAAGATTCCCCTTGTGCACGAAGGAAGGTAAATTCTTAAAACAAGGTGGAGCGGATTTGAACTCAGCATTTTCGCCGCCTCAACTGTCTCGTCACTGATTTTTGAAAGAGACGCATAAATCTGCCTGAACGCAAGCGGCCAGAAAAGAAAGGTCTGTGCAAAAACAAGATGAAAAAGCGAGCCTTTTTTTACAAGAAGAATCAGCACAAGTCCGGTAACAACGCCGGAAACACACATTGGAATCATCGGAAATGTGCGCAGGGCAATATTTTTTCCGTAAAAATCAACGGAACGCACGAATGACGCATAAAGAAAAGCGGCAGAAACCGAAAAAAACGCTGTCAAAGCTGAGACAAGAACAGTCGTCAGAAGAGAAGGTGCAAAACCACGCATCTTAAAGACGTGAAGAAAAGTCTGAAAAGTAAAAAGTGACTTTCCCGAAGAAAGCGCGTTGTACAGAATCGAAAGTACGGGAGCGATAAAAAAAAGAATAATGAAAGTAAAAAGTATGAATGCGAAGATTTTTTCGTGAAAAGTACGGATTCTTTCATCTGAAAGCTTACGGTAAAAAGATATTCCCCGGCTGCTCGAAGAATTCTGCTCGATTTTTGAGTAGATGGCGACAAAAAGCGCTGCAATCAGAGTCTCACAAAGGGCGAGTCTGAAAGCCTGTGAAAAATCGAGGGAAGCACGCGCAGTTTTATAAATCTCAACCTCCAGAGTTGAAAGTCCCACCCCGCCGAAGAGGAGAATTATCATAAAACTGAAAAAACAGTACAGAAAAACG
This sequence comes from Treponema sp., assembly GCA_017395545.1. Lineage (GTDB taxonomy): Bacteria > Spirochaetota > Spirochaetia > Treponematales > Treponemataceae > Treponema_D. The sequence goes on along the minus strand of JAFPUF010000104.1, from coordinate 19,525 downwards.
AGCATGCAGGAAGAAGCGATTGCCGGAAGCAGCTGGTAAACTGTCACGGTGCGGAAAATCCTCAGTTCACCGGCACCAAGAAGACGTGCGGCATTTTCCTGCTCAGAGGGGATAAGGCTCCACGCATCGTGAACACCAGCCATAACAAGCGGGAAATTATAAAAGCCCTGTGCGATGATGATTCCGAAAAAGCTGTACAGAAAAGTGACAGGTGGTTTTGAAAGCGAAAAGACGGATTTCAGAAACGAATTGAGGGTTCCGGAAAGGCCGAAAAACGACACGAAGCCGAGAGCTATCAGAAGCGTCGGAATACAGAAAGGCACGGAAGAAAATGAGAGGAGAATTTTTTTTTCAGGGAAAGAGCGGTTCGCCGTAAAAAAAGCGGCGGCGACACCGAAAACGAGCGCAATCACCGTAGAACAGAGAGCCTGAAAAACGGTGAAAGCGCTCACAGCAAGTAAATTCTGCACGATTTTAGACCGGGCTATTGGAGGAGCGTCATTACTTTTTCGACCACAGAATCAAGTTTTTCGACGTCAGTAGTAACTGTTTTTGCAGGAATGACGGCAGCCTTTTCATAGCAGTCCGGAAGCACGACAAGCGAGTTCGCAGGATACATCCACTGTGTGAGCGGGAGTTCTGACTGAGCCTCTTCTGAAATCAAAAAGTCCATGAAAAGTTCAGCAGCCTTTCGGTGAGGAGCGTTTTTGAGAATGCCGGCTCCCTCAACCTGAATGTAGTGGCCTTCATCAAAAACAAGGGCCTTGTAGTAATCGATTTTGTCGTACTCAAGGTTTGCGGCAGGACTTGTGGTGTAACTGATTACAAGAGGAGCCTCGCCGGCCGTAAAAAGGCCGTAACCTGCACTCCAGCCCGGTGCCATCGTAAGAAGGTTTGATTTTAAAAGTGTCCAGAAATTTATGAAAGAATCGTCATCAGAAAAAATTGAGCGGGTCCAGGCAACAAAACCAAGTCCCGGAGTGCTGGTTCTCGGATCCATGAGGATGATTTTATTTTTGTAGACCGGATTTGTTAAATCAGAAAGACTTTTCGGTTCCGGCAAATTTGACTGTGTGTTAAAAATAAGCGCAAAGTGGCTGTAATCATAAGGAGTAAGAAGATTTGACTCTCCGAGCTGAGAGAACAGAGACTCGGGAATTACAGATTCTGAATTCTTTGGTTTGTAAGAAGAAAGAATATCCTGAGAAATTGCCTTTGGAGCCGTATTGTTATCGAGTCCCAGAATTATGTCAGCCTGAACATTGTTTTTTTCAAGAATTGCGCGGCTCAAAAGCTGAACGCCGTCCCCGCAGTCAACGAAATTTACTTTTATGCCGGAAGATTTTTCGAACTTTTCGGCAATTTTTGGGCCGGGTCCCCATTCAGAAATAAAACTGTCGTAAGTGTAAACGGTAATTTCTTCGGGCTGGTTTGAAACTGTGTTTTTAGATGACCTGTTACAGCCAGAAAACAAAAATGATGATACTAAAAAAGATGTGAAGATAACGAGAGACTTTTTCATGTCTTCCTCCGCCGGTATTATCCGGATCAGGTTGGAACCTCATACGAAGTTCTGCGGGTATGTTCTCAGCCAAACGTAAAGCCGGCACCCCGGTACAGGAAAAAATATTACAGAGAAAAGAAAGATTTTTCAAGTATTTTCAAGGATTTTCTAAGGTTTTCAGATTTTATGACCTTATGCTACAGTCTTGTTCCGACAATCAGCTTGTCTTCGCCGTTTTCCTTGACCATCGAAATTCTTGTGCTGTAAGGTCTGTATTCTCCGCCGAGCATGATTCTGGCATGCAGAGTGAAAATTCCTTTCTTTTTGATTTCTGAAAGAACATTTTCCTTCGTGAAGTTTTCCTTGAAATATTCGATGTCTTCGGGATGCAGCACGGCTTCTGCATTCTTTCTGGTCTCTGAGAAAAAACCTGTTCCGTGTTTCGGAAGCTGAAGTTCGCCGTAAAGACTGACTGATGAATATTCTGTGAAATCTTCGTTTTTCGGGTCAACCACATACATCGCAAGAAAATCGCCCGAAAGAGACATGAGCCTTGAATAAAGAGTCTGCTCCTGGCGTGCCTGTTCGAGAGCCTCACGCTGTTTCATCTGTGCGTCAACATTTCCAACCGCAACGATGATGTATTTGCTCTCTTTCTGCATCCGCATAACCTTCATGTTGACATAGAAAGGCGTTTTGTCTTCGGAAACAAGCCTGTATGTAATCGCAAAAGTTCCGTTTTCACTGAGTTCTTTTAAAACATTCTCTTTTGTAAAAGCCTCTACGAACATCTGCTGGTCTTCTTCGTACAGATATTTGAGGGCTTCGTTTCTTGCCAGCTCAAAGAAGTTTTCGCTGTGCCGTTCGGTTGTCATCATCTCTTCGCCGAGTTTTGAAGAATACTGCGTGAATTCCTCGGTCTCAAGGTTTACATAGTAAAGATCAAAATAGTCCGTTGCCAGAGCTTTCGCAATATTCTCGTAGGTCGCACCTTTTTCCGCATCCCTGATTGAGAGGACACCGACTGCGAGAGCCGTTTTTCCTTTGATAGGGTTTTCCGCAAGTTTTCTGATAAAATAGTTTGCGATTGAACCGTCGGGCAGAGTCTCATCGACGAACATTCTTTTTCCGTCTTTTGCGACTTCCAGGGCACTGTTGAAAAATGCCGCACCGCCGCTTTCCATAATCGTTTTGATGGAAATTTCTGCGCTTGTAATTCCGAAGCCGAAAAAGCGCTTGAAGAAATTCCTGTATGCCTGATTCGTGCGCACATAGCTGGATGACTCGGGGGAAATTTCAAGGACTGCCAGAGGAATCGTATTGAACACATTGTTGAAGTCCCCTTCGTTTCCGTAACTGATTACATTTAAGTTCTGAAGGTTTGCCCGTCCGACAGCATCGTAATAGAAAGTTTCGTCAGGATTCTCGAAGCCAAGGGATTTTTCGTCGTTCAGGTTTTCAATGACCGTCTCAAAAGGAATCGGCTTTCCGTAGTAGTAGCCCTGAATCTTCGAGCAGCCGATTTCACGCAGAAACTGAATCTGCTCCTCGGTCTCGACGCCTTCACAAACGGTGTCCACTCCAAGTGCGAAGGCCATTTTCATAAGCTCAGCGAGAATTACCTTTCCGTTGTCCTTTTTGTCGAAATTCCGCATGAAACTCATATCGAATTTGATGACATCGAAAGGAATCTCCCGGAGAACATTGAGCGAAGAATAGCCGGAACCGAAATCGTCCATCCAGACCGGAAATCCCAGTTCCTTGAAACGGATAATCTGTCTTTTCATGAAGTCGAAGTCACCGCCGATTATGCTCTCAGTGATTTCGATTGTGATTTTGCTTCGGGGAATGCCTGAGAGATCCACCCTCGTGCGGATTTCCTCAACGATGTCACAGGACTCGAAGTCTGAGCGGGAAAGGTTTATTGACTGCGGAAGAAGCGGAACTTCATTTGACTGAAAATATTTCATTTTCTCAAGTACACGCTCAAGCATGTAGAGGTCGAGCCTGTAAATGAGTTTTTCTTCTTCGAGAACGGGAATGAAGTCGGCTGGAGAAAGAAAGCCTTTTACCGGGTCAATCCAGCGGGCAAGCGCTTCTTCGTCACAGACTTTTCCGTTTACGCCGCGCACAATCGGCTGATAATAAACCGTAATCCAGCGCTCGGAAATTGCCTTGTTAAGGTTTTCGATAATATAGCGGTGATTTTCTTCGGCATGGCGTATTGTCTGATCGTAGTATGCGATTCCGGATGAACGCTCGTTTTTTAGGGTGTCGCATGCAAGCTTTGCCCTGTCACAGGCAATGTTTATACTTACATCTTCGTTTGAATACTGATAGATGCCGACATGCGGGAAAGTTTCGATTTCGGGATTTATGAGGCGGCTCTCTTCGATGAATTTCTGGAGCTTTTCCTTGATGTTTCTGTCGTCTGCTATGACCGCAAAATGAACGCCTCCCAGACGGCAGCAGTTTTCGTTTTCGAAGTACTGTGCCAGAAGTTTTGCAAAGGACTTTAAGAATTCGTTTCCGTCAAAAAAACCCTTCCTCTGGTTGTATGATTTCATTCCACTGAGAGTGAGGAACATGAGGGTTGGCTGTCCGAAATTTTTTATAATTTTTTCTTTCCGTGCCGCAGAAATCTCAAAGAAGTAAGTCATCGTAGGCAAACCGGTAAGATAGTCGTAATAATTTGCGTCCATATTCAAGAATTATAAAACAACATTGAAATAATGTAAAATTTTTTCTAGGAAAAATTTAAGGAAGTTTTTTTCTGTTCAGTTTTTTATTATCTCTATGGGAATATTGAATTCTTTTGCGGCGAGACTGTATTCATCAAAAAGATTTTTCTGATTTCTGAACCTTGCAAGAATATGACGGGCTGGCATTCTGTCGCGTTTTTTTGCGCGGACAAGCCTTTTTAAGAGATTCGCCTTCACGAAATAAATTTTTTCGCACTTTTTCAGAAGTTCAGGGGTCTTGTAAAGCACGGTCGCATTCAAAATTATGCTTTTTCCGCTGTTTTCTCCGATAAATTTTTCAGTGAGCTCAATTATTTTAGGATAAACAATAGCTTCCTGCCGGGCGAGAAGATTTTTGTCAGAAAAAACAATCTGCCCCAAAGCCCTGCGGTTAAGGGTACCGTCAGCATTCAGAAGGACAATACCCCGTTTTTTTGCCTCATCACCAAAAACAGCGAGAATTTCTGGCGTACAGAGCAAAATCGCTTCGTGAGCGACAAGGTCTAAATCAAGGGAAACAAATCCCTGTTCTTCAAAAAGCGAAGAGACATAGTTTTTTCCGGCAGCCATCTGCCCCGTAACGCAAACAATGCTCATCAGTGGAAACATCCCCAGTTTTTTCCGTACTCAATGGAAACTCTGAGAGGCACCTGAAGTCGGACTGCATGCTCCATTTTGTCTTTTATAAGCGCAATTGTATCAGAAACCGTTTTTTCATCGTCAGCGCACTCAAAAATCAGTTCGTCGTGAACCTGAAGAAGAAGTTTTGCGTCCAGGCCTGTCTCCTTCAAAGCCTCGCTCACGTCAATCATCGCTTTTTTAACGATGTCAGCGGCACTTCCCTGAATCGGAGAATTTTTTGCTACACGGACTGCGGCCTCTTTTTCCATTTTATTGCGGCTGTTAATCGCATTGATTTTCCGGCGGCGATCAAAAATCGTCCTGATTCCGCCTGTTTCCTCAGCAGAGCGAACATTCTCATCAAAAAAGGATTTTACCCCGCTGTATGCTTCAAAATAGTTATCAATGAAATCTTTCGCCTGAGCGCGGCTGATTCCAAGGTCTTTTGCAAGCGAGAACGCCCCCATTCCGTACATAAGACCGAAATTAAGGGTTTTCGCACTGCGGCGCATTTCAGGAGTAACGCTTTCCATCGGAACTCCGTAAATGAGGCTCGCCGTCGATTTATGGACATCGACTTCGTTCTGGAAAGCCTCACAGAGATTTTTGTCACCAGACAGATGCGCGAGAACCACAAGCTCAATCTGAGCATAGTCGGCAGAAACGAGGACTTTTCCGTTTCTGGCCGTGAACGCCGTGCGGATTCTGCGGCCTTCCTCGCTTCTGACAGGAATATTCTGCAAATTCGGATCTTTTGAAGAAAGACGGCCTGTGGCGGTTCCGGTCTGCATGAAGGTCGTGTGCACCCTTCCGTTTGAATCCGCCTGCACAGGCAGAGTCTCGACATAAGTTGAGAGAAGTTTTGCCTTTCCGCGGTATTCAAGGATTTTCGCCGGGAGCGGGTCAAGTTCAGAAAGTTCCTCAAGAACGCTGGTATCGGTGGAATAGCCTGTTTTGGTCTTTTTTCCGACAGGAAGTTTTTTTTCTTCAAAAAGGACTGTGCCGAGCTGCTTCGGAGACGCGATATTGAATTCGTGCCCGGCAAGCGCATAAATCTCCTTTTCGATGGAATCCAGCTGAATCTTTAATTCGAGGGCATAGTTCTTAAGGTAATTCGGGTCGATATGGATTCCTTCTTTTTCCATCAGAGCTAGAACCGGGAGAACCTTCATCTCCATATTCCAGAAAAGCTCCAGAAGATTTTCAGACCGCATTTTTTCTTCAAAGAGATTCCAGAGCTGAAGGGTAAAATCAGAGTCTTCGGAAGAATATGAAGCTGCAGTCTCCAGCGGAACGTCGGAAAAATTCTGTCCCTTTCCGACAATCTCACCGAACTCAATGCCTTTTAAGCGAAGATATGTCTCTGAAAGATACTCAAGGGAATAAGCGTTCTTTCCGCTTCTGTCAGGCTCAAGAAGCCAGGCTGCAATCATCGTGTCGGCGACTTTCGCCTTTATTTCAGAAATATCGACAATTCCCTGCGAATCAAGGACTTTCAAATCAAACTTGGCGTTGTGAAGGATAATCGTGGATTTTTCACTCAAAAAAAGCCGCCTTATCTGATCCAAGGCCTCCTTTTTCTGAACTCCAACACCCGCTGAAAACAAATCCCCGCCGGTCGCAAGCGGAACATAAACTCCGCTCCCTTTTTCGTAAGAAATCGAGAATCCCAGAAGGTTTGCGGTGTATGTATCGAGGGCATCGGTCTCCGTATCAAATGCAAAAACAGGTTTTTCAGAAGAAAGAAGCGTATCGATGTACGATGAAAGCTCCACACCATCAGTAATGGCCCTGTAATTCCCATGATTTTTCGTAACTTGAGGAGCCGAAGCGCTGTCACTGAGCGGAGCCGAAGCACGTTCGCTGAGCGGAGTCGAAGCGTGGCCACTGAGCGGAGCCGAAGCGGACATTTCCCGGAAATCCCTTGCGATCGCACGGATTTCAAGGGCGCTCATTTTTTCAGCGGCTGCGGCATAATTCAGATTTTTGGAAGAACACTCGTCAATACCGCACAAATCCGGGACTTCGGTACAGAGCGTGATAAGTTTTTTGGAGAAGAATGCGTTTTCCCGGTCTGAACGGATTTTTTCGCCCAGAGCGCCTTTTATTTCTGAAGCATGTTCGTAAATGCCTTCGAGAGTGCCATATTCAGAAAGAAGCTTTACGGCCGTTTTCTGTCCGACTCCCTTAACGCCCGGAACGTTGTCGGCGGCATCTCCCATAAGGGAAAGAAGGTCCAGAAGTTTTGAAGCCGGCACGCCCCAGTCTTTCTCAACTCCTGTCTCATCAAGTTCCGCCCAGATTTGTGTTTTATCGGGCTTCATGCAGTGGATATGTTCATTTGTGAGCTGCTGAAGGTCTTTGTCTGCGCTCAGAATAATGCAGTTACGCCCCTCTTTCTCGCATTTTTTTGCCAGGGTGGCGATAACGTCATCAGCCTCGTAACCGTCCCGGCGGATTACCGGAATTCCGAGCAGGGAAAGAATTTCCTCGATGTAAGGAATCTGGGCATGCAGGTCTTCTGGAGTTTTAGGTCTGGTTGCCTTGTATTCGGCGTACATCTCGTGCCTGAAAGTCGCGGTCTTTGAGTCCATTGCCGCAACAAGATACTGAGGCCGGTAAGTTTTTAAAATTGTGAGGAGATTCCTGAAAAAGCCGAATACGGCAGAGACATTCTCCCCTTTTGAATTTGTAAGGGGCCTGGAAATAAAGGCAAAATATTCACGGTAAATAAGACCATATGAATCAAGAATAAAGAGCGTATTTTCGTTGATGAAATTAGACATACATAAATTATATTAGTCTAAGTTCTGAAGTTCAATTGCTATTTCTTCCATCTCGCGGTCTGTCATTGCTATCGTCTCTGCAACGCGGAAAAGCTCCCTTCTGACGCTCTCTGGAACGCGCGTATTCGTTTTGTAGTGAAGCTCATGCTCAAGGCTGGCCCAGAAATCCATTGCAATCGTACGGAGCTGGACCTCAACTTTTACCTGATGAGTGCTTTCAGAAAGATAAACCGGCACTTCGATTACAAGATGAAGGCTTCTGTAGCCCGAGTCTTTCGGATTCTTGATATAGTCTTTTTCTTCGAGAAGCGTGATGTCAGGCTGTTTTAAAAGCATGTCCCTCACGGAATAGATATCGGAAATATACGGGCAGATTACACGGACTCCGGCGATATCGTGAAGGTTCTCAATCATAGAATCAAAATTGACCGGGAGGTGCTTTTTTTCGAGTTTTGACGCTATGCTCTGTGGTGTTTTGATGCGGGATTTTACTGTCTCGATTGGATTCCTTCTTCCGGAAACTTTATTTTCTTTATTAAGGATGTCAAGTTTTGTCTCAATCTGCTTGATTGCGCTCTCATAAACCATCATTATCTGCTGGAATTCGAACGCCATCTTGTAAAAATTGTCGGGATTGCGCATCAGTTCGGAAGAAATAACCTTCGGAAAATCAGATTCCGCAACGCTCTCCGCAGCAAGTTCTTCTATATTCAATTTATTTTTCTCCAGATATTATTTTTAATTCAATCCTAAAAACAAAATATAATAAAAAAAGTTGCAGACCGGCAAGAGAAAAAATAGTCTGCAACAAAAACAGAGGATTGTTCTAAATCACATTCGGTGCGGTCTCGACCTTTATTTCCTTGAAGTACAGATATTTGAAAGGATGGATATCAAGCGCATTCACGTACCAGCCCCCAATCTGGCTCAGGTTTACGGCGTGAAGGCTTATCGAGTGCGAAACAGGAATCACTTCTCCGGAATCAAGAAGAAGCTGCTCGGCCTGTGCCAGAAGCCTGTAATGCTCAGTGTTGTCGTTCGTTTCGTTTGCCTTCTGAATCAGCTCCTCGAATTTGTCGTTCTGCCACTTCGAAGGGTTAAGCGTTGAGTTTTTCCTGAAAAGCTCAAGGAAAGCGATCGGGTCAGCAAAGTCTCCGATCCATGAATAAGAAAAAATATCTGCATTCCAGCCGGAAATGGAGTCTACATAGCGGTCTTCCGGCGTAGTCTGGATTTTAAGCTCGACACCAAGCGGCTCCCATGCAGTTTTCAGAATTTCTGCCTGATTCTTCTGCCGTTCGGACTGAGAAGAGATTCCGAAAGTTACAGTAATTTTTTCGTCCTGTGAATAGCCGAGTTTTTTCCGCGCGTCCGCCATCATTTCTTTTGCGTCGTCAATCGAAGTTTCGGTGATTCCCTCGACTCCGTGATAGCCGGCCAGAGGATAGATAAGGGTCGTGGCCTTTACGAGACCGGTTTTACGCAAAGTCTCCCATGGGACAGCCGTCAAAAGTGCATTTCTGAAGTCGGCGTCGTTCCAGGGCTTGTTCTTGCACGAGAAAAACAGGAATTCAGTTCCGAATATCGCTGAAATTCTCAGGGCATTTTTATTTAAAAGGGCGTTTGTATCGAACATTCCGGAAAGCCAGTCTGAGGAGCCGTCGTTGTAACTCCAGGAATTGTCCTTTATTTCGTTTGACTGTTTTATCGTAATCTGAGGAATATGAACGCTTTTTGCACCCCAGTATTTTTCGTTTTTTGAAAGAATTATGGAAGTCTCCCCCCGCTCCCTTATTGTGAATGCGCCGCTGAAAACGAGCGTGTCAGTGAATCCATCAGATTTAACCTTACAGACAGAAAATGCGTGATGGCACAGAAGTTTTGAGAAATGTGCAGTCGGAGAATTAAGCGTGACGACCAGAGTTCTGTCGTTTCTGGCAGTGATTCCGACATCGTTTTCAGAAGATTTTCCTTCGCGGAAAGAAGATGCTCCCCTGATGCAGTCGAGCATTGAAGCATAAGGAGCGTTCGGAGTACGCAGAAGGCTCAGCCATGCGTTTTTTACGGAATAAGCAGTGATTTTCTCACCGTCGGAAAACGTGATGTTTTCACGAAGAGTGAAAGTCCAGCGTTTTTTGTCACGGGAAATTTTATAGCTTTCGGCGATTGCAGGAAGCGGATCGAGATTCTTCGGGTCATAAGAAAAAAGCCCCTCATAAAGGGAATCAAGAATCTGAGCCTCGCTTGCATAGCTTGCAGTGTGCGGGTCAAGATTTAATGGCTGCAGGGCGGTTATTATAGTAAGGTTTCTCTGCAGGGACTCGTTTACGGAAGAAGATTTCTCATCTTCAAGGTTAAGGACGGAATCAAAGTCTTCGGTTTGAGGAGAATTATCGGAATCAGGATTAGTATCTGACTGCGAAAAAACTGGATTCAGGACAAAAGAAAAAGAAAATAATGCCGAGAAGCAGAGTCGTGTGATTGATTTCATAAAAATCATTATAAACCTAAAAATTAAAAAAAGAAAGGTGAGCAATTTTTTATTGAGAAGCTTTTTTTTCAAGACAAAATTAAATTCTTGCGTTATACTCTAAAAAATAAGTAAAGTCTTAGATGAATGGAGTACTTTTTATGATTAAAAAAGTTTTTTATGCGTTGACCGCATCTTTCCTTATCACGAGTACAGTTTCTGCTGCTGACTTTCAGCTCAGGCTCAACCCTCAGGTCTATTTCCCCTCACAGAAATATTACAAAACGGCATACGGTGGAACAGTTCAGGCAGACCTTCAGCTTTTCAATCTCGTAACGGTCGGTTTTGAAGGAGGCGGCATAATCGAGACTCCTGAAAACCTTGACTCCAGCATCACTTTCCTGAACGGCGGCGTTGGACTCGGCCTCTACCAGAATCTTTTCTCAAGGCTCTATCTCGGAGCAGGCGGCGCAGTCGGATTGTGCAGCTATTCATTCAAGACCGATGACGGAAACGAATCTGCATCAGACATGTACTGGCGCGGCTACGGTGAGGCAGGTTTCCGTTTTACCCCGACACTGACACTCTGTGCAAACGGCGGATACATTTCATGCAATTCAAAGGGCGGAGATCCTATTCTCTCAGGTCCGTTCGCGGGTCTTGCACTCAAAATCAACTTCTCGACCACAAAATCATCAAAGAGCGCATGTTTTGCTTCAATCAAGCAGGATTACAACGTCTACCCTCTTTACATGTCACTCTACAAAACTTCTCCGGTCGCAATGGCTGTCGTAACAAACGGTGAGAGCGCAGAGGCAAAAAACGTCACTGTCAGCTTTACGGCCGGAAACTACACTTCAAGTGCATTGAAGAGCGAACCGGTCTCAACTATCCGCCGAATGCAGTCCGTCGAAATTCCGCTCACAGTCGATTTCTCTCCTGACCTTCTCAACTTCAGTGAAAACGGAATGCTTTCAGGAAACCTCGTCATTGAGTACGAAATCCTCGGCAAAAAGAAAACTTCAATTCAGCCGGTCTCGCTTTCAGTCAGCAACCGTAACTCTTTCGCATGGGGAAATGCAGAATCCCTTGCTGCATACATTTCTCCTGACACTCCTGAAATCCTTGAATATGCAAAATATGTCTCAGGAATCGCACGAAACTACCTCACTTCTGGAATGAACCGCAACCTCCAGTTTGCTGCGGCAATGGCTGAGGCACTCAAAAACTCAGGTCTCGTTGATTCCGGCGACAAAAAGACTCCATACGTAAAATTCCACCTCAGCGAAGAGACCGACTACATTCAGTATCCGCTCCAGACAATGGACTTCTCTTCAGGCGATCTCGATGAAATCGGTATTCTCTATGCTTCATGTCTTGAATCAACCGGCGTCGGAACAGGTTTCCTCGCCCTCGACGATGACTTCCTCGTTCTCATCAACACTGGAATCCGTCCGACAGCAGCAGAAAATCACTTCGCGAGCAAAGACAACATAATCGAAGGCGAAGACACAGTTTACTTTGCCCTTTCCATGAAAGAATTCCCTAACGGATTCGCAAAAAGCCGTGCAAAAGGCGCTGAGCTCGTCAAAAAATACAACGCAGCAGCAGAAAGCGCCGCAGTTCCATATGACACGCACGACGCATGGATAAGTTACCCGCCTGCAGTCTACACAGGAAAAGGCTCAGCCCTCAAAAAACCTTCTCAGGAAACGATTCAGGCACTCATGAAGAAAGCCGTCGAAGACTACGAGAACACGGATCTTGCCGTCGTCATCAAACGCGCAAAGGCTTCCGGAGATCCGAACAAACTCGGACTTGCCTATGTCAGGGCAGGACAGTATGCGAACGCCAAAGCAGAATTCAACAAGGGAATCGCAAAAGGCAACGTCGCATCGATGAACAACCTTGCAAACGTCTACATGCTCGAAAAGAATTATCAGGCGGCAGAAAGCCAGTACAACCAGGTTCTCAAAGTAAGTCCTGACAACAAGACTGCAAAAAAAGGACTTGAGAATATCAGTGCCCTTCTCGGCCGATAAGGGGGAAGAAAAATGAAGTTCAAACGACCTTTCTTTTTCACATTTCTTCTTCTGATTTTCTCATACCAGATTTCTGCGCTTGAATTTTCAGCAAGACTGCTTCCGGCTTATGGAATTACATTTTCAGATGAATTCGACAGCGCGCTCGGAGGCACCCTCTCACTTGATTTCAGCACCTTCAACCTCAGGAAGCGTGACGAAGTCTACTTCTCCCTGCAGGCGAGCCCTTTCTTTCTTTCTGCGGAAGGTCTCGACAGAATGAAAGTTTATGACTTTGATTTTGCAGCAGGCTACAATTACAGAATCAGCGACAGACTCTCGGCGTCGCTCGAAGGATACGGCGGAATCTGGTTCTTCCCGGAGGACTCAGACCTTGAACTTGAGAGCACAAGCGGCATTTCTCTCGGAGCACGGCTTTCAGGAAATTTCTATATCTCACCAACTTTGAAAGCCTCTCTTTTCACCGGATATAAAAGCTACTACACAAAGCCGGAGAATTTTTTCAGCACGCTTGAACTGGGACTTGGAATCAGCATAAACCTTACAAAAGTTCTTTCGTCATCGACAGGAATCGCCATTGATAATTACGAGACAGAATCAATCTTCCCGATTTTCTACGCACGATACGATGAGAACAGTTTCGGTCAGGTTTCGTTCACGAACATCGAAAAGACAGACATCACGGATATTGAGGTTTCCGTATTTATCGAGCAGTTCATGTCTGCCCCGAAAGTCATTGCTTCTTACGACAGAATCAAACCGGGCGAAAATTTCGACGCAAAGCTCACTGCATTCTTCAACGAAGGAATTCTTTCGCAGCTTCAGAATAAGACGAGTGAGGCAGAACTTACCGTAACCTACAAAAACCTCGGCTCGACAACAACCTTCAGACAGACACTTCCTCTCCAGACCCTTACGAGAAACTCTATGTCATGGAAGGACGACCGTCAGGCGGCTGCATTCATTTCGGCAAAAGACGGTGCGGCAGAACGATTTGCCCGCCAGATTACGCTCGCCCTCAAGGACACAATCGGTCAGAAAGCGGCTCCGAACCACACATATGCAAAGGCAGTCTACGAAGTCCTCAAGTCTTACGGAATAAACTATGTTCTTGACCCTTCAAGCGTATTCTCAACTTCAGACGTTGAAAGCATCGACTTTTTGCAGTTCCCATACCAGACGCTTCTCTACTATGGCGGCGACTGCGACGATCTTTCAATCCTAAACTGCTCAATGCTTGAGGCTCTCGGTGTTTCAACGGCCCTCATCACGATTCCCGGGCACATTTACATGGCTTACGACTCAGGAGTTTCTAAGGCTGAGGCTGAGAGAATCTTCGGAAGCGGAAAATTCGTTCATCAGAACGGAAAGAACTGGATCCCGCTCGAAATCACGGTTCCGCAGGACTCTTTTGACCTTGCGATGACACTCGGGATCAGGCAGTGGAACAAATACCCGAAAGAACGGCTTCTGCTTCCTGTCGAAGAAGCCTGGAAAGAGTACAAACCCGTCACAGTTCCAGGATCCGACATAAGCGTTCCGTTCCCGAGCAGGGCAGTAAAGAAATTTAACTAAGATTCATCTAAAATTCTATTTGCAATAAGAGATATTTGGGTTTATCATTTAAAGATAAGATTAAACCTAAATATCTCATTTTTTTTCAGGAGCATCAACTATGGCACATTCAAATGAACCTCGAGTTCTAGCAATCATCTTGGGCGGCGGTAAAGGAACACGTCTTTACCCGCTTACAAAAGAGCGTTCAAAACCGGCAGTTCCGTTCGGCGGAAAATACCGCATCGTAGACATCCCGATTTCAAACTGCATTAACTCTGGTTACAGAAAAATATATCTTTTAACACAGTTCAACTCAGCTTCCCTTCATCATCACATCACAAATTCATACAATTTCGACCGTTTTTCAAAAGGTTTCGTCGAAATTCTGGCCGCTGAGCAGACTCTGGAACACTCAGGCTGGTTTGAAGGAACCGCCGACGCAGTACGCAAGAACTTCATCCACTTCAAGTCTCAGAATCCGACCCACTACATCATCCTTTCAGGTGACCAGCTCTACCGTATGGATCTCAAGGCTTTCATGGACAGCCATATCAAGAGTGGTGCTGACATCACAATCGCAACGACAGCAGTAAACGAGCGTGACGCAACAGGTTTCGGAATCATGAAGATTGACTCAAAACAGGCAATCACAGAATTCATAGAAAAACCTTCGGTAGACGTCCTCAAAAGTGGCAACTGGAAAATTCCTGAAAAAGCACGCGGTGACCTTCCTCCAGAAAAAGAATACCTCGCATCAATGGGTATCTACATTTTCAACGCAAAAACAATGGAGGAAGCCCTCGACAACTCCTTCACTGACTTCGGCAAGGAAATCATTCCGCGCTCAATCAAAAACAAGAAGGTCAATTCATACATCTTCAACGGTTACTGGGAAGATATCGGTACAATCCGAAGCTTCTACAACTCTACCCTCGACCTCACGAACGACATTCCTCCGTTCAACTTCTACGACGCTGATGCTCCAATCTACACTCACATGCGAAACCTTCCGCCGCCAAAAATCAACGGCGCTCCGCACATTGAGAACAGCATTCTCTCAGAAGGATGTATGGTCATCAACGCAAAGAACATCACAAAATCCGTAATCGGTGTCCGAACAGTCATCAATGAGGGCTGTGAACTTAACGGCGTTATCACGATGGGCGCTGACTTCTACGAAAATGAAGAAACAAAAGACGACAACAAAAAAGCAGGAAAGCCGAATATCGGTATCGGAAAAAACTGCAAAATCGCAAAGGCCATCATCGACAAAGATGCTGCAATCGGCGACAATGTAAGAATCAATGTCGACGGAAAGTCTTATCCTGACGGAGAGAACAGACTTGAAAGCGGTATCTCATTCTACAGTTCTGACGGAATCATCGTAATCCGAAAAGGTGCAGTAATTCCATCCGGAACGGTAATCTAAGGAAACACTGATTAATTCAATGGAGAATTAATCAGTGTTCTCTTTGAATGTTGCTAAAATTTAACCACAGATTAACACAGAGATTATCACAGATTAAATGTTTTTTAATTAAAATCTGAAATACAAAAATCTGTGGAAATCTGTGCCTTTCTGTGGATAACAAATGACAATGTACGATAAGCTGGGCGATCTGCTCAGCGAAGCACTTAGAACGGGAGAACTCCCGGAAACCAGTAAAGATTCTCCCGAAGTCCAGTTTTTTTATATCCCGAAAGAAGAAAAAAAGAATCCAGAAAAAAATGAAAACGCCTCTCCTAAAAAAGAAGCCTCCAGAACTTCTGAAAATAAAAAAAATCAGACAGGCATAAGGATTCCACGGGAAAAAATAAGAACACCTGCCCCAATAACAAAAATAATCCCTGAAGAAGTAAAAAAAGCCCTTAGTTTTGTCGGAATTCCTGAAAATGCAGGGTTCGATGAGGCAAAAAAAATCTACCGTGAAAAACTGATGTACTACCACCCCGACAGACGGAACGACAACCCGGTTCTTCAGAAAGTTGCAAAAGAAAAAACCGCCCGGCTCCTTAAAGAGTGGGCGGTCATTGAAAACTGGTTTTCGAATTAAGTTTAGCGTGACAGTGCGACTTTGTTCCAGAGAGTCTGCATCATGCTGTCCTCGCTCTGGATTGTCTTCTGGCTTGCCTCGTAAGCGCGGTTCACCTCAATCATCTTGACCATTTCGTTCACGACATTTACATTGCTGGTCTCCATGTAGCCCTGAAGCATTTTCGGTCGTTCCATACCTTCTGCGATGTATGCTTCTCCGGAAATATTGTTTGATGACCAGAGTGAATTTCCCATTTTTTTGAGGTAGCGTTCGTTATCAAAGCGGACAATTTTAATTCTGTCGATTACCTCATTGTCTTTTGTCGTGACAATTCCGTCTTCATTAACGATGAATTTATCATCCGGAACGCGGATTTCACCGTTTTCACCAAGAAGAGGATAGCCGTCTTTTGTAAGGAGGATTCCTTCTTTTCCAAGAATAAAGTTTCCGTTTCGTGTGTAGCGTTCACCGCCCGGCGTTTCTACGGCAAAAAAGCCCTCGCCTGCCAGAGCCATATCAGTGTTCGTATTCGTTCCGCGGAAAGAGCCCTGCTCGAAGACCGTGAAATTTTCGTTAGTCTCAACGCCGAGACCGATTTTTCCAATAATCGGGGCTGCATCTGCAGAGCCAAAAGGTGTCTTGTAAACACCGTCAGCCTCAGTTCGTCTCAGCAAAAGTTCTGAGAATGTTTTTGTAGAAGTCTCGTCCCGTTTGAAGCCGGCCGTATCAACATTGGCCAGGTTGTTTGCAATAGTGTCGAGTCTGTTCTGCTGAGCGTTCATTCCGCTTGAACCGATATACCAGCCACGAATCATGTTTTACCCCTCATAAAGAAAATTATTTTTTTCTATATGTTGATTATCGGAATCCAGGGGCAGTTCATTAGCACTTCCTTAGATTTTTCGCCAGAGCATCCGGTTGTCTTCGATTGAGTAGTCAATTTTTTTGGACTCGTAAAGACCGCTTACATAAGAACGGAGCGTGCTTCCGATTAAACAAAACTGGCTCGTTTTTAAGGTGATGTTACTGCGGTCTGCGACGGCTTTTAAAAGTTCTTCCATCGTTTTCGGAGATTTGAGTTCATCAAGAATCATATCTTCTGTTTCAAGAATCGCAAGAAGGTTAAGTTCGGCAATTCCTTCGACAGCATTGACGATATCTCCGTGACCGGGAATGAAAAAGTCAGCCTCGAGTTTTGAAATCTTCATTAAAGATTCTTTTGTTTTTGTTTCGTCAAGGAGATACTGAATCCAGTGTTTTTTTATTGAATTACGCCCTGAAAGAACATCACCCGCAAAGCAGACTTTTTTTCCGTCGGTATCGGTGAACAGGAAGCCGACCTGATCGACATAATGACCAGGCAGACTGATAACCTGCACGGAGATATTTCCTTCTTTGCAGGGAAGTAAAATTTCTTCCTCACCATTGAAAACTTTTGAAACCCGGCAGGCCTCTGCAAGAAGATATTTTGAGCGGATGTCGTGAATCGGGGTTCCTCCCCAGACAAGCTGAGTCTCAATGTCCGGAAATTCCATAAGATAGGCCTCACCTTTTGAAGCCCAGACTTCGCATCCGGTCTGGCGGACAAGATAAGAGTTTCCGCCGCAATGATCTGCATGGCTGTGAGTGTTCAGAATTGCACGAAGTGAGCTTTCTGGAAAATTCTCTTTTATAAAGTCAAGAATCCGCATGCCGGTCGTCTCATCGTTTCCAGAATCGACCAGATAAATGCAGTCGCCGTCTTTTTCAGATTCAAGATGCAGAAAGCCGATGTTTGTCGGCATACGAAGATAAGAAATGTGAGCTGAAAGTGGAATCAGCTGCTCGCTTGTGACTGACATACTGGCAGATTATAGCATTTTTTACAGTTTTTTGATATACTCCGCTCTATGATTATCGTACTTAAAAACGGCGTAAGCGAAAGCGAAAAAAGCAATATCAAGTCTGTCCTCAAAGGACACTCTTTCAAAATAAACGAAGTTAAGGGCGAAGAAAGCACAGTCCTTGCTGCTGTCGGAAAACTTGCCATGGATGTCCGTGAAGTTGAGGTTCTTCCGGGTGTCGAGAAGGTCATTCCGATTTCCAAGCCTTACAAAATGGCTTCACGAGAATTCAAGCCTGAGAACACTATCGTAGAAATTCCGAACAACCGCGGGCAGATTATCCGTGTCGGAGGCAGCCGCCTTGTTTCGATTGCAGGTCCATGTGCAGTTGAGAGCCGTCAGCAGATGCTCGATGCGGCTAAGGCAGTGGCTGCAAGCGGAGCGACTATGCTTCGTGGAGGCGCTTACAAACCGCGTACTTCTCCTTATTCTTTCCAGGGGCTTGGTGAAGAAGGCTTAAAGTATCTCAAGGAAGCCGGCGAAAAATACGGTCTTCCTGTCGTCACTGAGATTGTTGCAAGCGAATACATTCCTGTAATGAAGGATTATGTTGATGTTTATCAGGTCGGAGCACGCAACATGCAGAACTTCGAGCTTCTCAAACGGCTCGGCGCACTCGGAAAACCTGTCATCTTAAAGCGAGGTCTTTCAGCTACTATCGAAGAATGGCTCATGAGCGCGGAATATCTTCTTTCTTCCGGTACTGACCGTGTTATTCTCTGTGAGCGAGGTATCCGAACTTACGAAAAGGCAACACGAAACACCCTTGATTTGAGCGCAATTCCTGTTCTCCGAAGCATGACTCACCTTCCAATCATTGTTGACCCGAGCCATGCGCTTGGAGTGCGTGACAAAATTCCTCCGATGGCTCTCGCTTCGATTGCGGCAGGGGCTGACGGTATTATCGTTGAGGTTCACTGTCACCCTGAGCAGGCGCTTTCTGATGCAGCACAGGCACTTTATCCTGCCCAGTTCGACAAAATCATGCGCGATATTGAGTCTCTTGCTCCTGTCATGGGAAAAGAAGTCGCTCACATACGCTCGGCTGAGTCTCAGAAAAAGGCAAATGAAGAAAAAATCACTCACAAAAAGCCGGTCTGCGTTTTCTCCGGCATGAAGGGAGCGTATGCCGAGCAGGCAATCGAAAATTTCTTTGAGGATTCTGTAGAAGCCCAGACTGTCGATTCTTTCGACGAGATTTTTCAGGCTGTAGTCGATGGAAAGGCTGAATACGGCATGGTCCCGATCGAAAACTCTACGGCTGGCTCAGTTTACAATAACTACGACAACCTCACCCGGTACGAAGACATTTCAATCGTCGGAGCACTCACTTTGCGCATTCAGCACTCGCTTCTGGGCGTTAAGGGTGCAACTCTCGAAACAATCAAAAATGTCTACTCTCATCCCCAGGGCTTAAGCCAGTGCTCTAATTTCCTCAGAAGCCAGAAATGGAATGCCGTGGACACAGTTTCAACAGCGACAGCCGCAAGTCTCGTAGCCGAAAAAGGCTCAACCGAAAACGCTGCAATCTGTAACGCCCGCAACGCCGCAATTTACGGTCTTGAAGTGCTCAAAGAGGGAATCCAGAACGAGCAGAACAACTACACACGTTTTGTCGTGATTGCAGCAAATCATGTCGAGGAGCCTCTCAAACAGTGGAGCGAGCAGAAGCCGAACATGGCAAGTTTCGTCTTCACCACAAAGAACGAGGCAGGTGCCCTTTATGACGCACTCGGAATCTTCAAAGAGGCAAACCTGAGCATGAACCGCCTTGAGTCACGTCCGATTGCCGGAAAGCCGTGGAAATACTGGTTCTACTGTGATGTCGTAATTCCTCAGACTGCAGAAAAACCAGCTGAGTTCATTGCGGACTTCAGCCAGAAAC